>DASWBH010000463.1:0-8239 GCA_036390755.1 Thermoanaerobaculia bacterium
GCCATTCCGAGATACACCTTCAACCGTCCGCGTCCGGCACGATCCGTCCTGGTCAGCCGTAACAGCTCGTCCGGATCGAGCCGCTTCCGCTCCGCCTGCGGCATGCGCTCAGGATACGCCGCGATCGAGCGCGAGATTGAGCAGCAGCACGTTGACGCGTGGCTCGCCGAAGACGCCGAGGAAGCGCCGCTCGGTGTGCGCGTCGATGAGCGCGCGCAGGCGGCTCTCGTCGATGCCGCGCGCTCGCGCGACGCGTGAGGCCTGCAGAAGCGCGTTCGCGGGCGAGACGTGCGGATCGAGTCCGGAGGCCGATGCGGTCACGGCGTCGGCGGGCGCCGGCCTCGCCGGAATGTCTTTCAATCGCGTCGAAATGCTGTCGACGAGCTTCTTCGCGGTCGGTCCGAGATTCGATCCGCCGGAGTTCATTCCGTCGTAATCGACCGTCGACGGCCGGCTGTGAAAGTAGCGATCGCGGCTGAAGCTCTGAGCGATCAGCTCCGAGCCGATCACGCGGCCGCTGCTCGTGATCAGCGATCCGTTCGCCTCATGGTGGAACGCGATTTGTCCGATGCCCCAGACGAGAACCGGGTAGACGCCGCAGGTGATGACGAGCAGCGCGATGGTGATGCGGATCGAGACGACGATGTGGTCCTTCATGCCAGCCTCAATGCGTGGAGCAGCAGATCAATGATCTTGATCCCGACGAACGGGATGATCACGCCGCCTAACCCGTAGATCAGGAGATTGCGCCGGAGAATGCGGCCCGCTCCGAGCGGCCGGTATCCGACGCCACGCAACGCCAGCGGAATGAGCGCGACGATGATCAGCGCGTTGAAGATGACCGCGGAGAGGATCGCGCTCTGCGGCGTGGACAGCCGCATGACGTTGAGCGTCTGCAGCTGGGGAAACGTCGCCAGAAACAGCGCCGGGATGATGGCGAAGTACTTCGCGACGTCGTTCGAGATCGAGAACGTGGTCAGCGCGCCGCGCGTCATCAGGAGCTGCTTGCCGATCTCGACGACCTCGATGAGCTTCGTCGGATTCGAGTCGAGATCGACCATGTTGCCGGCTTCCTTCGCCGGCTGCGTGCCCGTGTGCATGGCCATGCCGACGTCGGCCTGGGCGAGTGCGGGCGCGTCGTTCGTCCCGTCGCCGGTCATGGCGACGAGATTTCCCTTCGACTGTTCCTTCCGGATCAGCGCCAGCTTGTCCTCCGGCTTCGCCTCGGCCAGGAAGTCGTCGACACCCGCTTCGCGTGCGATCGTCGCGGCGGTCAGCGGGTTATCGCCGGTAATCATCACCGTGCGAATGCCCATCATGCGCAGACGGTCGAATCGCTCGCGCATGCCGCCTTTGACGATGTCCTTGAGGTAGATCGTGCCGATGACGCGGCCGTTGTCGGCGACGACGAGAGGCGTTCCGCCTTCGCCCGCGATCTGCGCGACGTCCTTCTGCACCTGAGGCGGGAACGTTCCGCGATTCACGCGAACGAATTGGGCGATCGAGTCGGCGGCACCCTTGCGGATCATGCGGCCGTTCTCGAAGTCGAGTCCGGACATGCGCGTCTTCGCGGTGAACGGGACGAAGTGCGCACCGAGCTCGCGCAGCTCGCGGCCGCGCAGGTTGAACGTTTCCTTCGCCAGCACGACGATCGATCGTCCTTCCGGCGTCTCGTCCGCGAGCGACGAAAGCTGTGCGATTTCGGCGAGCTCCTGAACCGTGACGCCGGGCGCAGAGATGAACTGAGTCGCTTGCCGGTTGCCGAGTGTGATCGTTCCGGTCTTGTCGAGAAGAAGAACGTTGACGTCGCCCGACGCTTCGACCGCACGGCCGGACATCGCCAGGATGTTGTGCTGGAGAACGCGGTCCATGCCGGCGATGCCGATGGCGGAGAGCAGCGCGCCGATCGTTGTCGGAATCAGGCAGACGAGCAGCGCGGTCAGCACCGTCACGCTGACGTTGCTGCCGGAGTAAAGCGCGAACGGCTTGAGCGTTACCGTCGCGAGCAGGAACACGATGGTGAGGCCGGCGAGCAGGATGTCGAGCGCCACTTCGTTCGGCGTTTTCTGCCGCTCGGCACCTTCGACGAGCCGGATCATCCGGTCGATGAATGTGTTCCCCGGCTCGGATGTGATCTCCACGACGATGCGGTCCGAGAGCACCATCGTGCCCCCCGTGACGGCCGAGCGGTCTCCGCCCGCTTCGCGAATGACCGGCGCGGATTCACCGGTGATCGCGGCCTCGTTCACCGAAGCGATCCCTTCGACGATCGTTCCGTCGCCGGGTATCAGCTGGTTCGCTTCGACGACGACGAGATCGCCTTTGCGGAGATCGGATGCCGGCACCTTTTCCTCGCGTCGTTCCGGCCCGGCCAGCCGCCGCGCGATGGCTTCGGTCTTCGCTCTCCGCAGCGCATCAGCCTGCGCTTTGCCGCGTCCCTCGGCCACAGCTTCTGCAAAGTTTGCGAAGAGAACTGTCGCCCACAGCCAGATCGTGATCTGCACCTGGAACAGGAGATCGGCCGGGCGAACGAGAAAGATCGTCGTGAGGATCGCTCCGGCTTCGACGAGAAACATGACCGGGTTCTTCATCATCCGGCGCGGCTCGAGCTTCGCGAACGAGTCGATGAAGGCGCGCCGGAGGATGGGGCGGTCGAACAACGATCTCCCTCTCCCGCGTGCGGGAGAGGGTGGCCGAAGGCCGGGTGAGGGCGTAAGCACGGGAGGCTTTACTGGTTCGAGAAGAAGAACGTCTGCGGCACTCATGTCAAAACACCTTTCCGGCGTTCATGAGGAAGTGTTCGACGTACGCGCCGAGTGAGAGGGCCGGGAAGTACGTCAGTGCGCCGACGATCAGAATCACGCCGATCAGAAGGAACGTGAACAGCGGTCCGTCGACGGGGAAGGTCCCGGCCGATTCGGCGAGCTTCTTCTTCGCCGCCAGCGAGCCGGCGATTCCCATCAGCGGATTGATCATGAAGAAGCGGCCGAAGAACATCGCCACGCCGAGGGCGATGTTGTAGAACTTCGTGTTCGCGTTGAGTCCCGCGAATGCGCTGCCGTTGTTGCCGGTCGCGCTCGTGAACGCGTACGTGAGCTCGCTGAGGCCATGCGGCCCGGCGTTGTTGAGGCTCGATGTCCCGGCGGTTGTCGCCGCCGCGACGGCCGTTCCGACGAGAATGCAGAACGCCAGAACCAGCACGGCGAGCATCGCCAGCTTGATGTCGCGAGCCTCGATCTTCTTGCCGAGATATTCGGGAGTGCGGCCGACCATGAGGCCTGCGATGAAGACGGCCAGAACGATGAACAGGATCATTCCGTACATGCCTGCGCCGACGCCGCCGAAGATCACCTCGCCGAGCATGATGTTGAGCAGAGGAATCGATCCGCCGATCGGCGTGAACGAGTCGTGCCACGAGTTGATCGCGCCGCACGACGCGTCAGTGGTGATGGTGGCGAAGAGCGCGGAGTCCCCGATGCCGAAGCGGACCTCTTTGCCTTCCATGTTGCCGTCGGCCGCCGCAATGCCGGCGCGCTGATGAATGGGATTTCCGCGCTGCTCCGCCCAGGTGGCGATCGTCGCGCCGGCGAGAAACAGAACGGACATCGCCCAGAACACAGCCCAGCCGTGGCGGAGCTTGCCGGTCATCGATCCAAGCGTGTAGCAGAGGCCCGCGCCCAGGGAGAAGATGAGGAACATCTCGAAGAGATTCGTGAACGGAGTCGGATTCTCGTAGGGATGCGCGGAGTTCGCGTTGAAGAATCCGCCGCCGTTGGTACCGAGCTCCTTGATTGCTTCCTGCGAGGCGATGGGGCCCTGCGGAATCTTCTGCACTTTTCCCTCGATGGTCCTCGCCTCGACGGCCGGGTGGAAGTTCTGAATGACACCCTGCGAGTTGAGGACGATCGCGGCGAGCAGCGAAATCGGCAGGAGTACCCACAGAGTGCAGCGCGTGAGGTCGACCCAGAAGTTGCCGATCGTCTTCGAGCTGCCCCGGGCGATGCCGCGGATCAGAGCAATGGCGAGGGCGATCCCGGTCGCCGCCGAGACGAAGTTGTGAAACGTGAGTCCCACCATCTGCGTGAAGTGCGACATGGTCGACTCGCCGGAGTAGGCCTGCCAGTTCGTGTTGGTCGTGAACGAAACGGCCGTATTCCACGCCAGATCGGGCGCGACCGCTCCCATCTTGTCGGGGTTCAGCGGAAGCAGGTGCTGGAAGCGCTCGATCGCGTAAGTGAGCAGGAGGCCCACCGCATTGAAGACGAGCATCGCGATCGTGTACTGCATCCAGTCGTGCTCTCTCGTCTCGTCGACGCCGCTCGCGCGGTACACAAAGCGCTCGATCGGACGCATCACCGGATCGAGGAATGTCTTCTCGGCACAGAACACGCGCCGCATGTACAAGCCGATCGGCTTCGTGACCGCGAGGATCAACAGGAAGTAAATGGCGATCTTCAGAATCTCGAGACCGGTCATCAGAGTCTCTCCGGGCGCAGGAGCGCGTACAGCAGATAGAAGAGCGCAAAGATCGTCAGCACCAGCCCGACAATCGATTCGAACGTCATCGGCTTCTCCTCATATGCGGTTGCACGCGCGCGTGTACCAGACGGCCGATCCGAACAAGAGAAGCGTCAGAGCGATGAAGATGAGGTCCCACACGGCATCCTCCTAGAACGTTGCCACTGCACCGATGACGACGAGCGTCTGATTGCGCGTCGTCTCGCTGATTCGTTTGCTGAACACATCGGCCGTCGAGTGATCGCGCCGGCCCTCGACCTTGACGATGAGGTTGTCCGCCGGCCTGAACTCGTAGGTGAGCGTGGCCTCGCTGAGTTTCTGGCTCGTGCCGCTCAGGGCGTTGTCAGGGTCGTTGTAACGCTCGACGCGCAGCGCGACGGCGCGCCGGTCGCCGAGCGTGCGCCGCGCGAACGCGGCCAGTCCAAGCCAGTTGGCGGCGATGCCTCCCGGGTGAAGCTCGTGGCCGCGATCCAGCGAACCGCCGACGCTGAGCGCCGGCGTCACTTTGTACTGCGCGATCAGATCGCCGAAGTGGCGCCAGTCGTGATTGTCGTTCGCGAGCTCCGGTCCGTCGAACGTGTTGAGCGACGCATTCAGCCGGTCGTCGCTGTACGCGATTTTTCCGCCGAGCGCCTTCGCGTCGTTGTTCTCGCCGATGATCTGCCATCCGTTGAGAACGTGAATCTCGCCGGACCAGTGCGGTGTGAACTGGTAGCCGGCGTGGACTCCGGCCTGGTAATACGGCGAGAACTCGCCGAGCCACCCGCGGGTGTAGCTCCAGTTGTCTTTCGAATAGAACGCTTCGAACCCGATGTGCGACGGAAAGATCCCACCTTCGAATGTGAGCCGCGGCGTCGCCTTGTAAATGATCGACGCCTGATAGATGTAGCGATAGACGTCGCGTCCTACGCCTGCGCCGGAAGGTTCGCCGGCGTGAAGGACGTCGGTGCCGTTTCCGGCGACGAGCGAGAGGTGAAATCCGACCGGCTTCGCCTCGCGAACGATCTCGAGCGCGGCGAGATTCAGATTGAATTCGTTCGCGCGTTTCGCCGTCGTTCCTGTCCCCGGAACGAAGCTCTCGTGCGAGCGAGGATCGTTCGCGTTCCACGCGTAATAGACGTCGACGAAACCATGAAACGAAGTCGGCTCGTCCGCTCGCATCGCGGCGGGGATCAGAAGGAGAACAAACAGCAGATGCGTTCGCACGCGCTCAGCTTCGACGCGCCGAGACGGCCGGTGATGCGACCCAGAGGATCAGGAGGAGGTCGCGCACCACCTGCGATGATTCGGGGCCGAGCAGGCCGTACCAGGCGTGGTGAGTCTGCGTGCTCACGATCAGTTCAGCGGCCACGCTCAACACGATCCACGCAGCACCGACGACGATGGCATGCTCGACCGAGCAGTCGCGTGCGAACTTCACATAGGCGGCACCTGCGAGAAGAATGACGACCGCCTTCGCCACGATGACCGCCGCGAGCGACGTGCGGCCGAATGTCTGCTGCGCCATGACGACGAAAGCGGCGGCCCATGACCACCATAGAATCGCCAGCGCTGCTCGAGTCAGGAACCGGGGCCTGGGGGCGCGGCTCGCGACCGCCTGTGCAACCGAAGTCATAATGACCTCCGCAAAGCACAACAGCGACTTCCGACCGCGGTCGCTAGGAAACGCGAAGAGTCGCGTTAAGCACGCATTAAGAGTTGATTAAGCTTTGCCGTTACAACGGTTCAGCGATGAACCGGTAGCCGACCCACGGCTCGGTGACGATGTAGCGCGGGTCGGAAGAATCGGGCTCGATCTTCTTGCGGAGCGAGCTCATATGAACGCGCACGGTGTCCGCCGTCGTGCTCGGGGCGTTACGCCAGATGCGCGCGATGATGTGCTCGATGAACAGCGGCCGTCCGGCGTTCGTCGCCAGGAGCTCGAGCAGCGCGAATTCAGTCGGCGTGAGATGAACCTCACGACCGCCTTGAACAACACGGCGCCGCTCGAGATCGATCGTCAGATCGGGGAACGACAGCACGCCGGGCGCGGCGGTGCCCGTTCGTCGCAATTGGGCGCGGATTCGCGCCAGCAGCTCGGGTACGGAGAACGGCTTGGTCACGAAGTCGTCCGCGCCGAGATCGAGTGCGCGGATCTTGTCGGGATCGCCGCCGCGGACGGAGACCACGACGATCGGAACGCGTGACGTGGCGCGGATCGCCGAGATGAGCTCGAAGCCGTCGGACGTCGGCATGGCCAGATCGGTCAGAACGAGATCAGGCGCCCGCGATTGGAATGTGGCCACGCCTTCGCGCCCATTGCTCGCCGAGGCGGTGCTGTAGCCCGCGGCGCGGAGCTCTTTCGAAAGCGAGTCGCGGATTGCCGGGTCATCGTCGACGACAAGAATGAGATTCGACAGCGTCACGCGTGGTCCTCGACCGGAAGGAGCGCCGCCGGGAAGTCGATGCGCGCCACCGTTCCGCCGCCCGCGCGGGGAGCGAGGCCGATCGCGCCGCCGTTCGCGGCCGCGAGACTTCGCGCGATCTCGAGGCCGAGGCCTCGCTGCGCGACATCGCTCGTCTCGGTCACGTTGCCGTCGACGTCTGCGATTCCTGGCGGCAGGCCCGGTCCGCGGTCGAGCACTTCGATGCGCAGCTTGTCAGCCTCGAGCGGATGCCGGCGGGCAACGAGGTCGATCGGCACGCCCGGCGGCGACACGCGATCTGCGTTCTCGACGAGGTTCACCAGGATCTCCAGCGCCAGCGACGGATCGACGTTCGCGTCGGGACAATCATTGTCGACGTGAACGGTCACTGGACGTGCGCTGAAGACCACCGGCAGGTTCTCGCGAACGGCGCGAAAGAGGTCGGCCGGCGGAGTGGGCTCGCGCCGCGGCTTCGCCTTCCCCGCTTCCAGCCGCGCCATCGAAAGGAGATTGTCGATCCGCCGGCGGAGCCGCGCGGTCTCCTCGGCAATGGCTGTGACGTCGTCGAGCGCTTCGGAATCGTGCGCGGCCTGTCTCTTCAGCGATTCGGTGCGGATCGTGATCGCGGTGATCGGCGTCGTCAGATCGTGCGAGATGGCGCGGAGCAGCGAGGTTTTCAGCGCTTCGCTCTCGCGCAACGCCTCGACGTGCGCGTTCTCTTCGATGAACCGCTCGCGTTCGACGGCGAGGCCCACGAGGCGCGCCGCCGACTCCAGCGCGTGCATCGACGCCTCGGTGCCGCGTGCCACGAGCGCACCCGTCGGCTTGCCGCCGACGATCAGCGGCAGGTAGACGTCGCGTCCGAGCGGCGACGGAAGCTCGAGAGGGGTCTTGTGGCGTCCGATTCCGGCGATCAGCTCTTCGATCGCGTCGGGCTTCTCGCCTCTCCATGAGATGACGTTCTGGCGGTAGGGACTCCCTTCGAACAGGACCAGTCCCCCTTCACGCGCGCCCATCAACTGCAGCGCGCGGCCGGCCGCTTCGCCGAGAGCGCCTACCCGGTTCGTGGCGGTAAAGAGGTCGATGCTGAGGCCGTACAACGTCTCCAGCTCTTTTCGCCGCTGCTCCGCATTCGCCGCCTCGGTTCGCGCCGTGACGACGAGCCTGCTCACGATCACCGACGAGATCAGAAACGCCGCCAGCGCGAACCAGTTCGCCGGCTCTTCGATCGTCAGCGTGTACAGCGGCGGGAAAAAGAAAAAGTTGTAGCAGAGCGTCGCCAGGATCGACGACACCATACCGAGGACGAGTCCGCC
>DASWBH010000464.1:0-15337 GCA_036390755.1 Thermoanaerobaculia bacterium
GCCAAGTCGATCTGCCTCAATTTCGGCGTGGCGAACGAGTACGGCGGCCACTGCAATCTTCGCTTCGACGACACGAATCCGACGAAAGAAGACATCGAATATGCGAACTCGATCATCGAGGACGTGAAGTGGCTCGGCTTCTCGTGGGGCGAGAACGTCTTCCATGCCGCCGACTACTTTGACCAGCTCTACGAGTGGGCCGGGTATCTGATCCAGCACGGGCTCGCGTACGTCGACAGCTCGACGGCTGAAGAGATCCGCACGATGCGCGGCACGCTGACCGAGCCGGGGCAGAACAGCCCGTATCGCGATCGCCCCGTGGAGGAGAACCTCGACCTGTTCGGGCGGATGCGCGCGGGCGAGTTTCCGGACGGCGCTCACGTGCTGCGCGCGAAGATCGACATGTCCTCGCCGAACGTGAACATGCGCGATCCCGTGCTCTACCGCATCCGCCACGAGTCGCATCACCGCACCGGCGACAAGTGGTGCATCTATCCGATGTACGACTTCGCCCATCCGCCCTCGGATGCGATCGAGCACGTCACGCACTCGCTCTGCACGCTCGAGTTCGAGGACCACCGGCCGCTGTACGACTGGCTGATCGAGAACCTGCCGGTGCCGTCGCGCCCGGAGCAGATCGAGTTCGCGCGCCTCAATCTCAACTACACCGTGGTGAGCAAGCGCAAGCTGCTGCGGCTCGTCGAAGAAGGTCACGTGCGCGGGTGGGATGATCCGCGCATGCCGACACTGGCCGGCCTCCGTCGCCGCGGCTACACCCCGGCTTCGATCCGCAACTTCTGCGACCGCGTCGGCGTGGCGAAGCGCGAGAACGTCATCGACGTCGCACTGCTCGAGTTCAGCGTCCGCGAGGACCTCAACCAGGTCGCGCCGCGCGTGATGGGCGTGCTCCGTCCGCTGCGCGTGGTGATCGACAACTATCCGGAAGGTACGTCGGAAGAGTTCGAATCGCCGAACAATCCGGAAGATCCGTCGATGGGGACGCGGCGCGTGCCGTTCGGCAGGACGATCTTCATCGAGCAGGACGACTTCATGGAGGATCCGCCGAAGAAGTTCTTCCGCCTCGCCCCCGGCCGCGAGGTCCGCCTGCGGTCCGCATACTTCGTCACCTGCACCGACGTGGTGAAGGACGCGAGCGGCAACATCGTCGAGCTCCGCGCGACGTACGACGCGGCGACGCGCGGCGGCGACGCACCCGACGGCCGCCGCCCGAAGGCGACGCTGCACTGGGTCTCCGCCGGGCACGCGCTCGACTGCGAAGTGCGGCTCTACGACCGGCTGTTCAAGAGCGAGGACCCCGAAGGCAGCGGCGACTTCCTCGCCGACCTCAATCCGCACTCGCTGGAAGTGATCGACCACGCAAAGCTCGAGCCGTCCCTGCGCGGCGCCGCGCCAATGTCGCGTTACCAGTTCGAGCGGCTCGGGTACTTCTGTGTGGACGCTGATTCGACGGCGGAACGGCTCGTCTTCAATCGGACGGCGACGCTGAAGGATACGAAGATACGCGGTTAGGAGTTCGGGGTTAGGAGTTCGGCGGTCGCCACTAATCTCATATCAATTAATATTCATGCTATTCTTTTCCCGAAATGGCCGTCTGCTGGCGTTGTCCTAATTGCAACGAAATCAGTTGTGAAGACGACGTAAACGCCCAGGGCCACCCCGTCGCCTGCGATCACTGCGAGCGGCCTTTCCCGCCCGAAGAGACTCGATGTCCCGTCTGCGACGCCCTCAACCCATGGGCGCGGCGCGACTCCGTTCACTTCTGGTGCCGCGAGTGCGGGCACACGCAGACGTTTTACTGGCGACAGCGAACCGCATAGAGTTCGCTCCCATGAGAAAGACTCTGGCGCTCCTCCCGGCAGCACTGCTGCTGTCACTCGCTCTCATTGCGCAGCAGACGGCGGTCAAGCCGCCGCTGGCGAAGAAGGTCCCGAAGAGCTCGACGATTCACGGCGACACGCGCGTCGACAACTACGCGTGGCTCCGCGAGAAGAGCAACCCCGAAGTCCTCTCCTATCTGCAGGCGGAGAACGCGTACGCCGACGAGGTGATGGCGGCGTTCGAGTCGCTGCGCACGAAGCTCTACGACGAGATGCTCGCGCGCATCCAGCAGACCGACGTCAACGTCCCGTACCGCAACGGCGCCTGGTTCTACAACTCGCGAACGGAGCAGGGGAAGCAGTACCCGATCTTCGTCCGCCAGAAGAGCCTCGACGCGCCCGAAGAAGTCGTGATCGACATGAACAAGCTCGCCGAAGGGCAGAAGTTCATGTCCATCGGTGCCTTCGAACCGAGCGATGACGGCAACCTCCTCGCCTACACGACGGACAACGTCGGGTATCGGCAGTACACGCTGCACGTGAAGGACCTCCGCACCGGCGAAGTCCTTCCCGACACCGCGCCGCGCGTCGACGAGGTCATGTGGGCGAAGGACAACAAGACACTCGTCTACACGCAGGAAAACGACGTCACGAAACGTCCAAACCTGCTGTACCGGCACACCCTCGGCAGCAGCGGCACGGATCCCGTCATCTACGAAGAAAAAGACGAGCTCTACGACCTCGGCGCCGAGCGCTCGCGCAGCGGCGACTGGATCTTCGTCGATTCCGACAGCAAGACCACGAACGAGGAGCGCATCATCCCGGCGAGCGATCCGACCGCCGCGCCGCGCGTCGTCGCGCCGCGCAAGGCCGATCACAAGTACTACCTCGAACATCGCGGCGATCGCTTCTACATCATGACGAACGACGCCGGCATCAACTACCGCGTCGTGTCCGCACCCGTCGCCGATCCGCAGCAGAAGAACTGGACCGAGGTGGTGCCGTACCGGAAACCGGTGAAGATCGACGCGATCGACGCCTTCGCCGATCACCTCGTGCTTCGCGTCCGCGAGGGTGGGCTCGCACAGATCGAGGCCCTCGATTTCGCCGACAGGAAGATCAACCGCGTCACGTTCCCCGAGCCGACGTACGCGCTCTTCGGCGGCGCCAATCACGACTTCAACGCGGCGAAGTACCGCTACATCTATCAGTCGCTCGTCACGCCGAACTCGGTTTACGACTACGACATGAACGCGAAGACGTCCGCGCTCCTCAAACGCACCGAGGTGCTGGGCGGGTTCGATCCGGCGAATTACAAGTCGGAGCGGATCTGGGCGACGGCGAAGGACGGCGCGAAGGTGCCGATCTCGATCGTCTATCGCCGGACCGTCGATCCGCACGGGCGCAATCCGCTGTGGCTGACCGCGTACGGTTCGTACGGTTCCCCGACGCAGGCGACGTTCAACTCGAACCGCCTGTCGATGCTCGACCGTGGCGTGGTCTTCGCGATCGCGCACATCCGCGGCGGCGGCGAGATGGGCAAGGAATGGCACGAGCAGGGCCGCATGATGACGAAGAAGAACACGTTCACCGACTTCATCGCCGCCGCCGAGCACCTGGTGAGCGAGAAGTACACGTCGAAGGACAAGCTCGTGATCAGCGGAGGCAGCGCCGGCGGTCTGCTCATGGGCGCGGTGACGAACATGCGGCCCGACCTGTTCAAGGCCGTGGTCGCGTACGTGCCGTTCGTCGACGTGATCAATACGATGCTCGATCCGACACTCCCGCTCACGACGCAGGAGTACATCGAGTGGGGCAATCCGAACGAGAAGCCCGCATACGTCTACATGAAGAGCTACGACCCGTACTCGAACGTGAAGCCGCAGAAATATCCGTCGATGCTCGTGCGCACGTCGCTCAACGACTCCCAGGTCGGCTACTGGGAAGGGACGAAGTGGGTGGCGAAGCTGCGCGCGAACAAGACCGACGACAACCCGCTGCTGCTGAAAGTGAACCTCGGCCCGGCCGGTCACGGCGGCGTGTCAGGACGTTACGACCGGCTCCACGATGATGCGTGGGATTGCGCCTTCATGCTTTGGCAGCTCGGGTTGGCCTCCCGTGGCGTTCCAGATATCCGCTGATCTCGCTGGCGAGAGCTCGCGGATCCGCCAGGGCGACATATCCGTCGGGCCGGAGAAGGTACACGGCATTGCGCCGAATCCCTGTTCGCTTCATGCCGGCGCGCCAACGGAACACATGGAGCGGGAGGCGCCGCTCGCGGCAGACGGTCTCGATCTCTGCGGGCGCGTCACCGTAGACGTGGACCTGCCAATCGAGAGAGGTGAGAGTCGCGAAGTTGTCCGCCTCGCCGGCCGCCGCACTCACCCACGGCAAACGGTCTCCGCCGTGAACGCCTCCTGCACGGCCTTCGCTCAAATTGCTCGTCCGGTAATTGATCGCCGTCTGCGAAATCGTGCGGAACATCAAACGGCGCCAGGCCTTGAACGAGAAAAGGATCCGAAGGAGGCGAGGCGCGAGGTGCAGGCGGACCATGCGGGCGATCACTCCGGAGCTCGTGACGCTCGTGAACGCGCGATCCGTCGTCGCGACGAGGCGGCGCGCGAATGCGATTCGCTCCGGCTCATAACTGTCGAGCAGCGCGGCGTCCGCTTTGCCCTTCAGCACGGCGGCGAGCTTCCAGGCCAGGTTCACGGCATCGCCGATTCCGGTGTTCATGCCTTGTCCGCCGACAGGACTGTGGATGTGTGCAGCGTCGCCGAGGAGGAAGGCGCGACCGCTGCGGAAGCGGTCGGCGACGCGATGATGGACGCGGTACGTCGAGAACCAGTTCACACGCTCGACGTCGATGCCCATCCAGTCGATCACCTTCCTGGCGACGTCGCTCCATCCGATCTCTTCGCCGTCGCCTCGAGATTCGTCGCGCAGCGTGCCCACGAGGCGCGCGTGCCCCTCGTCCTTCAACGGAAAGACGGCCAGGAAGTCGGTCCGGTCCAGACCGACGTGGACCTCGCGATTCATGACCGCTCCGCGAGCCTCGACGTCCGCGACATAGAAGAGATGCTCGTAGGTTCCACCGGGAAAACCGATTCCGAGCTTCTCGCGCACGGCGGAATGGGCGCCGTCACATCCCGCGATGTACGCCGCCTCACACGATTCCTCCGCACCCGTGGGTCCTTTGAGGCGAGCGACGATCCGATCATTCCCGCTCTCGAAGGCCAAGAGTTCCGTCCTGCGTTCGACGGTGACCCCGGACTCTGCGAGTCGCGCGATCAACAATCGCTCGTGCTCGTCCTGAGGGAAAATCAGTACGTACGGGAAGGGGCTGATTCCCGCGCCCATGTCGCCGAAGGGGATGCGCGCCGCCCTCCTGCCGGCCACCCAGAGATTCGCCGCGGCCGCTTTGACTCCCCGGCTGACAAGCGCATCGGCGAGTCCGGTCTGAGCGTAGAGCTCGAGCGTGCGCGCCTGAACGCCCAGCGCCCGCGAGGTCGTTCCCGCTTCCGCCGTCTTATCGACGATCCGGACGCGGACACTCATTCGCGTCAGCCAGAACGCCAGCACCAGGCCCGTCGGCCCCGCGCCGGCGATGAGGACGTCCGTATCGTGTGCGGCCATAGCCGATGATCACCTGCAGGTTTCGTGCGGCGCGGAGATCCGCTCGCTTCACGAAGCCGGTGACAGCCCGGCCGAAGAACGCGGTCGCTCGCCTTCGCTATCCGCCGCTCAAGGCCGGAACGATGAGGACCTCCGCGCCGTCGCGGACCGGAGCGGCGAGGCCGCCGCAGTAGCGGATGCTTTCGCCGTCGACGAACACGTTCACGTGCGGCCGCACTTCGCCGATCTCGGTGATCACGCGATCGCGCACGGCCGGGCACTCGCTCCAGAGCAGCGAAAGTGCGTCGCCCACGGATCGCGCCGTACCGCTCAGGCGAACTTCGTGGCGATTTCCCGTGAGCTCACGAAGCGGACCGGGTATGACGAAGAGAAAGGACATCAAGCTGCCTTTCGGCCGCGCCGCAGGGAAACCGTCGCCGCTTTGATCGAGACGACCGGCGGCAGTCCGTCCGCGAGCATCGACCACTTCTTTCCTTCGTTCGACGAAGCAAAAACCTTTCCGCTCCGCGTGCCGAAGTAGACGCCGGCGGGGTCGAGCGTATCGGCGGCGAGCGCGTCGCGCAGCACCGTCTCGTACGCTCCTTTCTGCGGCAGGCCGCGCGTCAGCGCCTCCCAATGTTTTCCGGCGTCCCGCGTCCGGTAGACGCGCAGCTTCGCCTCGGGAGTGCAGCGGAAGCCGTCCGACTCCAGCGGCACGATCCACGCCGTGTCCGGATCTTCCGGATGAATGGCCATGCCGAAGCCGAAATCCGACGGCACTCCGTTCGCGACGTCCTTCCAGGTCTCACCGCGGTCGTCGCTGCGATAGAGACCCCAGTGGTTCTGGAGGAACATGCGCTCCGGTTTCGATTTCGACTGCGCGACCTTGTGCACGCACTGGCCGAACTCCGGGTATTTGTCGGGGAGGAAGTCGGCGCGAACGCCTTTGTTCGACGGCCGCCACGTCGCGCCGCCGTCCTGGGTCACGTACATGCCGCCGGTCGAGATCGCGATGCGCACGCGATCCGTGTCTTCCGGATCGAGCAGAATCGTGTGCAGACACAGACCGCCGCCGCCGGGCATCCATCGCTCGCGCTGCGGGTGGTTCCACAGACCTTCGGTCAGCGACCACGTCTCGCCTGCGTCGCGTGACACGAACAGCGCTGCCGGTTCGACGCCGCAATAGAGCGTGTCGGGTTCGTCTTCACGGCCGGGCACGACTTGCCAGATCTGCTTCAGCGTCTCGCCCGTTCCCTGCGGAAATTTGATGTTCGCCTCGACCGGATTCGTCCAGGTCTTGCCGAAGTCGTCGCTCGATCGCAGCAGGCCGCCCCAATGCATGCTGTGCGGCGCGGCCCAGATCCGATGACGTCCTTCGCGGCCGTCGTAAGCAGTCGCGTAAACGGCGCTGCCGGGGAAGTACGGTCCGCCGGCGTCCCATTTCTCGCGCTTCTTGTTCGCGCGGAGGATGAAGGTGCCCTTCATCGTGCCGACGAGTACGATGACATCGCCGTTGCGCGGAGTGACGTTGCGGTTCTCCGGCATCGCGCTATTTCTCCGCCGTGGCTTTCAACTGCGAGAGGCCGCGCTCGAAGTCTGGGCCGATCATGCTGTCCATGCTGTAGAAGACATTCATCAGTTTCAACGGGTACGCAGTCGGGCCGCGCATCTTCCACGTGACTTGCGTGGCGCCGTTGCCGATCGGCTGCAGCGAAAACTCGGTGAGGTTGTGCCCGGCGAACGGCTTGATGAAATCGAGATTGATCCGCACGCTCGACGCCATCGCAGCTTCCGCGATCTCCATGCGCCCGCTGCCGACTTTGTTGTTGCCTTCCCACGTGTAGACGGCGCCTTTGCCGCTCTGCGGGCCGGAGTGAGTCGTCTTCATCGCCGGATCGAGCTTCGCCCACGGCGACCACGCGTTCCAATTGTGGAAGTCGCTCAGGAGCGGATAGATCTTTTCAGGTGGTGCGTTGATGGTGGCGGTGCGCAGGACCTCGAAGGTGTCGGGCTTGGTCGCGGCGAAGGCGAGAACCGCAACGATGACGACGGCGATGACGATGCCGGCGATCTTCAGCATGGGCAGCTTCCTCCGGACGTTATTGGTCCGGAGAGCTTAGAAGGAAGATGGGCGACGGGTTCGACCCGTCGCCCGGTTGTCACTACAGCGACTGAAGGAACGCCACGAGATCCGCTTTCTGCTGGTCGGTGAAGCCGATGTTGAAGCGCTGGTCGTAGAAGTTGACGACGTCGCGCAATGTCGCCGCGGAGCCGTTGTGGAAGTACGGCGGACGCGCGGAGAGGTCGCGGAGAATCGGCCCTTTTGTCTTACCGACGTCCGCGCACCGCCCGGTCTGCAGTGCGCGCGCCGGGTCCGTCGTCTGGAACGTGGCCGGCTGATTCAGCGGCCGCGCTACGCCGTCGCAGTGAACCGTGTAGACGGGCAGGCCTGTCGTGTCGAGTGCGGGCATCGCCGGATAGTCCGCGATGCCGATGTTGATCGCCAGCGGAACGGAATGGTTGCCGACGTTCGGCGTGTCGTGGCAGACCGTGCACGTGCCGCGCAGCGACGGGCCGATCGCCGGCAGATCATTGAGTCCAGTCACCCCGGAGATCGTGAACTGGAAGTTGTTGAACAGTGCCTGGCCGCGCGCCACTGACGCGCGCGCCTCTTTCGTGCTGTCGCCGCTCAGGCCCGACCAGCTGTCGAACAGCGTGAAGACTGTCGGATTGAACGCCGCCCCGGTCGGATTGCCGCCGAGGGGATCGTTGATGCCGGGGAAGAAACGCTGCTGCGAAAGTGCGACCGGACCGCCTGTCGCGCCCTTTGCGCCCAGATCGTTCGCCGCGTTGTCCGATGACTGTGCGGAGAAATTGCCGGTTTCGAGGCTCACGATCTGCGCGAGCTGTTCGGCGGTCGGGCTGATCGCCGCCTGCGCGTGGCCGAACGTCGCGTCGGTGGCCTGATGCGTCAGGTCGAACTGCAGCGGTTGTCCGGCGAAAGTTTCGCGGCCGTCCCACATGACCGTCGTGAGGAACGGAAGATTCGTCGACGGCAGCGGGCGCCGGAACAGCGCGAGCGACGAGACCTGTGTGTCCGGACAATTGTGCGGATCGTCGATCGACGTGATGGTGAAGTTCGCGTTCTGCGGGACTCCGATCGAGACACGGATCAGGCCCTTGCTCAGGAGCATGCTGTAGGCCTGCTGCCGTGCGGCAACGGTCGAGACGTCCGCGCTCGGGCAGTCCGCGCCGTCGTTCGTCCGGAAGATCGGGTCGAGCCCCTGCGTGCTGGCGAACCGTGCCTGGATGTGCGCCGGCGTCACCGACCACGCGTCACCGGGCTGATGGCAGCTGCCGCACGAACGGCCGTTGGTGCCGAGGCTCTGGAAAAATGGATTCGAGAGATCGATCGCGCCGTCTGTATTGAACGTGCGGGCGACTCCGCTGTCATTCGTAAACGGCGCGAGGTTCGACAGCTTCGAATTCTCGGAGACTGCGGCCGTCGTGGCCAGGATGGCGATGAACACCAGGGCGCACTTCTTGATCGAGAGGTTCATTGTTTCCGTCCTTCGTCCGATTTGGGTGCCGGGCGCTCCCTCGATCACTTAAGACGAAGGGCGGAAAACGTTTCGCAGGCCGAAGCCCGATCACTCGAGCGGCGTCCAGTCGCCGGACTGGATGAAGCTGGCCCAGTAGAACGGATGCCGCTTTTGTTTCTGGTGCAGCATTGCGAGCTCGGCCTGTCGAAGCGCTTCGCCGCGTCCGAGGCCGCGCTGCAGACCGCTGTAGTACGCGGTCATCATGCGTTGCGTCACGTAATCGCTGACCGGCCACAAACTCATCACGACCGTTTCTGCGCCGGCGAGGAAGAACGATCGTCGCAGGCCGTAGACACCTTCGCGGTTCTTCACTTCGCCGACCCCGCTGTCGCAGGCGGAAAGCGTGACGAGCTTTGTGCCCCACAGGTTCAGCGTCGAGGCCTCGAGCGCGGTCAGTACGCCGTCATCGCTGCCGCCGCTCGTTAAATTCGCGCCGGTCAATGCGAGGCCGGAGCGCAATAGCGGGTTCCGGGCACCGTTGCGCGTCGTCTGCAGAAAGAATCCGTGTGTTGCGACGTGCAGGATTTCCGGCGCATTGACGTGTTGAAGCGCCGTTTTGGTCGCGTCTTTTCCTGTAAGAACGCGCGCTTGGGGAAAGATCTCGTGAATCGTGCGCGCTTCTTCTCTTGTGCCGGCGAGCGGCGCAAAGTAGACGGACGAGAAATCCTCGCCCACTGTGACGCTGCGGCGCGCCATCGCGGCTGATGCGATCTTCACCGGCACCGCACCGGCAGGCTCGCCGAAGAGCGGATCGGCGACGACGACCGGCGCCGTTCCACTCCGCCGCGGCACGGCCAATCGCAAGAGATCGCGGCCCGACGTCACATAGCTGATCCGATACTTCTCGATCAGATAATCACCTCGGCTGTCGACCAGCGCTTCGAACGGGATGAGATCGAGCTGCCCGTCCGGCGCGATGAGCAGTTGCCGCGCGTTTCCGAGCAGACTGCGCAGCGGCTGCATCAATTTGCGATCGACGATGCGCGCGATCTGATCGACGTCGGTGTTCTGCGGATCGCGTAGCGCGCTGCGCCACCGCGTGACCGCATCGTCGATTGATTTTGCGCTGCCGAGGTCTTTCCATGCCGTGCGGCCGTGGTGCCGGACGACGTACGCGATGTAACGTGGATCTCCGTACGCGTCGGTCTCGCGCGGCGCGCGAGCGTTGTATGGCTTGTAAAGAGAAAACTCGATGAGCGCGGCGCCTGAAGGAATGGCAGTGCGAATCGCCGCGAGTGTGACCGGCTGGTGCTCGGCGCGGAACGCCGCACTCCGCTCGCTGATCCGCGTCTCGATCTGCTCCTTGGCGCTCTCCAGCTTCGCGAGCTGCGCGCGATATTCGCCGACCGGAGCCTTTCCCGGTCCATTCAATGCGACTTTCGCCAGCTCCGCATTCGCGGCCCGGAACTTGTCGATCAGCTGTTGATCGTCGCCTGTGAGCTCTGGACGTGCAGTGGAGAGCGTGTCCGACATCGCGTCGAGGACACGCCCTTTTCTCTGCAACAGGACGAGAAGCGCATGCTCGGCCGCGGCTTCGTCACGAGGTGCCTGCGATACCTGGAAGGAGATCGTCCGGTCCGTGCGCTCGGACGTCGACTCGGCATAGGCGAGCTTCTGACGTTCCGAGCCGATTGCGAGATTCCAGCCGAGGTTCTTTTCCAGCACGTCGTCGACACGGGTCTGGTATTCAATGGCACAGGGACCATTGCCTTGTGCGGCGTACGTTCGCGCGACATTGGAGAGCTCGATCATCGTGAGCTCGTTATACGGGCCGGCGTTGGATTCCAGAAGCTCGAGCACTCGCTGGTGGAGCTCGAGCGCTTTGTCGTAGTCGCCTTCTGCGTTGTAGATGTTCGCGATGATCGTCAGCAGCGCGAGTGTCTGTGGATGCCGGAGGCCGAGCGCCTTCTCGCGAACTGCTTCGGCGCGCCAGAGAATGGCGCGCGCGCCGTCGTAATCCTTTCGGTCGCGGGCAATGATTCCGAGCTCCTGTAACGGGACGACGACATTAGGGTGCTCGAGACCGAAGCGGGTCTCCAGCATCTGCAGCGAGCGGCGCAGGAGCGGCACGGCGCGGTCGTAATCGCCCAGCTCGGTGTAAATAGAGCCGAGATTGCTGAGAAGAGCGGCGATCTGGAAATCGTTCGGATCGAGCGTCTTGTCGGCGATCCGCAGTGCCCGCTCGAGATCGGCCATCGCGCCGTGTTTGTCCTGCAGCGACTTGTGAAGAGCAGAAAGACTGATGAGACGGCCCACGAGGCGCGGGCTGTCGCTTCCAAGAACGCGTTCCGTGATCGCAACCGCCTCCTGAATGAGCGGTGATGCTTTGACGTAATCGTTCTCGGAGTGATAGGTCAGACCGATCCACGCGATCGCAACCGCGGTGTTCGGGTCGGCGCGTCCGAACGCCGACTCAAAGATCGATTCTGTGCGCTGAAACTCGTCGCGAGCGAGAGCGTAGTGGCCGAGCGCCCGCTCCTGGCGCCCGAGAGTCCATGTCAGACGGGCGATGATGACGTCATCGGGCGCCAGCACCTGCTTTGCGGTCTCCAGCGCGTGCTCCGCAGTGGCGCGGCTTTCCTCGATCTTGCCGGCGTCGTTGAGGCGCACCGCCTTCGTATTCAGCTCGAGCGCTTGGAACAATGACCGTTCTTTGTCCGTCGCCGGCCGAACGTCAGTCACGCTGATCGCGTAATTGCCTGCTGGAACGCGAGGAAAGACAGGCGTGACGATCAACTGGAAATCTGCCGCTGCATCTGCGACCACCAGCGTCTGCTCGCGGCCGGTCGTCCGCATTTCGTCGTCTGTGTCGATCAGCGAGTTGCCGTCACGATCAGCGACGCGAAGGATGACGTCGATGCCCTTCTGTTCGACTGTGACGCGCGCGGTTTGCCCCGCGTCGAGCGCGAATTTGTAGACGTCCTTCTGCTTTCCACCGATCGTATGCTCGGCGACGGAACCGGCGTGAAGCTCGGGCAGATCAGAGGGCGCACTGTACGCGACTGACGCGAGCGGTATGACGAACAGCGCGAGAAGACGAGAGGTCATGGGCACTCCCTCACGATCCGTGAAGTGGTTTCGCTATGGCGGCGCCGCTCGAAACGCGTAGCTCGCGATGAGCTCAGCTCTGCCGTTCTGTGGCAACCCGCTCAGCTCGATGCTGTAGTTCTGCGGCTTCAGCACACCCGCTGGAAGATCGAACCCCACAGCGGAGCCTGCACCGTCGAGCGATGCTTTCGCCGCTGCGCTGCGCCACACGATCTCGTTCGTAGCGAGGTTGCGCAATGCGGCTTCATACTCGGGAAAGTCGTCCGACTCGAGCTGCAGGCGGAGGTTCACAAGCTGCGTTCCTGCCGGAACGGCGAGCGCCGGCAGCGAGACTGTGCCGCCGCGCGTCGGCGGCGACAGTACGAACGAAACGGTCGCAAGCGCGGGTGAGACGCGAGTCGCCTGCGGCGTTGGGGCGTTCCGTGCGGTCACGACGTGAGGCACGTTCGGCGCGCTTCGCGGGACGAAGTACAGATACGCGCCGCCGGCTGCAATCGCGGCGAGGCTTGCCGCCAGAGCCCACCGCTCGATCGGAAAGCGGCTGACGCGCGCCATCGCCGGTCGTTCGTCGGCGACCGGCCGTGCAGGCCGCAGCGCCAGGAGCGCTTTCGCCACCACGACTTTCTTTCGCCGCTCCGGCGAAGCGAGATACGTCGACCGGAATCGCTCGAGCGTCCCGCCCGACATCTCGCCGCGCACGTACGCGTCGACGAGATCGTTTTCGACCGCGCGCAACCGCCAGGCGATCTCGTCGTCGGTCACGCTCATTTCGTCCAGACGCTCGGTCTCCTCTTCCGGCAGTGAGCCGAGGAGATAGCGCGTCAGGAGTCCGTCATCGGGTTGTCGTCGGCTGGACATCCTTCACATCGATAATGCAATTTCGGCAAAAACACGTCACCGCTCCGAAAGTCGCTCTTTGAGACTGCGTTCGAGCTTTTCGCGCAGCCGGCATGCGCGGATCGTCAGCGCGTTCGTGCTGACGCCGAGGCGCGCGGCGAGGGCGCGGCGCTGCTCGATCTTCGCCCGCTGCTCGCCGCGGTAGTACTCGACGATCAGTTCGCGATCTGCCGCCGCCAGCGACTGCAGGCAGTCGTCGAGACAGGCAAGCACGTGCTCGTTCGTTTCAACCTGCGGCGCCGTCGCGAGCGGCGCGTCCGGCGGCAGCTCCACCAGCGTGTTTGTCCGCCGCAGTGATTCCTGGAACACGAACTTCGCGATGACGTAACAGAACTGCGCCGGGCAGTCTGCGGCGATGCTGCCTTCCTCTTCGAGCCGGCGCGCGACGCGGTTCAGCGTCTCGTCGGCCAGCTCGTCCGGCGCGAGACAGTTGCGCCGTTCGAAATACAACTCGAGGCGCCGGCGCATCTCGAGGTATCGCTCGCCGCCGGAATCCACGCCCTGGTCGAGCCACTGGAGGAAGCGCGCGAATGCACGCTCACTCGGCGCCCAGTTCTTCTTGAGCTCTGGTCTCGCGATGGCTGCCTCCAGTTGTCCGGTGCGCAGAATTCTACGTCACGCAGGAACCGTAAGCGTCTGCCGGTGGTAGTATTTGATGACCTGCAAACGAACTGAACAGCGACGGGAGGGTGCGATGGGTGAGATCAGGCTGTTCCAGATCTGCTACGAGGGCGAGCTTACTGCTGACATCGCCTCGGCCATGCGCCGGCTCGGCGCCGAACCCAATTTCGATCAGAGCTGGTGCGTGTGGATGGCTCCAGGCCGGCACTCGGCGCCGCTGATCCGCTACCTGCGGCCGCACATCGCTCAAGACGCGAAGCTGCTCGTCTCGTGCGCGCAGTTCACGATCGCGCGCGATTTCCTGCTCGTCCGCCACAGCCTCACACCGGACGCCGATTACTCCGAGCTGCACGACGCACTCTACCGCCTCGGATCGATGATCGAGCTGCCGTTCGAGTCGACGTTCGTCATCCGCTCGACCGACCACACGGACGTCCAGACGCTCGGCCGCGCACTCGGGGAGCTCTGCCCCGACGACTCGCTGATGGTGACGGGTATCAGCCACGACTGGGCATACAGCGACTCGGGCGTGAGCCGCATGTTCGTGGCGGGAGAGAACAGGGCCGGCATGCTCTTGCGAATGTTCTGATGTCATTCCGAGCGTGAGCGAGGAATCTGGGTGGGGGCGCGGCACCGCAGATGCAAGCTCCACCGTCATGAAACCGCTGCTCGCTTCTGCGCTCGTCCTCGTCGCCGCATCGTCATTCGCATCCGTCGTTCAGCCGGTCGGAGCGGCGCCGCAAGTGCTGATCCCCGCGGCCGGCAGCACGACCGGTGCAAACGGCACGTTCTTCCGATCCGATATCGCGATCGTCAATCTCGTCAATCGCGATCAAAACGTTCTCGCGCAGTGGCTGCCGCAAGCGGGAACCGGAAACGGCGCGGAGGTGACGTTCACGATTCCTGCGCTGACGGGCGTTCGCGTCGCCGACTTCGTCGCCGACCGATTCGGCGTGAGCGGCCTGGGCTCGATCATCCTCAGCGGCATCGTGCCGGGCACGAGCCTCACCATCGATCCGACCGCGCGCCTTTTCGTGAGCGAACGGATCTGGACGCAGCAGCCGGGTACGGGCGGGACGACGTCGCAAAGCTTTCCCGCGATCCCGCTGCAAACGATCAACACGCCGTCCGCGGCGTTGTTCGGACTGGGTGGTCCGGACGATCCGTCGCTGTTCCGCGTGAACGTCGGCATCGTAAACGTCGATCCGAAAAACACGCAGACGTACGTCGTCACGCCGATCCAGCAGGTGTTTCCGCCGACGACCATTCAGGTGATCCTGCCGCCGCTGACGATGCAGCAGGTTCCTGTCGGCGGCGCCGGATCGGTCTCGCAGATCAACGTCACGAACACGACGCCGACGGCGACGCGCTCGAACTTGTGGACCGCTTACGGATCGTCGATCGACAACATCACCGGCGACGCGTGGTCGGAGCTGGCAGTCGTGGGCACTGCGACGCCGTGAGCCGGCGTCGATTCCCGCCTAGTGCACACCGTGCATCAACCTGCGAATCGGCTTGATCAGCAGAGCGAGAATCACCGTCGCGACGGCGACGCTTGCGAACGCGGCGAAGAAGACTTCTGAGAACGGCCGATTCTCGAGGAAGCCGGCGACCCAGCCCGACACGTAGTTGCCCATCGCCGTGGCGAAGAACCAGACGCCCATCATCAGACCGACGAGGCGCGCCGGCGAGAGCTTCGTGACCATGCTCAGGCCG
>DASWBH010000465.1:0-14090 GCA_036390755.1 Thermoanaerobaculia bacterium
TCGCGCAGCACGCGCCGGCATTCGCGCAGGAAGTACATCGCGTCGTTGTAGTGGAGATGCTCGAGGAAGTGCTCGGCGAAGATGAACCGCACGTCGCGGAACGGCAGCCCGTACGTCACGTCGACGACGCGGTCGACTCCCTCGTACCGCCGGTTGTCGATGTTGGTCCAGCCCGGCAGTCGCACCGCGCCGCTGCCGATGTGCAACCGCTCCGCGCGTTCCGCGAGATACATCTTCCGCAGCTTCGACGGCGCGCGTCTCAGGTAATAGAAGAGGCTAGCCATCTGCGCTCCGCGCTCAGTCTCTACGGAAGTGCGCGCCGCGCGAGACCGGGTTCCGCAGTGCGGCCGAGGCGATGATGGCGGCGCATTGCTGGCCGTGAAAGAGCTCGATGATCGGCTTGCTGATCGACGCCTCGTGGTAGAACTTCGTCAGGCGATTGCCGAGCTCGCGCATGTCGGCCACGGCGCGCTTGAGCCGCTCGTACGTCCGCACGATTCCGACGTAGTTCCACATCGTGTGCTGGATCGTCGTCCAGTCCTGCAGGATGAGCGCGGGATCTTCGACATCGAGCGTCCCTGGAGCTTTCCAATCCGGAATCGACTCGATGATGAACGGCCGCAGCTCGGCGCCGTTCGTCAGCTTCGTCCGGATCGAGATCGCGGCGTAGTAGCCCCACGTCAAACCTTCCAGCAGCGACGTCGAGGCGAGACGATTCGCGCCGTGCAGCCCCGAGCACGACGTCTCGCCGATCGCGTAAAGACGGCTCAGCGTCGACTCGCCGGAGTTGTTGCACAGGACTCCGCCGCAGAAGTAGTGCGCGGCGGGGACGACCGGAATGGGGTCCTTCTCGATGTCGACGCCGATGTCGCTGCACGCTTTGGCGATGTTTGGAAAGCGTTCGCGGATCGGTTGATGGCCGTGGTAGAAGTTCGCCAGGTCGAGATAGACGAATTCCTCTTTGTTCGTGGTCATCTCCTCGACGATCGCGCGGGCCACGATGTCGCGCGGCGCGAGGTCCCTCAGCTCCGGCGCGTACTTCTCCATGAAGAACTCGCCCTTGTGATTCCGCAGCCGGGCTCCCTCGCCGCGCAGCGCCTCGGAGATCAGGAAGTGATTCGCTTTCTTGTCCGCCAGCGCGGTCGGGTGGAACTGCACGTACTCGGCGTTCATGATGCGCGCGCCGGCGCGCTTCGCCATCACCACGCCGTCGCCGATCGCGTGACGCGTGTTCGTCGAGTGGAGATACACCTGCCCGACGCCGCCGGTCGCGAGCACGGTGAAGTCGGCGAAGACCGTGTTGACGTCCTCGCTCTTGTTGTCGAGGAGGTACGCGCCGACGCATTCGTTCGTCAGCCGGTAGCGCACCTGGATGTTGGCCGGATGGTGATGTGTCGTCAGCAGGTCGATCGCCGTCACTTCCGTCGCTAGCGTGATATTCGGCTCGCTTTTCACGCGATTGAGCAGCGAGACTTCGATGGCGCGGCCGGTGGCGTCGCCGGCGTGGATGATGCGCGGGATCGAGTGCGCGCCTTCCTGGGTCAGATCGAGCTCGCCTTCTTCGCTCGTGGAGAAAGGGACCTGCACGTCTTCGAGGAGAATCTCACGGACGACGCGCGGCCCTTCCTTTGCCAGGAAGTGGACCGCCTCTTCGTTCGAGATGCCCGCGCCGGCGCGGATGATGTCGTGGACGAGGCTGGCCGGCGAGTCGCCTTCACCTTCGTAGATGATTCCGCCCTGCGCCCAGAACGTGTTGCAGTCGCGCGGATCGGCGGCCTTGGTGACGAGCAGAACGCGAATGCCCGCGGTGGCGAGCGTCAGCGCGGTGGTCAGTCCGGCGATCCCTGTTCCGATGACGAGCGCGGGGTAGTGCTCGCGATTTTTCAGTGGCACTTCGGCCTTCCGCCCTCTGCGCTCCGCGCTCGGCGCTCTGACTTACGCCGGCTGAGCGAATCCTGTGATCACGTACGACCCGGACTTGAGGTCCTTCTTGATCTTGATGATGTTGTTGTTCTGCGCGTCCTCGAGCAGATCGCTGAAGGTGTTGTAGCCGTAATACTCCTCGTTGAACGTCGGCTTCTTGCGCTGCATGGTCTGCTTGACCATCGATCCCCAGAGGATCTCCTTGTTCTCGCGCATCAGCGCCTTGATCGAATCGATGAGCAGCTTGAACACCTCGGCTTGTTTCTTGTCCTTGAACGCAACCGAAGGCACCTTCTGCACGCCGCGCACGAGGTCCTCGTAGAAGATGAACTCGTCGCAGTTGTCGATCAGCAGGTCGCTCGACGAGTTCTTCACGCCGACGCCGATCACGTACTTGTCGTTCTCCTTCAGCTTCGAGACGAGCGGCGAGAAATCCGAGTCGCCTGACGCGACCACAAAGACGTCGATGTGCTCTTTCGAGTAGCACATGTCCATGGCGTCGACGGCCATGCGGATGTCCGCGGAGTTCTTGCCGGAGTAGGCGCGGCCGGGGATCTCGATCAGCTCGATCGCGGCCTCGTGCAGCTCGCGTTTGTAATCGGGGAACTTGTCCCAGTCGCAGTAGGCACGTTTGACGACGATTTTCCCCTTCTCGAGCAAGCGCTCGAGCAGCAGGTTGATCTCGAATTTCTTGTGTTTGGCGTCCGTGACGCCGATCGCGATGTTCTCGAAGTCGATGAAAAGGGCGATCTTGCTCTCGCTCATGGGGCGGTTTGAGGGTGTTCCGATGTCCGTATCTTCGCCCTCGCTTTCACTAGTTAGCCTTCGCGCCATTCAGCGAGTCTAGCAAAGAGTGCGCAGGACGCACGTCGCTGTACGGCGGCGGGATGTCTTTTTGCCGGAATTCACCTACGATGTTGCCCTGGGTTTTGTTCACTCCTCGCATGGATAAACCAGCCGATCTTCTCGTCTCCGACGGCACGCGCCGCAGCCGCGAAGAAATGCTTGCCGACGCGCAGCGTCTCAGCCACCTCGGCACCTTCGAGCGGAACTACAAGACCGGCGAAGAGGTGTGGAGCGACGAGATCTACCGGATCTTCGAGCTCGACCGATCCGTTAAACGCGACTTCATCATACTGATCGGCATGACGCATCCGGACGATCGCGCCGAGGTCGAGATCGCTCGCAAACGCGCGGTCGAATCGGGCGAGCCGTTCGAGCAGGTCACTCGCATCATCGTTCCGTCCGGCCGGCAGAAGTTCGTGCGCGTGACGGGTCATGTCGTCCGCGAAGGTGGCGAGGCCGTGCGGCTCGTGGCGGCCGTCCAGGACATCACCGGGCAGAAAGAGACCGAGGCGGAGATCCGGGCCGCGGCGAAAACGAAGAGCGCGCTCGCGACGCTCGGACAGGTCGCGCTCAGCAACGCCACTCTCGGATTTCTTTTCGCGCAGGTGGGGGAGATCGTTCGCGACATTCTCGAGAGCGACTACTGCGACGTGTACAAGCAACTCGATGCCGGCCAGTTGCTGCTCGTCGGCGGAGCCGGGCGGAGCGAAGGCGCGGTCGGCTCGGCGCAGGCGGACGGCGGCCGCAAATCGCAGGCGGGCTACACGATGCAAGTCGGAGATCCGGTCATCGTTTCCGATCTCCGCAACGAGACGCGATTCACGCCGTCGGAGTTGATGCTGCAGGAAGGCATCATGAGCGGCCTCACCGTCATCATCGATGCCGGCGGCGCGAAGCCATGGGGCGTTCTCGGCGCGCACTCGCGACGGCGGCAGGAATTCTCCGAGAGCGACGTGGACTTTCTTCGCGCTCTGGCCACGATCCTCGGACAGGCCATCGAGCGCCGGCGCGCGGAAGTCGAGCTGCGAGTTCGTGCCGCACAGCAGAGCGCGATCGCCGAGATCGGTCAGCGCGTCCTGACCTCCGGCGCCGGCCGCGAAACCCTCACGCGCGCATGCGAGCTGCTGATGGCCGCCCTCGGCGTCGAGTTCGCGCAGTACCTTCAGTGCGACGACAGCTGCGACTCGCTGCATTTCTACGCCGGTCACTGCTGGATTGTTCCGCCCGACCCGATTCCCCTGCACGCCTCGCAGGGTGGTCTGGCCGTCACGACCGAACAGCCAGTGATCGTGCTCGACTATCAGAAAGAAACGCGGTTCGACGTCGAGCCCTTCTTCACGTCCCACGGCATTCGCAGCGGCCTTGCGGTTCCGGTGATCGGTCCAAACCGCAAGTACGGCGCGTTCACTGTACAGACGCGAGTCGCGAAACGCTTCGAAGCCGCCGACGTGCATTTCATGCAGTCGATGGCCGCGCTGCTCGCCGACGCGTTCGCCCGTGAAACGGCTGACCGGGAGCTCATCGAGTCGGAGCAGCGCTTCCGCAGCGTGGTCGAAGGTGCCTCGGAAGTGATCTTCACGATGTCCGTCGAAGGAAAGCTTTCGTCGCTGAACCCGGCGTTCGAAGTGATCACCGGCTGGCGATGTGAGGACTGGATCGGCCGGCGTTTCGATGCGCTGATCGTGCCGGAGTATCTTCGGGCGACGGAGGAGCTGTTCGCGTCGATCATCCGCGAGCCGCGTCCCGTCCGTCTGGAGACGTACGTGAAGGGTAAGCAGCGCGGCGACATCGTTCTCGCGATCGCCGTCTCTCCGAAGATCGAGCGCGGGGTCATCGTCGAACTGTACGGCTTCGCACGCGATGTGACCGAGGAGCGGAGGTTCGAGACGGAGAGGAACAGGCTGACGCGCGAGTTGCAACTGATCCTCGAGTCGACCGACCAGGGCATCTACGCGACCGATGTGGAAGGCCGCTGCACGCTGATCAACCGGTCGGCTGCGCAGCTCCTCGGCGCGTCCCGCGACTGGCTGATCGGCCGCGACATGCACGCGCTCATCCATCCGAACGCCGGAGGCACGCCGGACGGGTTCGCCGACGATTGCGCGATCATGAACGTCGTTCGCATCGCCCGGAGCCATTCGTCGCGCGATGACATCTTCTGCCGCGCCGACGGAACGCCGTTCCCCGTCGAATACACGGCCTCTCCCATCATCGACTCCGGTGAGGTCAAGGGCGCGGTCGTCGCGTTCAGCGACATCAGTGCGCGGCGCAGGCTCGAGTCGAAGCTCGAACAGGCGAACCGTCTCTCGAGCCTCGGCCGGCTCGCCGCGACCGTCGCCCACGAGTTCAACAACGTGCTGATGGGTATCGCGCCGTTCGCGGAGGTCCTTCGCCGCGAATCGATGAGCGATCGCGGCAACACGGCGGTCGAGCAGATCTCGCGTTCGGTGAAGCGCGGCAAGCGCATCACCGAAGACATCCTGAGATTCACGCAGCCATCGGAGCCGGCCCTTGCGACGTTCGATGCCGCAGGCTGGCTCAGCACTCTCGCGCTCGAGGCGCGGTCGCTGATCGGGCCGAAGTACACGATCGATGTCGACGTGCCGCACGAGCCGCTGGGAATCGTCGGCGACGCGGGCCAGATGCACCAGAGCTTCATCAATCTGATTCTCAACGCACGCGATGCGATGCCTTCGGGCGGCCGGATCACCATGCGGTTAATGACGCACAGCGGGCGCTCGCATTTCGACTTTGCGGCGATCGAGAACCCCGAGCGCTTCGCGCATTTCATCGTCGAGGACGAGGGCCACGGAATGTCGGCGGAGACGCTCCGGCACATCTTCGAGCCGCTCTTCACGACCAAAAAAAACGGCACCGGCCTCGGACTCTCCGTCGCACGTCACGTGATCTCGCGTCACGGCGGCGAGATTTTCGTCGAGAGCACCATCGGCCAGGGAACGAGGTTCCATCTCTTCATCCCGCTCGCCGAGGCCGAAGTTGTGGCGGCTGCGGCTCCGCCGGCGAAGACAGCGAGCGCGAAGCCGCGCCGCTTCCAGCGATTGCTGCTCGTGGAAGATGAGCGGCCCGTCGCGACCGGACTGGCAGCGCTGCTCGAGATCGAAGGCATCGACGTCTGGATCGTCGAGAACGGTCGCGATGTGATGCCGGCGATCGAGCAGTCGAAGCCGGACGCGGTCATCCTCGACATCGGCCTGCCCGACATCGACGGCACGAAGGTGTTCGCCTCGATCGCGCGGGCGTACCCCGATCTCCCCGTCGTGTTCTCGTCGGGTCATGCGGACGAGTCGAAGCTCGAGGCGCATCTGTCCAAGCCGCACGTGAGTTTTCTGCTGAAGCCGTACGACATCCAGACGCTGCTTGCGACGCTCGATCGCGTTGTGAGTTAGCGGATCGTCATTCTGAGCCGCGAAGACGGCGAAGAATCTGGGCGGGGGATCTGGGCGGGGGAAAACGCGCCCGCCACCCAGATTCTTCGCGCTCTTCGGCGCTCAGAATGACATCTGCGATCTAATATCCGGCGTTGAATCGTTACATCACCCTTGCCCGCCCGTTCACGTTGCTCCCCCCGCTGTTCGGCATCATCTCCGGCGCGGTGTGCGCGTGGGGATCGGCGCACAATCCCGATCCGCAGCGGCACCTCACCGCGTCCGTCGCCCTGACCGTAGCCCTGGGATCGCTCTGCGCGTCGTTTCTCAACGCCGCATCCAACGGGATCAATCAGATCTACGACGTCGAGATCGACCGGATCAACAAACCGAACCGGCCGCTGGTCACGGGAGAGATCTCGATGGCTGACGCGTGGAAGTTCACCTGGGTCATGTACGCGCTGGCGATCGTGCCGACGTGGCTCGTCGTCGTTTACCCGTACCTGACGTGGACGTCGAAACTGTTCGCGCCTCTTCCGGCACACGAATGCTTTTTCATCTACATCGCCGGGATGATCTTCACGTTCGTCTACTCGGCGCCGGCGTTCGGCCGTACGAAACGGCACGCGATCGGAGCGAACGTCACGATCGCCGTTCCGCGCGGATGCCTGCTGAAGGTCGCCGGCTGGACGATGGTCGCTCGCGCTCTCGTCGCCGAGCCGTGGTACATCGGCTCGATCTTCATGCTCTTCCTTCTCGGCGCTGCGTCGACGAAGGACTTCAGCGACATCGAAGGCGACCGCGCCGGCGGCTGTCGCACGCTGCCGATCCGCTATGGCGTGCGCCGCGCCGCGTGGATGATGGCGCCGTTCTTCGTCTTTCCCTGGCTGCTCATGCCTCTGGGCGCACACCTCGGCATCCTCACCGGAAACCGCGTTGCGCTGACGATCCTCGGATTCGCGCTGGCGGCGTGGGGCGTTTACACCGTCTGGCTGATCGTCCGGAATCCCGATGAGCTGACTGCGACCGAGAACCACCCATCGTGGCGCCACATGTATCTGATGATGATGGGCGCGCAGATCGGATTCGCCGTCGCGTACCTCATCTAGACGCCGGCGTCCGCTTTTCTCACGTTGTTCGGATTCTGGACGTAGCAACGTGGCGTCTCACGACAATAAATCCATCTGGCTGAGGAACTTCCGCCTTTCTTCTCGTGGCAGTCGCATTGCGACTCGTGGTGGTCGCCATGAAGAAGCGCACCATCTACTCCGTGCTCATCATCGCCGCCGTGCTGCTCGCATTCGTCACGGTTCTCGCCGAATGGGACGTGAAACGCCTGCTCGGTGCGATGGAAGCCGAGGAGCGCAGCCACCAGATCCTGCACCTGCTCGACGACTCGCGAGCGGCTCTGAAGGACGTTCAGGGCGGAGAGCGCGATTTCCTCCTGACCGGCGAGGCGGTCTACCTCGAGAGTTACGACTCGGGCGTCCGGACGCTGCACGACGATCTGTTCAACCTCGGCGCGATGCTGAAGGACGATCCGGATCTGCACCCGAGTCTGGCCAGCGTTCACCAGCGCGTCGATGAGTACCTGCGCATCTCGCACGATGCTGTCGCTCTCAGGCGAACCGCACAGACCGGCGAGCAATGGCGAATTGTTACAGTCGAGAACAAGCGAGTCGTCGACGACATCACGGCCATTCTGATGCGCATGTCGACGCATCAACGGGGAGACATTGCCGCAGACGCGACGCGCTTTCGCGCGACGAGCCGCGATGGAGCGTGGTTCCGCGCCGGAGTCGGGATCACCATGGTGTGGCTGCTCACGGTCGTTCTGATCGCGATGCGGCGCGAGATCATCGAGAAGACGCGGGCGAGAAACACGCTTGCCCGCACGAACGAGGAGCTCTCGCGCAACCTCCTGGAGCTGGACGTGCGCTCGCGCGAGATTCAGCTCCTGAGCGAGATGGGGGAGCTGCTGCACGTCAGCATGAGTATCGAGGAGACGCAGCAACTCCTGCCAGGTTTCTGCGCGCGGCTCTTCCCCGGATTCGATGGAGCGGTCTTCACGATCCGCGCCTCGCAGAATGCCGCGGAAGTGGCAGCGTTCTGGGGTGAAGAACCGAAGGCGGCCGTGTTCGCGCCGTCCGATTGCTGGGCCCTCCGCCGCGGCCGCATCCACGCCGTGCGCCCGGGCGCCTCGGCGCTCGTCTGCCGGCATTCGAACGACTGCGCCGTGTCGATCTGCATTCCGATGGTCGCGCAAGGCGAGACGGTCGGAATCCTGCAGCTCTGGTCGCGCGACGCGGGGGCGTTGACGCTCGAGGTCGAGTCGTTCGCGAAGACCGTCGCCGATCAGATCTCGTTCGCAATTGCCAATCTTCATCTCCAGGAGAAGCTTCGTATTCGCGCCGTCCGCGACCCGCTCACCGGTCTGTTCAATCGCCGGTACATGGAAGAGTCACTCGAGCGCGAGCTTCGACGTGCGGATCGGCAGAACGCCAAGGTCGGCGTGATCATGGCCGACGTCGATCATTTCAAACGCTTCAACGACACGTTCGGCCACGCCGGCGGCGATGCCCTGCTCCAGCAGTTCGGGCAACTGATGCAGTCGGTCTTCCGCGAAGAAGACATCGTCTGCCGCTACGGCGGTGAGGAGTTCGTCATCGTGCTTCCGGAGACGACAATCGACGTAGTCCGCCAGCGCGCCGAGACACTGCGCGAGGAGACGAAGAAACTGCACGTTCGCGCGAATGGTCAGTCGCTCGGCACCGTCAGCGTATCGGTCGGCTTTGCGATGTCGCCCGACCAGGGCAGCTCGGTCGACAGCGTCGTCGCCGCAGCGGACGGCGCTCTGTACGATGCGAAGCATTCCGGCCGCGACCGCGTTTGCGGACCGCGCAACGGCCCCGGCATCCGCGCGGTTGCGTCCGTCAGCGCGTAACATGCCGATGTGCTGAGTCTCGAGCCCGAGGTCCTGCAGATCGGCCGCGAAGGGCTGATCGGCGAGGACACGGCCGGTCTGCTCGCCGCGCAGGAGCGGCGCGAGATCGTCTCGATTTACCCCGAAGTGCGAACGCTGGCCTGGCTCGGGGTGATGCTGATCGCCGGCGGCGTCGGCGTGATCGTCTCGAAAAACCTCGAGCGCATCGGACCGGTCGTCATCGCGTCCGCAATCGGGGTCGCCTCGCTCGCCTGCTACGGATATTGCGTGCGGCGGCGCGCGTCAGCCATTCCGCACTCGCTCGACGACTACGTTCTCCTGCTCGGCGCTCTGCTGCTCAGCGCCGACCTCGGCTACATCGAACATCAATTCGACGTCCTCGGCTCCGAGTGGCCGGCGCACTTCCTGGTCCTCGCGATCGTTCACGGCGCGACGGCGTACTTCTTCGGGTCGGCGGCGCTGCTGTCGTTGTCGATCGCGGCGCTGGCGTCGTGGTTCGGCATCGAGCGCAACGTCGAGACGTTCTTCACCGACAGTCTGTCCACCGCGCTCCGCGCCTTCGCATGCGCGGGTGTGGTCGCGTTGTGGCGAGCCGCGAATCGGCGCGCCGCCTTCGAGCTCGTGTTCGATCACTTCATCGCGAATCTTGCGATGTGGGGCGGCTTGATCCTGACGTTCCGGCGCGAGACGCAGGAGATCGGAGCGCTCGTCGTGCTCGTGTTCGCAGCGCTGGCGATCGCGTACGGCTTCCGGAAACGCGAGCAGGCGTTCGTGATTTACGCGTACGTCTACGCCGTCGCCGCTGTGGAGGTGCTCGCGATCTCGCACCTGCACGGCGAGACGGTCGTGCTCACGTACTTAGTCGTGTCGCTGATCGCCGCGATCGCAGGATTGTTCGCGTTTCATGCGCGATTTCGAAGGAGCGCGGCATGACGGCCGGCGAAGAGCGCGCGATCGAGCTGGCGAGCCGCGCCGGCGGATGGAACATCACGCCGGAGCAGAAGCGTGCGGTCCGCGCGCGCCTCGACGTCGCCTGGCTCTGGAACGGACCCCTGCTCGCGGCGGTGTTTTTCGTTCTCACCGCGCTCGCCGTGGCTGCGCTCTTCTTCCTGTGCGAGGAGCTGCATCTGCCCAAGGGATGGATCACCGCGATCCTCTGCGTCGCGATCGCCGAGCTGCTGATCCGCCGCTTTCACTTCGGCGGTACCGGCGTGGAGTCCGCGCTCTGGCTCGGTGGACTGTTCGCCTGGATCTTTGCGCTGCCGAGTGAAGGAAAGCCGGAAGGATTGCTTTTACTGGCGGCGGCGTGTGCGATCGCCGGAGCGCGCGTGCGCAATCCGCTGATCGGCGCAGGCGGGCCGATTCTCGTCATCGCGTACCTGGCGGCGCGCGAGTGGTGGATTGCCGCGTTGATCGCCGGCATCGCCATCGCGGCCGCGTCGCTCTTCGCCCGCGCGCGCGGATGGGAGCGGCCGTCGACTGACAATCTGTTCGCTGCGCTCCTCGTGATCTGTCCGATCGCCGGCGCTGTTGCGAGCATCGGAGAGACGTCGCTGCTCTGGGCGTTCGCGTACGTGGCGCTCGCGATCGTCGAGCTCGCGTTCGCGATCCGCCTGCGCGATCGCATCTCGCTCGTTGCCGCAGCGGTTTCGTCCGCGATCGCGCTGATCGTGCTGCGCGATCTCTTCCGCTTTGCGCTCGAATGGAGGCTGATCGCAGCCGGCACGCTGATGTTCGCGATCTCCGTTGCAGTGGCGCGCGCTCTTCGCGGCAGGACGCGAGGCTTCGTCGTCACGCCGGTGAAGAACGCGTACGAAGAAGCGCTGCGAGTCTTCGGGAGCGCCGCGTTCGCACCGAAAAATTCGTCCGCACAAAGTTCGCAGCCCGTCGGCGGCGGCGGGAACTTCGGCGGAGCCGGCGCCACCGGCACGTTCTGACGAATCCCCGAATCGCGACTCTCGAATCCGTTCCACGTGGAAAACACCGCAATTCGAGGTTCGCGCAGGCGCCGCAGCGACTTTTCCGCAGCCGCGGACCCTCCGCTTTATTTTCGCCATTTTTCTCATCGGCCGCGTCTGCTAAATGCTTCGGAAAAGCTCCGCAAATCGGGCTGAAATCGACCCGCATCCGGCGTGGTGAAGAACGTGTGCAAATCATGCGGAAAAACCGTGGAAAGTCTGCGGATTCGCGGCGGAGAACCCTGCGGAATTCCTGTCGAGAAACGGCGGATAAGCGGCGGAAATACGGTCGCAACGAGGGTTGTGCAGATCGGGGTTAAGCTCATGAAGCGTGAATAGTTACGCACGATCTTGTGTTCTCCTCACCGGCGACCACAAGATCTTGTGGACGTGTGCTTGACACCTTCTTCCGGCGGGCGTAGCTTGTCACCCATCACAATCACCCCGATTCGGATGCGAGGGAGGAGCATGAAAGATTCGAAGCAACAGTCGCGTCTTGCTACCCGGTCCCCGATACGTTCGGTTTCGCTGCAGATTCGCGACTACCAGGTGACGGTGAAGGTCAGGACGGCCGTGCCGCAGTCCCGGCCAACCGCTGTGCGCTCCTTCGTGCGTTGATGCTTTTGTGAGTTTTATGAAGCTCTCAGCTCTTAGCTCTCAGCTCTCAGGAGATGCCGCCGCACGGGCGGGCGGGCCTGAGAGCTGGAAGCTGAGAGCTGAGAGCTGAAAAGAGACTTCAGGGGACGAGAGTCCGGCCGGATCTCGTCCTCTTTTTTGTCTCTTGGGAAGCGAGGAGAAATGACTTCGATCGATGTGACGATCCGGACGCGCAGCGGCGCGCCGAGGCACCCGAAGGGCGGAAGAAGGGAGACGAAGACCGGCGGGATCGAGATGACCCGTCATTTCACAAAGCAGGGCGTCGACGTCTATGACACCTGCGAGTGGGAGCTCCGCTCGGCAGTCATCACCAATGAGCGCGGCGACGTGGTCTTCGAGCAGAAAGACGTCGAGGTGCCGAAGTTCTGGTCGCAGATGGCCACCAACGTCGTGGTCTCGAAGTACTTCCGCGGGCACATCGGCACGCCGGACCGCGAGACCTCGGTGCGCCAGCTGATCGGCCGCGTGGTCCGTACGATGACCGAGTGGGGCCGCGACGGCGGTTACTTCGCGACCGAGGCGGACGGGGACAGCTTCCGCGATGAGCTGACGCACATCCTTCTCTATCAGATGGCGTCGTTCAACTCGCCCGTGTGGTTCAACGTCGGCATCGAAGCGCGCCCGCAGTGCTCCGCGTGCTTCATCAACTCCGTCCACGACACGATGGACTCGATCCTCGGACTCGCGAAGACCGAGGGGATGCTGTTCAAGTATGGCTCGGGGACGGGGAGCAATCTGTCGGGCATCCGCTCCTCGAAAGAGTTGCTGGCCGGCGGCGGAACGGCGTCGGGCCCGGTCTCGTTCATGCGCGGCTACGACTCGTTCGCCGGCGTGATCAAGAGCGGCGGCAAGACGCGTCGCGCCGCGAAGATGGTCATCCTCAACATCGACCATCCCGACGTCGTCGACTTCATCGAGTCGAAGGAAAAGGAAGAGAAGAAAGCGTGGGCGCTGATCGAGGCCGGCTACGAGGGCGCGTTCAACGCACCCGGCGGCGCCTACGACTCGGTGCAGTTCCAGAACGCCAACCACTCCGTGCGCGTGACCGACGAGTTCATGCGCGCGTACGAGAAGGACGCCGAGTGGCAGACGCGCGCGGTGACCGACCGCAATCGCGTGATGGCCACGTACAAAGCGCGCGACATGATGCGCAAGATGGCCGAGTCGGCGTGGGTGTGCGGCGACCCGGGCATGCAGTTCGACACGACCGTCAACGACTGGCATCCGTGTCCGAACACCGCCCGCATCAATGCGTCGAATCCGTGTTCGGAGTACATGTTCCTCGATGATTCCGCGTGCAATCTCGCGTCGCTGAATCTGATGCGCTTCTACAGCGACACGGACGGATTCGACGTCGAGTCGTATCGCGCCGCGCTGCGCATCGTGATCACCGCGCAGGAGATCACGGTCGATTCCGCGTCGTATCCGACACCGGCGATCGAGAAAAACTCCCACGCCTTCCGGCCCCTCGGCATCGGCTACGCGAACCTCGGCGCTCTGCTGATGGCGCGCGGCCTGCCGTACGACAGCGAGGAAGGTCGCGAGTTCGCGGCCGCGATGACGTCGATTCTCTCGGGCGAGTCGTACGCGCAGTCGGCGCGCATCGCTGCGAAGATCGGGACGTTCGAAGGCTATCCGGCCAACGAGGAGCCGTTCCTCCGCGTGATCGACAAGCATCGCCGCGCCGCGTACCGCATCAACGTGCGCCCGCTGCCGGTCGATCTCGCCGACGCCGCAACAAAAGTGTGGGACGAGGCGTACGCCCTCGGCCAGCAGTACGGCTATCGCAACGCGCAGATCTCGGTGCTCGCGCCGACCGGCACGATCGCCTTCATGATGGATTGCGACACGACCGGCATCGAGCCGGACATCGCCCTCGTCAAGTACAAGAAGCTCGTGGGCGGCGGGATGCTCAAGATCGTCAACCAGACGGTCCCCATCGCGCTCAAGCGCCTCGGCTACGAGCCCAAGCAGGTCCGCGAGATCATCCAGTACATCGACGAGAACGACACGATCGAAGGCGCTCCGCATCTGCTCGAGCAGCATCTGCCGGTCTTCGACTGCGCGTTCAAGCCGGCGCACGGCACGCGGTCGATTCATTACGTCGGACATCTGCGGATGATGGGCGCGGTGCAGCCGTTCATCAGCGGCGCCATCTCCAAGACGATCAACATGCCGACGAACGCCACGATCGAGGAGATCGAGCAGGCGTACTACGAGGCGTGGAAGCTCGGGCTGAAGGCGGTGGCCGTGTATCGCGACGGCTGCAAGCGCTCACAGCCCCTGTCGACGGCCCGGGACAAAACACAGCTCGAGGCGCTGGGCGTCACCGCCACGGCGATCCGCCGCAAGCTGCCTGATGAGCGGCAGTCGATC
>DASWBH010000466.1:0-27091 GCA_036390755.1 Thermoanaerobaculia bacterium
CGGTCGCACGACCTGCTTCCAGAGGCGCACGCCCCACGGCACGTGCGGATCGACCGGCAGGTTGTACCACTCCGGATGTCCGTGGCCGAGGACCGTGACGACGCCGGTGCCGCCGACGCCTTTCGGGTCGTACAGCATCGCGTCGCTGAACCCGTCCTTCTTCAACTGCGCCACCCGCGCGTTGCCGATGGCCACCATGCTCTCCTTCGTACCGAAGTTGAGGCAGCCGGTCGGACACGCCTTGATGCAAGCGGGCTCGAGCCCGACCTCGACGCGATCGACGCAGAGCGTGCACTTCGCCATCTTGCCGGTCTTGGCCTGGAACTTCGGGACGTCGAACGGGCAACCGGTCGCGCAGTAGCCGCAGCCGATGCACTTGGTCGAGTCCACGTCGACGATGCCGTTCGCGTACTGCACGATCGCGCCGGGCGCCGGGCACGCTTCGAGACAGCCCGGCTCTGCGCAGTGCATGCACTGATCTTTGCGCATGAGCCACATCGGGCCGCCGTCGCTCGTCTCGCGCTCGTTGAAGCGGATGAGATTCCAGAACTCGGCGTCGAGTGCAGGAAGCGTTTGGTACGTCCCCGTCTGCGAGGTGGGGACGGTCCGGAGATCGTTCCACTCCTGACAGGCGGCCTCGCACGCTTTGCAGCCGATGCAGGTCGTCGTGTCGATGTACTTCGAGACAACCGGCTTCGTACGAATGCCGGTTGCGGAGCCGAACATGGAGGCGGAGGCGCGCTGGATTTCGAGCGGTTGTATGGTCATCGTCGCCTCCTACGCCTTATCCAGCCGTACGAGGAACGCCTTGTACTCCGGCGTCCACGTGTTCGGATCACCCGCCGAGGGCGTGAGGAAATTCGCCAACGGTCCTTCGTGACCCTTCGCCGCGGCGTAACCCCAATGGATCGGGAAGCCGATCTGCCACACCTGCTTTCCGTCGATCTTCAGGGTCGGCATGCGCTTCGTCACCATCGCGACGCCTTCGATGGAGCCGCGCGCCGAGGTGACCTTCACCTTCGACCCGTTCGCGATGCCTTTCTCGTGCGCGAGCGCGTCCGGAATCTCGACGAAAAATCCCGGCTGCAGCTCGTTGAGCACTCCGCCCGCCTGGTGCTTGGTCCAGTAGTGGAACTGTTCGGTGAGGCGGTACGTGGTGCAGACGATCGGGAAGTCTTCCTTCTTGCCGAACGGATCCTTGTCGGACGAGAACTTCAGCGCGGTCGGGTTCGACGTGACCTGCGGATGCAGAGGATTATCGACCGGCGCTTCGACGGCTTCGTAGTGCTCTGGGAACGGACCGTCGTTGAGGGCCGGCGCATACAGACGGCCGACGCCCTCGGGCAGCATGATGAAGGCGCCGAACGTCCCCGGCGGCGCGTCAGGCTTCATATCGGGAACGTCGCCGACCCACTTGGTGCCGTCCCACTTGATGCCGGGCCGCGTAGGATCCCACGGCTGGCCGTTCGCGTCGGCCGACGCACGGTTGTACATGATGCGGCGGTTGGCCGGCCACGAAAATGCCCAGTTGTGAAACATGCCGAGGCCGATCGGATCGGCGGTGCTGCGGCGCTGCGCGTTGTTGCCCGCCTCGGTGTAGACGCCGGAGTGCAGCCAGTTGCCGCACATCGTCGAACCGTCGTCCTGCAGCTGACCGAATCCGTCCAGCTGCTGGCCCGCGGTCTTGAGCGTCTTCGTCGGATCTTTCGGATCCTTGACGTCCGCGAGCGCCTTCCCGCTCATCTCCTTCAGAACTTCGCCGAGATCGGGATTGATCGGATTCTGGTACGGCCAGATGACATTGAGCACTGCCTCGGGAACGACGCCACCCTCTTTGCGATAGAGGTTCTGCACGGCGAGGAAGATGCGCGACACGATCTCCTGATCGGCTTTTGCCTGCCCCGGAGGATCGAGCGCCTTCCACTTCCACTGCAGCCAGCGTGCGGAGTTCGTGAACGTCCCGTCCTTCTCCGCGAAACTCGCCGCCGGCAGCAGGAACACTTCGGTCTGGATCTGCGATGCCGGCGGTCCGCCGTACTCCTTCGGCGCCTTCCAGAACTGCGCCGTCTCCGTCTCGGCATTCTCGACGACCACCATCCATTTCAGCTTCGACAGAGCGGCGATCATCTTCTTCGAATTCGGCCCCAGGCCGACCGGGTTCATGCCGAAGGTGATGAAGCCCTCGGGACCGGGCTCTTTGCCGCCGACGCGCATCGAGTAACCGCGATACATGTCGTCGAAGATGTACATCCATGAATAGTTGCCGTCGGTCTTCGGCAGCCACCCATAGCCCCAGTCGTTGTCCTTCGTCGATGCATTGCCATAGACGGACTTCAGCAGCGAGACCATGAACTTCGGGTAGTTGACCCAGTAGTTCATCGTCGCCCACGCCTGCTTGTTCAGCGTTTGCGGGACCGCAGACGTGAAGTAGTCCGCTGTGGTCTGCAGGTCGCCCGACGGCGTCTTCAGGTAGCCCGGCAGGATCTCCGTGTTGCCGGCGGTGTCGGTCGCGCCCTGGATGTTGGAGTGACCACGGAACGCGTTCACGCCGCCGCCCGGCCGTCCGACATTGCCGAGGAGAAGTTGCAGCATGGCCGCGGCGCGAATCGTCTGCACTGCGGTCGAGTGCTGGGTCCATCCCAGCGCGTATGTGATCGTGCCGACGTGCGCCGCGTTGCCCGTCGACGTCACGATTTCGCACACCTTGACGAACTTGTCTTTCGGAGTTCCGCAAACGCGCTCGACCATTTCCGGCGTGTAGCGATCCACGTGCTGCTTCAGCAGCTGGAAAACGGTCTGCGGGTTCTGCATCGTGTAGTCGACGCTGTACGCTTTCGTTCCCGCATCAGTGTCGTAACCCCACGCGTCTTTGACGTACGCCTTCTTCGCGGGATCCCAGCCGGCGAACAGACCGTCCTTGAAGCTGTATGTGTTCTTCACGAGGAAAGGCGCGTTGGTGTGGATCTTCACGTAGTCCTGGTGATAGCGGCCCGTGCTGATCGCATAACGGATGATGCCGAGGAGGAAGGCGATGTCGGTGCCGGGACGGATGGGAGCGTAGAAGTCGGCGACCGCCGCGGTGCGCGTGAAGCGAGGATCGACGACGACGAGCTTCGCGCCGCGAGTGCGTTTCGCTTCCATGAACCACTTGAATCCGACGGGGTGATTTTCGGCGGGGTTGCCGCCCATCGCGAGGATGATGTCGGCGTTCTTGATGTCGACCCAGCCGTTCGTCATCGCGCCACGACCGAAGCATGCGGCCAAACTGGCCACAGTGGGGCCGTGTCAAACCCTGGCCTGGGAATCGCGGTATGGCACCCCCAGGCCGGTGATCGCCTTCCACTGCAGGAAATTGAACTCGTTCGTGTCGGTGCAGCCGCCGATCCACGCCATGCCCGGCGTGCGATTGACGACCTGCCCTTTTGCGTTGCGCGCAACATACGTGCGGTCGCGCGTGGTCTTGATGTTTCGAGCGATGCGCGAAATGGCGTCATCCCAGGAGATGTCTTCCCACTTGTCCGAGCCGGGCCGCCGCACTTTCGGCGTCAGCAGCCGGTTCTTGTGGGTGATGTCGTCCTTGAGGGTGATGCCTTTGGGACAGAGAGAACCGCGGCTGATCGGATGATCCGGGTCTCCTTCGACGTGCACGACGGACGGTACCGCATTCTTCGAGCGGTCGCCGAGCGTGTGAATGATGACGCCACACGAGACAGCGCAGTAGGGACAGATGCTGCGCGTTTCGGTGGTGCGCGCCATCTTCAGCTCGCGCACTTCAGCCTGAGCTTTCGACAGATCGAAGCCGAGCGCGACCGCGCCACCGACTGTCGTTGCTTTCAGGAAACCACGGCGAGAGAGTTCCATGACTTCCTCCTTTGCCGTACTTGGTGGGTTCGTGTGACGCGAACGATGCTACCAACTGACGGTCGTGTCAAGCGTTAGCCGCAGGCATCGCGCATTGACTCACGTTGCGTCACGAGTTCGTTTCCGTGCCCCGGCCTGGTTCGCGAAGCCGGCGAGAGTGTCGTAGGGCTGACATCCTGAGAGTGCAGCATTGCCGATGATGAAGGTCGGGATTCCCTCGACGCCAATCGCGTTCGCTTCGTCGCGAATCGCATCGATACGTTGGACATACGCCGGATCGGAGACGGAACGCTCGACCGCGTCATCGCTCAGACGCGCGTCGCGCGCGATCGCGCGTAATTCGTCGTCGTTCTCGAGATCGCGTCCTTCTTTCCAGTGCGCGGCCATCGCTCGCGCGCGGAACGCATCCAGCCTGCCTTCGTCGCGAGCCACCTCCGCGAGAGCGAGTGCGCGGCGCGTATTCGGGATGCGCTCGCGCTGACGGAAATCGGCAATGCCGAATCGCGCGGCGAAGTTCTTCATGTGCTCCGCCATCTGCCGCAAACGTTGCGGCGGGAAGTACTCGTCGAGACGCATGCCGCCGGGCGGCGTCTCCGGATGCAGCTCGAACCCGCGCCAGTCGAGATCGAGATCGAATTCGTCCAGCAGCCTGACCAGACTGCTTCGCTCAGCGATGTAGCAGAACGGTCAGACGAAGTCGGAGTAGAGGCGGAGCTTCATGCATGCGACGCATGCAAGAGTCGCGCGACTACTTTGGCAGGAAGGCCGACGACGCCAGCCAGCGCTTGTCGGGATAGTACGCAAACAACGCACTGCCACCGCGGACCGTGTCGATGATCTTTTTGGCGATCTCCTGGCGCACGGCCGGGCAACCCCAGCTGCGGCCGAGGCGTCCGAGCGCGCGGACCGCTTCACGGCTGACGTAATACGCGCCGTGCATCACGATCGCGCGATCCCAGGCCATGTCGTTGACGCCTTCCTCGAGACCGCGGAGCCGCAGCGAATATCCGTTGCCGCCGACGTAGGTGTCACCCGTGACGAAAAGACCGAGGCTGCTGGCAAGACTGCCGGCGCTGTTCGAGAAGAACGAGGCGCGGTCGCCGCCGCTGTTCTTGCCGTGCGCGACGAGCTCGCGGAACAGGAGCGTGTTCGAGGCGAGATCGAACACGAAGAGCCGCGGCTCCGAAGACGGAAGCGAGTAATCGATCACCGTCATGATGTTGCGCCGCTTGACGACGCCCCTTTCGGCGGCACATGTCGTCGCCTCGAGCGCGAGCTGGAGCACGTTCGCTTTCAGACCCGGCGCCTGCCGGAGCAGAGTCGACATCAGCGACTCGGATGGTGCGGCCGCGCACGGCTCGGCGAGCAGCTGCGGAGCAGCGCCAAACAACACGACAGCAGTGGTGAAGGAGAAAAGCAGTCGCTTCATCAATCAGGCTCGGCTTTTTTTGGTTATTGACGCCGGCGGAGGACCGTGTCTCCGAAAGCGTCGGTGTATGGTAGCAAATAACCTCGCCGACGGCCTGATCAATTCCGGTTCAGCCCGCCATCTTGCGGGCAACTCGTTTCACGGCCTGCTTGCCGGCCTTCCCCGCCGTCTTGGCCGGTTTCTTCTTCCCTCGGCTCAGAGCCGCGATAGCAGACACAGCGGTAATCGCCGTCGCGATCACGACCGACGCGATGTTCTCCTTCTCGTCACGGTCGAGCGCGTTCCATCGATTCAACAGCCTCGTGACGGCGTTTTCGGTCGCCACCTCCGCTCCGGCGAATTTCTCGCCGACGCTGTCGATCGCTTTGACCGTGGCATTGCGAAGCAAAGGCTCGAAACTGCGAATGTTCATAAATTCTCCTGGTGAGGCTGCCAGCAAACGGCGGACCGGCTTCAGCGGAAGTAGTCGATGGTCGGTTGCAACGCGTCCGAAAGAAGGCGCGGACGGCCGAGGCCTGCGGTTTTCCGGAGTTTCGAGCCGTCGAGAACGCTGCGAATCTGCTCGCCCGCCTTCGCCGGCGCGTGATTCGCCGGCGCGGTGGTGCCGGTCAGGTGCGCCATCGCGCGATAGAGGTCGTTGATCGATGTTTCGACCCCGGTTCCCACGTTGAATGCGCCGGTCAGCTCCATGTGCTCGGTGGTCGCCATGTTTGCGGCGACGACGTCTCCTACGTACACGAAGTCGCGCGTCTGCCCGCCATCTCCGTTGATCGTGACGTCGAGCTTGCGCAGCATGCGATCGGCGAAGATCGCGATGACACCCGCTTCACCGCGCGAGCTCTGGCGCGGACCGTACACATTCGCGTAACGCATCGCGACGGTCGCGAGACCCTGCACCTCGCGGAAGTAGTTCATGTAGTGCTCGACCGCGAGCTTCGCGCAGCCATACGGCGACATCGGCTGCAGCGGATGCTCTTCGGTCTGCGGCGCGAACGCGGGCTCGCCGTAGATCGCTCCTCCGCTCGACGCGAAGATGAACCGCTTCACCCGTGCGTCGTGCGCTTTCTGCAGCAGACGCAGCGAAGCGACGATGTTGATCTCGGCATCTTCTCCCGGATCGGCGACGGATTTGCGGACGTCGACCTGCGCCGCCTGATGCGAGATGACGTCGGGCTTCACCTCGTCGACGATCGCGAGCGCCGCCGGATCGCGCAGATCGGCGACGCGAAGCTCTGCGCGGGGGTTGACGTTGCGCTGGTCGCCGGTCGAGAGGTTGTCAATGACGACGACACGCCATTCGCGTTCGATGTACGCATCGACGAGATGCGAGCCGATGAACCCCGCGCCGCCCGTGACGATGATTGTTTTCATTTCGTGAGATTCAGAAGGTACCTGCCGTACGCGCTTTTCGCCAGGCGCTCGGCCTGCGCGAGGAGCTGCTCGCGCGTGATCCACTCGTTGTAAAACGCGACTTCTTCGGGACAGGCGATCTTCAAACCCTGCCGCAGCTCGATCGTTTCGACGAAATTCGCCGCCTCGAGCAGCGACTCCTGCGTCCCGGTGTCGAACCACGCATAGCCGCGGCCGAGCTGCTCGACGTGCAGCTCGCCCCGCTCCAGGTATACGCGATTCAAATCGGTGATCTCGAGCTCGCCGCGCGCCGACGGACGGACCCGCGTCACGTGGTCGGTCACCTTCGCGTCGTAGAAGTACAAGCCGGTCACGGCGAGATTCGACCTGGGCCGCGACGGCTTCTCTTCGATGCTCAACGCGCGCCCATCGTCGTCCACTTCGACGACTCCGTAGCGCTCCGGATCCTTGACTCGATACGCGAACACCGTCGCCGCATGCGTACTCGACGCGGCGCGCTGCAGCGCGTCGGTCAGCCCGTGACCGTAGAAAATGTTGTCGCCGAGGATCAGGCAGCTCGGATCGTTGCCGACGAAATCGCGGCCGATGAGAAATGCCTGCGCCAGTCCGCCGGGATGCGGCTGTTCGGCGTACGACAAACGAACTCCCCACTGCGAGCCATTGCCGAGGAGCTGGTGGAAGAGAGGCTGATCGGCGGGAGTGGTGATGATGAGGATCTCGTTGACGCCCGCGAGCATCAGCGTCGTCAGCGGGTAATAGATCATCGGCTTGTCGTAGACGGGCAGCAGTTGCTTGGAAACGACCGATGTCAATGGATACAGCCGCGTCCCCGTTCCGCCGGCGAGAATGATTCCCTTCCTCACGCGCGGCTCCTATGCATCATCCGATACGAAACGGCGACGAGAGCGCCGAATGTGAAGCCGCCGATATGCGCCCACCATGCGATGCCTGCAACCTCCTGAGTGCTTCGCGCAGCAGCGAGTGACAGGAATCCGTTGAAGAACTGCATCAGAAACCAGACCGGCAGGAACAGCGCCGCGCGAATCTCTGCCATCGCCCAGTAAACCACGAGCGGGAACAGCGTGACGATCCGCGCGTACGGACGCAGCACGAGAAAGGCACCGAGAACGCCGGCGATGCTGCCGGAGGCACCGATCGAGGCGATCGGCGAATCGGGAAAGACGATCGTGTGCGTGAGGCTGCCGATCACTCCCGCTGCGATGAAGAAAAAGAAGTAAGCGGTGTGGCCGAACAGGTCTTCGACGGCGTCGCCGAACGTCCAGAGATAAATCATGTTGCCGAACAGATGAACGAGTCCGCCATGGAGGAAGAGCGACGTGACGAGCGTGATCGCCACTTCCCAGCGCGTGTACCCGTAGAGCTCGGGATGATGAAAGCGCAGAGGAATGTAGCCGAACGTCTCGATGATCTGTTCGGCAGCGTTGCCCATGAACAATTGCACCACGAACACCGCGACGTTCGCGCCGACGAGCACGCGGTTGACGACCGGCGTTGTTCGTCGCGGCGCGGTGTGCCGGAGCGGGATCACGCAGCTAACGTCCCAAGCCGGCGATGATCTCCCGCACGACTTCCCGCATCTGGTCCTTCGTGAGCTCGGCGAAAACCGGAATGGCCAGCGTCTGCTCCGCCGCCGCCTCGGAATTCGGGAAACGCTCGCGCGCGCCCGGCACGGTCTGGAAGCACTCCTGCTGCGGCAACGTGAGGGGGTAGTAGATCTCGCAACCGATGCCTTTGCTCTTCAGATGTGCCATCACACGATCGCGCGCCGTCCGTCCGTCCGTGAATCGCACGATGTACTGATTGAAGACGTGATGCCGGCCGGGCATCTCCTTCGGGAGCACGACACGCTCGCCGAGCCGCGTCTCCGCGAAGAGCTCTTCATAGATCTTCGCGTTGCGCCGCCGCCCCTCCGCCCACGCGTCGAGGTGCGGCAGCTTGACGTGGAGAATCGCGGCCTGCAGGGCGTCGATGCGGAAGTTCCCGCCGACGTAGCGGTGGTAGTACTTCGGCCGCATGCCGTGTACGCGGTAGTCGACGAGCTTCTCCGCGATCGCTTCGTCGTCGACGGTCACGGCTCCGGCATCGCCGAATGCGCCGAGGTTCTTCGACGGGAAAAACGAGAAGCAGCCGATGTCGCCAAGCGATCCCGCGCGCTTGCCTTTGTATCCGGCGCCGACAGCCTGCGCGGCGTCTTCCATCACGACGAGATCGCGCTTCCTGGCGATGGCGTTGATCTCGTCCATGGCCGCGGTCTGTCCATAGAGATGCACGGGCATGATCGCCTTCGTGCGCGTCGTGACGCGTTCCTCGATCTGGCGTACATCGATGTTGTAGTCGTCGAGCGAGATGTCGACGAAGACAGGCCGCGCGCCGAGCCGGTCGACCACACCCGCGGTGGCGAAAAACGAGTACGCCGGCACGATGACGTCATCGCCGTGACCGACGCCGTGCACCATCAGCGCGACGAGCAGCGCGTCGGTGCCGGAGGAAACCCCAACCGCGTGCTTCGTCCCGCAGTAAGCGGCGAAGTCCGTCTCGAAGGCCTCCACCCGCTTGCCCAGGATGAACATCTGCGACTCGTACACTTCCTCGGTGACTCGCATCACCTCGTCGCGAATCGCTCCGTATTGCAGCTTCAGATCGAGCAGCGGGACCGCCATCGCGCCGCGCAGTGTACCTAAACGCAAATGCGATTGCTTGCGTATCACTGTTGCGTAATCGCCCTCCTCATCCTCAATTACCGCACACAATATTCGTAAGTCTTTATAGACATTCCTTTTCAGCGCTGCGTATCACTGCACGCAACCACGATGAAAAGGAGAACTCTGATGAAGTTCAAGAATGTGATCACTGCGGCGGCAATTGCGCTGCTGCCTCTGGCCGCGGGCGCCTCCACGCTGATCGTCCCGGTCGCCGGCTCCGCGCCGGGCGCGAACGGAAGCGTCTGGAAGAGCGAGCTCACTCTGCACAACACCGGCGGACAGGCGATCGTCGCCGCACTCCGGTATCACGACCAGAACGGTGCCGCCGAGTCGGCGAATGTGACGGTCCCGCCGCGCGGCACGCTCGGCCTTGCCGACGTCGTGCGCACGATCTTCGCGCGCGAGAACACCATCGGCGCAATCGAGATCCAGGTCGCGGATGCTGACGCGAACCACCTCGCGGTCGCATCACGCACGTTCAACACGGCAGGCAGCACCGAGTTCGGCCAGGACATCCCGGCCGTTCGCGCGACCGAAGCCACCATTGCGAACGACGTCGTGGTCATCTCCGGACCTGAGTCGGCCGCGAATTTCCGGTTCAACATCGGCACGTACTCGATCACGGCGAGCAGCGTGCGCTGGGAGCTCGTGCGCGCCGACGGCACCCTGGCCGCGACGCAGACGATCGAATACGCAGCGGGTGTGCAGGACCAGTACAGCGTTCCGGCGCTCTTCGGCGTCGCGCTGCAGGACAACGACGTCGTGCACGCTGACCTGCTCAGCGGCAACGCGATCTTCTATGGCAGCATCGTCAACCAGGGCAGCGGCGATCCGTCGTTCGTGCCGGGCTTCCGCACGCGTGAACAGAGCCGCGTCACGTTCATCGGCGTCGACCGTGACCAGAACGGCACCGTCGACATCTCCGCGCACGACAACGTGCTCGACGCTCCCGTCGAGAGCCTGACCTACGGCTTCCCTTCCTATTTCCGCGTCGTCGCGAGCGGTGACAACAGCCAGTCGGTGACGTTCGAGATCGTTTCCTCGACCGTCGACGCGCGCCTCGTCGACGACATCGGCACGATCCAGATGGTCCCGAGCGGCGCCATGAAGGGCACCGCCGGCCAGATCCAGCTGCGCGTCACCTCGGCAGACGGCCAGTCGACGATCGTCACGATCCCGCTGAAGTTCGAGTAGTCACAAGTCCGGGTGAGGCCCCTCATCCGCCTTCGGCACCTTCTCCCCGCGCCGCGGGGAGAAGGCGTTTCTGGCCTTATCCGAACGTCACCTTCGCGAACCGGCGCTTCCCCACTTTCAGCAGGTACGACTTCCCCGCTGTCGCGTCGAGCGTCTGCTTCAGGTTGTCGACTTTGCCGTCGTCGATCAGCACGCCGCCCTGGGCGATCAGACGCTGCGCCTCCTTGTTCGTCGGCGCGAGTCCTGCTGCGGCGATCACTTTGCTGACGAGCTGCGGCTCCGCGGATGCCGGCAGCGCCTTCTCCTCGATATCGGTCGGCGACTGCCGGGCGCTGAACACGCGGCGGAACTCCTGCTCTGCGGCTTCGGCGGCGCCGGCATCGTAGAAGTCACGAATGATCGACTTCGCAAGCTCGCGCTTCGCGTCCATCGGATGCGCGCTGGCCTTCTTCGCCTCGATCTGGGCCGGCGTCAGGTCGGTGCAGAGCGTGTAGTACTTCCACATCAGATCGTCGGAGATCGACATGACTTTGCCGAAGATCTGATCGGGCGGCTCGTCGATCCCGATGTAGTTGCCGAGGGACTTGGACATCTTCTCGATGCCGTCGGTGCCTTCGAGCAGGGGCATCGTGATCACGACCTGCGGCTCCAGTCCGTACTCGCGCATGAGATCGCGGCCGACGAGCAGGTTGAAGCGCTGATCGGTGCCGCCCATCTCAACGTCGCACTGCAGCGCGACCGAGTCGTATGCCTGCGCGAGCGGATAGAGCAGCTCGTGAATGGCGATCGGCTGATGCGCCTCGAAGCGCTTCCGGAACTCGTCGCGCTCGAGCATGCGCGCGAGCGTGTACTTCGCCGCGAGCCGTACCATGCCTTCGGATCCGAGGGCGCCGAGCCACTCGGAGTTGAAACGGATCTCGGTCTTTTCCGGGTCGAGGATCTTGTAGACCTGCCGCTCGTACGTGTGCGCGTTCTCGACGATCTGCTCGCGCGTCAGGGGCGGGCGCGTGATCTTCTTTCCTGTCGGATCGCCGATCATCCCGGTGAAGTCGCCGATGAGAAAGATGACCCGGTGGCCGAGCTGCTGGAAGTGGCGCATCTTCCGGATCACGACGGTGTGGCCGAGGTGGATGTCGGGAGCGGTGGGATCGAAGCCGACCTTGATGGTGAGCTGCTTCTTGTCGCGTGCGGCGCGCGCGAGCTTCGCCTTCAGCTCGGCCTTCTCGATCAGGTCGACGGTGCCCTTCGCCAGGTATTCGAACTGCTCGTCGAGGGTCATGCGCGCGCATTCTAATCAGATCGCCGCGCGTCATTGACACCGGCCGCGGCCCGACCGTACACTCGCTGACGCTGTGAACGTTCCACGCACGTCCCGGGCGCACCACCACCATCACATTCGATAGGGGTGCATCCGCGTGCGCCCCGCCGAAAGGAAGGGGCGCCGCCAGATCTGAATCGCCTGACGAAACCTCTTCCAAAGCGGAAGAGGTTTTTTGTTATGGCGAAACAACTCCGATATCCGACAGGCGTACGGCCGCTGCTGGTCGCCGAAAGCGCGCGGCGGCGGCGGGCCGAGACGCGCGTGGTCTCCGTGCTCGAGCGCGCCGGCTTCGATGAGGTCATCCTGCCGATCATCGACTACGCCGAACCGTATGCCGCAACCGGCGCAGTCGAGTCGCGGCGCACCTATCGGTTCATCGATCGCGACGGCGACCTCGTCGCGATCCGCTCGGACTTCACCCCGATCGTCGCGCGCGCGCTGGCGCCGTCGCTCGCCGGATCGCAACTGCCGCTGCGCGTCTTCTATCGCGGTGACGTCATCCGCTATCAGCCGTCACGCCTCGGCACGAACCGCGAGATGTTCCAGGTCGGCGCCGAGATCATCGGCGACCGTTGGGTCCAGGCCGACATCGAAGCGCTGGCGCTGGTGACCGCGATCCTGCACGAGTTTTCCGTGAAACCGATCATCGTCGTCACGGACGCGACAATTGCCGACCGCATCGCCGGGAGCGAAGACGCCGCGTCGCGCGTCCGCGAGGCGCTCGCGGCAAAACGCCGTGGGGCTATCGCCGAGTTACGCGACGAGCTTCCGCCCACTGCGGCTGATCTGATCGAGAAACTTGCCGAGGGAACCGCCACGACGCGGGACCTCCGCGACTATCAGCCGACACGCGAAGCCGCCGAGCGCCTCGACACCGTCGCGGCAGCGTGTCCCGGCTGCTCGGTCCACCTCGACGACGTCGATCGCACTCTCGGCTACTACACAGGCCTGCGCTTCCGCGCCTACGACAGCGCGACGCGAGCGACAATCGCACAAGGCGGCCGCTACGACACGCTCTATGGCCGTTTCGGGACGAGCGCGGCGGCCGTAGGCTTCACCATCACACTGGACGATCTGGACTGAGCCGTCATGCGCATCGCACTGCCGAAAGGACGACTGCAGAACGAAACGCTCGCGCTCTTCGCAGCCGCAGGCTACGAGCCGCCAGACGAAGCGGATCTCGCGTCGCGGAAGCTCGTGTTCCGGCGAGGCGGCGTCGAGTGGATCTTCGTGAAGGACTGCGATGTGCCGGTATACGTCGAGCACGGCGCCGCCGACGCCGGCGTGGCCGGTCTCGATCAACTGCTCGAGCACGACTCGACGGCATACCAGCCCGTCGAGCTTCCCTTCGGCCGCTGCAAGATGATGCTGATCTCCGCGGCCGATGCCCCGCCGCTGCACGAGCTGCACGTTCCCAAGATCGCGACGAAGTATCCGCGGATCGCACGCACCTGGCTCGACTCCCGCGGCATCCGCGCCGAGATCGTCCCCCTCGGCGGCTCGGTCGAGCTCGCAGCGGTGTTGAATCTGACGACGCACGTGATCGATCTCGTCGAGACCGGGGAAACCGTGCGCGTACACAAATTAGTGATGCAGGACGTCGTCGCCGAGATCTCTCCGCGGCTGATCGTCGGAAAAGACGTTTACCGGACGCACCCGGCGGAGATGCGCGAGCTCGTCGCCAGAATCTCCGCCGCCGCATCCGAACGGATCGAAAGGATCACCCGATGAACATCATCGCGCTCGAGTCTCCGCAAGCCGAGAAGGTTCTCAGCGAGCTCGAACAGAAGCACCGCGAAGCATCGTCGCAGGCGATGGAGGTCGCGAACGAGATCATTGCCGGCGTCCGCGCGAGCGGGGATGTCTATGTCGCGCAGCAGATCGAGAAATTCGACAAGCTGAAGCTCGAGCCGGAGGAAATCCGCGTCACTCCCGCGCCACCAGAGACGCTCGACGACTCGCAGCTCGCGCAGGCGATCGACACGGCCATCGAACGCATCGAGTCATTTCACCTCGCCCAGCTTCCGGCGAGCTATCGCTGGACGCGTGGCGACACAGCCATCGAACATCGGGTCCGTCCTTTGCGGCGCGTCGGCATCTACGTTCCGGGCGGTCGTGCCGTGTACCTCTCCACATTGATGATGTGCGCGGTCCCGGCGCGAATCGCCGGCGTCGGCGAGATCGTCATTGCCACGACTCCCCGCGCCGCCGCGCTGCCCGAGCTGCATTACGTCTGCGGCCGCGTCGGCGTTCGCGAGATCTATCGGGCGGGCGGGGCGGCGGGTGTTGCGGCGATGGCGATCGGAACGGAGACGCTCGAACGCGTCGACAAGATCGTCGGACCGGGCAATGCGTACGTGACGGCGGCGAAAGCGCGTCTCATCGGCGAAGTCGGCATCGACATGACCGCCGGCCCGACCGAGCTGGTCGTGATCGCCGACGAAACGGCGGTTCCTGAATACGTCGCCGCCGATCTGCTCGCGCAGTCGGAGCACGGCCCGGACAGCGCCGTGATCTGCGTCTGCACCTCGGAAGCGACCGCGCGCGCGATCGCTGCGTCGATTGCCGAAGTGAAGAACGGCGGCCCGGTCTTCATCTTCACCACGACGTCGCTCGACCGCGCCGTCGCGCTCGCCAATCGCATCGCGCCGGAGCACCTCTCGATTCAGACGCGCGCCGCGGCCGGCGTCGCCGCGCAGGCCGCGAACTGCGGCGCGATCTACTGCGGGCCGGCGTCCGCTCCCGCCGCCGGCGACTACATCATCGGATCGAACCACGTGCTGCCGACCGCCGGCACCGCACGCTTTTTCTCGCCGCTCGGCGTCTACGACTTCATCAAGCGGACGAACATCATCTTCGCCGGCGAGCGCGACGGCCTCGCGGTCGCGCCGCTCGCCGATCGCCTGTCGCGGTTCGAAGGCCTGCCGAATCACGGCAAGTCGGTCATGGCGCGCGCAAGGAGCACGGCACGACGAGGCGAGTCGTGAGCCGCACCGCGATCGCGGCGATGACCGCGTACACGCTCGAGCTGCGCGAAGCAGCGACAAAGCTCAACCAGAACGAGAACCCGTTCGACTTCCCGCCCGAGCTCAAGCGAACGCTAGTGAACGCGATCGTCGAGCGGCGCTGGAATCGCTATCCCGACTTCGAATCGAACGCGCTGCGCGGCGCGATCGCGAAGGCGTACGGCCTCGCGCCGGAGAACATCCTCGTCGGCAACGGCTCCAACGAGCTCCTCGCCGCGGCGATCGGCACATTCGTCGGCCCGAACACGCCGACGATCATTCCGCGTCCGTCGTTTTCGCTTTACGAGAAACTCGTGACGGTCGCCGGCGGCGCGATCGTCAACGTCGACGTCGACCCGCGCCACGCGCACCTTCCGCTCGCGGAGATGATCGACGCCGCGTCGGCGAACGAGCACGCAGTGGTGATCGTCTGCTCGCCGAACAATCCGACCGGCGGCATTCTCCCGCCCGGCGGCGTCGAACGATTGCTCGACACCGGCGCGACGCTCTTGTTCGATCGCGCGTACGGCGATTTCGCGAATGATTCGCTGCCGCTGCTGCACGAGCGGCTCGTCACGTTCTCGACGTTCTCGAAAGCGTGGGGGCTGGCCGGGCTCCGCATCGGCTGGCTCGCAGCGACGGCCGGGACCGCGCGTGAGGTTCGCAAAGTGAAACTGCCCTACTCCCTGAACATCGTCAGCGAGGCGGCGGCCGTCCTGGCCCTGGAGAATCGCGCCATCCGCGACAAGAACGTGAGCGTCCTCGTTCGCGAGCGCGAGCGGCTCGCCGCGGCGATGCGCGGGATCCGCCGCATCGAAGTCTTCCCTTCCGCAGCGAACTTCATCTCGTTCCGGACGGAGCGCCCGGCGAAGGCGATCTTCGACGAGCTCTGCGCGCGCGGCATCCTCATCCGCGACATCTCCGGTTACTTCGGACTGGCCAACTGCCTGCGCGTCTCGGTCGGAACAGCCGAAGAGAACGACCAGTTCGTGGCCGTGCTGAAGGAGATCGCATGACACGACAGGCCAGCGTCACTCGCCAGACGAAGGAAACCTCCGTCGCCGTCTCACTCGACCTCGACGGCCGCGGCAGCTCGCGCATCGAGACGCCGGTCGGTTTTCTATCGCACATGCTCGACGTCATTGCGCGACACGGCCGGGTAGAGCTCGACGTGGTCGCGACCGGCGACACGCACATCGACTACCACCACACCGTCGAAGACGTCGGCCTCGTCCTCGGCGAAGCGTTCGCGAAAGCCCTCGGCGACAAACGAGGGATCCGCCGCTTCGGCTCCGCGCACGTGCCGCTCGACGAGGCGCTCGCGCGCGTGGTCATCGACTTCGCCGGCCGGCCGTACCTCGTCTTCGAGGTGCCGGTGGACCGGGAGATGCTCCTGATCCACAAGGATTTTCCGTTCGCACTCGTCGAGGAGTTCTTCAAGTCGTTCGCGAACAAGTGCGCGTGCAACATCCACATCGATCTGATCCGCGGCCGGAACGGCCATCACGCCGCCGAAGCGATCTTCAAAGCGTTCGCAGTGGCGTTGCGCGACGCGAAGCAGATCGTCGACACGGAAGTGCCGTCGACGAAGGGAGTCCTCTGATGGCGGTGACGCTCGTCGATTCGCCGGTCGCGAACACGGCGAACATCGCGCGGGCGCTTCGCGCAGTCGGAGCGGACGTGCACCTGACGCGCGACGCCGCGGAGATCGCGCGCGCGGCGAAGATCGTGCTCCCCGGCGTCGGCAGCTTCCGGGCGGCGATGAGCTGGGTCCAGGCAAACGGCATCGACACCGCGCTCCGCGACGCCGTCTCCCACGATGCGTTACTCCTCGGCATCTGCGTCGGCCATCAACTGCTGTTCGAGTCATCGGACGAAATGGGAGTGACGGCCGGACTCGGATTCCTGCGCGGCCACGTGCGACGACTCGAGTGCACGCTGCCGGTGCCGCAGATCGGCTGGAACCGCGTGCGCTTTCCGGCCACTCCGCTGTTTGACGGCATCACGACGGGCGCGCCGTTCTACTTCGTCAATTCGTACGCGGCGAGCGGAGTCGAAGCTGAGGTCGCGACGGCAACGTACGGCGCGCCGTTCACCGCCGCCGTGCAGAAGCGAACGATCTTCGGCGTGCAGTTCCATCCGGAGAAGTCGTCGACGGCCGGGCTGCAGGTCCTCAAAAACTTCGTCGAGAAAATCTCATGACTCCGTCCGCGCTCCGCCCGCCGCGCTCTGCGCTCAGCTTCGAAGTGATTCCGTCGCTCGACATCATCGGCGATCGCGTCGTGCGCCTCGCGCGCGGCGACTTCGGTGCGGTAACCGAGTACGGATCGGTCGAGGAGGTGCTCGACCTGCTGCGCGTGCCCGCGGGAACGCGCATTCACGTCGTTGACCTCATCGGCTCGCGCGACGGCAAACCGTCGGCGACCGCGGCGGTGCGGCGTCTGGCGCAAAGGGATCTGCGGATTCAGGTCGGCGGCGGCGTGCGCACGGTTGCCGACGCGCGGCATTGGTTCGAGACCGGTGCCGAGCGCATCGTGGCCGGCACGATCGCAGCGGACGATCCGCGGCTGCTCGACGAGCTCGTGTCGGTTCATGGCGCGTCGCGGATCGTCCCCGCGGTCGATTTGCGCGACGGCGCGATCCGCGTGGCCGGATGGACGCGCGGAACCGCCGTCGCGCTGGAAGCCGTGCTGCAGCGGATCGAACAGGCCGGCATCGAGGAAATCCTCGTCACCGACATCGGCAGCGACGGCGTCCTGGCCGGCCCCTCTCTCGCGCTGTATCGCTCGCTCGCAAAGCAGACGCGCCTTCGTGTCATCGCGTCGGGAGGTGTGGCGACGCTCGGCGACGTCGTTTCGCTCGCGCGGCTCGACAATGTCAGCGGCTGCGTGATCGGTCGGGCGCTGCTCGATCGACGCTTCAACTTAGCGGAGGCACGGGAGCGCGCGGCCGCCGCGAATGCGATGCCGATCCGGATCATCCCGTGCCTCGATGTCCGCGACGGCCGTGTCGTGAAAGGCGTGAACTTCGCCGGCATTCGCGACGCAGGCGATCCCGTCGAGTGCGCGCGGCGCTATGAGGCCGAAGGCGCCGACGAGCTTACGATCCTCGATATCTCAGCGTCTGATCGCGGCGTCGCCACTGCAGTCGACACCGTGCGCCGCGTCGCGGAAGCGTTATTCATTCCGCTGACCGTCGGCGGCGGCGTGCGGACGATGGAAGACTTCCGGGCAATGCTGCGCGCGGGTGCGGACCGCGTCGCGATCAACACCGCTGCGGTCGCGCGGCCGGAGCTGATCGCCGAGACGGCGAAGGAGTTCGGCGTCCAGGCGGTCGTGCTGTCGTGCGACGCGAAGCGCATCGGCGATCACTTCGAAGTGATGGTGCGCAGCGGCAAAGAGGCCACCGGACTCGATGCTGTCGACTGGTGCCGGCGCGCCGAGGAGTTGGGGGCGGGAGAGATCCTGTTGACGTCGGTGGACCGCGACGGCACGAATCGCGGCTACGACATCGAGCTGCTGCGCGCAGTCACCGCCGTCGTGCGGATCAGCGTGATCGCGTCGGGCGGCGCGGGGACGCTCGAACATTTCCGCGATGCGATCGCGCATGGCGGCGCGCGCGCGGCACTCGCGGCGTCGCTGTTTCACGATCGGCGCATGACCATCGGCGAGCTGAAGTCGTATCTTGCCAGCGAAGGGATTCCGGTCCGATGAACGATCTGACTTTCACGAATGGTCTGATCCCGGCGATCGTCCGCGATGCCCGGAGCGGCGCGGTGCTGACGCTGGCGTACATGAGCGAGGAGTCGCTGCAGAAGACGATCGAAACGGGCGAGACGTGGTTCTGGAGCCGCAGCCGCGACGAGCTGTGGCACAAGGGCGAGACCTCCGGCAACACGCAGCGCGTCGTGCACATCGCGCCCGATTGCGATCGCGACGCACTCGTTGTGACCGTCGAACCGACCGGTCCGGCGTGTCACACCGGCGCGATGTCGTGCTTCGCGGACGTGCCGCCGACGCCGCTCGATCTGACGACGCTCATGCGCGTCCTGCGAGACCGCTATCAATCGCGGCCGGAAGGCTCGTACTCCGCGTCGCTCTTCAATGCCGGACGCTCGCGGATCGTGAAGAAGGTCGGTGAAGAATCGGCCGAAGTCATCATCGCCGCGCTGACTGAGCCGCGCGACCGCGTGGTCTCGGAGGTCGCCGACCTGCTGTTTCACATCTCCGTGCTGCTGACCGACATCGGCATCGATTGGAGCGAGGTCGGGACGGAGCTGCAGAAGCGGGCGCGGTAGTTGTCATTCCGAGCCGCGTAGACGGCGAGGAATCCGGGCGGTGGTATTGCGCCCCCACCCAGATTCCTCGCCTTCTACGCGGCTCGGAATGACGGGGGTACGTGCTACCTTAGCCCGTCCAATGGTCAACCTCATTGCTGAAGCCACCAGGGCGCGCGAGAACGCGATCGCGCCATTCTCCAAATACAAAGTCGGTGCGGCGTTGCTGACCAGGGGCGGCAAGGTTTTTCACGGCTGCAACGTCGAGAACTGCACGTACGCGCTGACCGTCTGCGCCGAACGCGTCGCGCTGCTGACCGCGCTCGCGGCCGGTGAGCGCGAGTTCAGCGCGATCGCCGTCGTCACGCAGAGCGAAGAGCCGGGCACGCCATGCGGTCCGTGCCGTCAGCTCATGTGGGAGTACTGCGGCGACATCGACGTCACCGTTGCGAACCTCGCCGGCAAGCACACCGAGTACAAGCTTTCCACGCTCTTCCCGCATCCGTTCTCGTTCCGTCTCGAGGAGTGATCGTGCGCAGATTCGTTTTCATCCTCGCCCTGGTCGTGGTGGCGGTGAGCGCCCACGCGCGCGACGTCGACATCGTCATCACGGGCGGCATCGTCGTGACCATGGCCGGCCCGAACATCGACAACGGCGCGGTGGCGATCGAAGGCCACAACATCGTCGCGGTCGGCAAAGCATCGGACATCGCAAAGCGCTTCACCGGCCGCACGACGATCGACGCGAACGGCATGGCCGTCGTACCGGGATTCGTGAACGCGCACACGCACGCGGCCATGACGCTGTTCCGCGGGATCGCCGACGACCGCGATCTGATGGACTGGCTGAACAACTACATCTTCCCGGCCGAAGCGAAGAACGTCGACCGCGACTTCGTGAAGTGGGGAACGCGGCTCGCTGCGGCGGAGATGATCAGCTCCGGCACCACGACGTTCGCGGACATGTACTACTTCGAGTCCGACGTCGCCCGCGAAACCAAAGCCGCCGGCCTCCGCGGCGTCCTCGGCGAAACGCTGATCGACTTCCCCGCGCCGGACAACAAGACGTGGGACGACACGGTCGCGTACATCCGCAAATTCGTGAAGACGTGGAAAGGCGATCGCCTCGTGACGCCCGCTCTCGCGCCGCACGCTCCCTTTACCGTGTCGCGCGAACATCTGCAGGACGTCCGAAAACTCGCCACCGAGCTCGGCGTGCCCATTCTCATCCACGTTTCCGAGACGAAGGACGAGCTGCGGCAGGTCGCGCAGCGCGCAAACGGAATGACTCCGGGCGCATACCTCGACTCCATCGGCTTTCTCGGCCACGACGTCGTCGCTGCGCACGGGGTGTGGCTGACGGGCGACGAAATCCAGATGTTCGCGGCGCGGAGAGTCGGCGTGGCGCACTGTCCCGAGAGCAACATGATGCTTGCCTCCGGCGTCGCGCCGATCGTGCAGATGCAGCGCGCAGGCATCGACATCGGCCTCGGCACCGACGGGCCGGCCGGATCGAACAACAACCTCGATATGGTCGAAGAGATGGCCAGCGCGGCGCGGCTGCAGAAGGTCACGCGCGGCGATCCGAAGGCGCTCAGCGCGCGCGAGGTGCTGAGTTTCGCGACGATCGGCGGCGCGCGCGCGCTCAACATGGGAGACAAGATCGGATCGCTCGAAACGGGCAAACGCGCCGACATCGCGATCATCGACCTGCAGCAGCCGAAGACGCAGCCTGTGTACGCGGTCGAATCCGCGATCGTGTACGCCGCGTCAGGCAACTCGGTGGTGACGACGATCTGCGACGGCCGCATCCTGATGCGCGACCGCAAGCTCCTGACGGTTGACGTCCCTGCGACGCTCGCCAAAGCGAAGGAATTCAAAACGAAAGTGCTCCGGAGCCTGCAAACGAAGTGAGACCGCAGCAACGCTTCTGCGCTCCGCGCTCGGCGCTCTGCGCTCTGGTTCTAGCAGTCGCCTGCTCGACCGCGACAACATCTCCGCATCCGCATCGTGTCGTGCTCGTTTCGTTCGACGGTCTGTCCGCCAATGAGCTCGAACAGCGCCGCGATCTGCCGGCCTTCGCGCGACTCGAGCGCGACGGCCTGTTCGTGCAGCGCGTCACGCCGGTCACGCCGAGCGTCACGTCGTCCGCGCACGTGGCGATCCTCACGGGCACGACGCCCGATGTGAACGGGATCGTCGCCAACCGTTTTCACGTCCCGGGCACGCCGTGGACGCAATCGGCGGACGGATTCGATGCGGATGTCGACGCGGAAACGCTGCTCGAAGCGGCGCACCGCGCCGGCAAGCGCGTTGGCAGCATTGCCTTTCCCACGATCGACGGACGAAATGCGCGGCGCACGGCGGACTTCGGCCTGCTCTACACCGACCCCGCGGTTCCCTCGCGCATGCTGCACCTTCACGCCGCGGACTTTCACGTCGTCGAGCGTCCCCCGCATCATCCATCGTTCAGCCCGGTCATGCGGGCGCACATTCAATGGGCCGTGCCGAATCGCGCGCATCGAGACGTCAGACTGTTCGCGTACGACACGACCGACGATCACGTCCGCAACTACAATACCTTTCTCGTCGAGTCGAACGGCGGCGAAATCGTTCCCGATTCGCACGGCTGGTTCGCGATCTCCTCGCGCACGCCCGACGCGCTTTACGGCTCGTGGTCGAAGCTGATGCACACGACGTCAACGCTCGACGAGGTCGTGGTCTACGCCGGCGAAATCAGCCGCACGAACGGCTATCCCGACTCGTTCCGCCAGCTCGTCGACACGGAGGTCGGCTTCTGGCCCGGCGCACCGGATGAGCACAGCGCCCAGCAGCGGCTCGAAGGCGGAGACGGAGTCGACGGCGAGACCTTCGCCGAGCAGAACGCGAGGTTCAGCGACTTCTTCGCGGGCGCGGCGGCCGTGGCGATCCGGCGGATGCAGTTCGACCTGCTGCTCGCGTACAACCCGAGCGTCGACAAGGCTGCGCACCAGTTCCTGATCGTGAACGCGTCGCAGCCGCACGCCACGCCGGAGAATCGCGCGATCGCGCAGATCGTCCGCGACCGCGCATTCGCCTCGGCCGATCGCGCGGCGCAGATGATCGCCTCCGCGCTCGATCCGGCGCGCGACTCGCTCGTCGTCACGGGCGATCACGGCCTCGCGCCGATCGACACCGAGCTGCACCTGAAGGCGTGGCTGGCGAACCATGGATTCGCGCAGTGGGTCGCGTTCGCAACCGGCGGCAACGTCGCGCACCTGTACCGCACAGGCGCGCCACAGCCCGAAGAAACGTCGAGGCTGATCGCCGAGTTGAAAGCAACGGGTCTCATCGAGCGGATCGACGAGAAGACGCCCGTGTCGCACCCGAACAGCGGCGACCTTGTGCTCTACGCGTATCCGCACGCGGGGCTGCGAGCGGCGAACGGCGTGGACATCGCGCCGCCGGGCTCATATGGTCAGCACGGCGGCATCGGGTCGCATCATGAGTTCCAGACGGTCCTGATCGCATGGGGCGCGGGAGTGAAGCCGGGGACGATCTCGGCGATGCGCCAGACGCAGATCGCGGCGTTTGTGTCGTCACTGCTCGGCATCGATCCACCAACGAAAGCCGAACGCGGACCGTAGTTCGTACAGAGATGCGGCGCGTCATCCGAGAGGTGGGGATCTTCGCGTTCTTCTTCGCCGCCGCGGCGGGGCTCACCTGGCCGCTCGCCTCCCACCTCCGCACCGCCGCCCCCGACCTCGGCGATCCGATCCTGAACACGTGGATCCTCGACTGGGACTGCTACGCCCTCACGCATTCGCCGCTGCATCTGTTTGACGCGCCGATCTACCACCCGTCGAAGTATCCGCTCGCCTACAGCGAGAACATGCTCGGCATCGCGCTCTTCGGACTTCCGTTTCATCTCCTCGGTTTCGCGCCGCTGACGATCTACAACCTGCTCGTGCTCCTCGGCTTCGCGCATGCCGGCTACGGCGCGTTCGTGCTCGCGCGGATGATCACGAGGTCAGCGATTCCGTCGATCGTCGCCGGGATCTTCTTCGCGTTCACCTCGTTCAAGTTCGATCACATGTCGCACATCCAGATCCTCTGGAGCGGATGGCTGCCGCTGATCCTCGCTGCGCTGATTGCCTTCGCGGCGCGGCCGGCAATCGTCCGCGCTGCCCTGCTCGGCGGCGCATTTCTGATGAATGGCCTCACGAACATTCATTTCCTGCTGTTCGCCGCGATCGCGGTGGCGGTGAGCATCGCATTCATCGGCCTGACGCAGGCGACGTTCAACTGGCGTTTCTGGACTGGATCCATCGGCGCCATCGCAGTCGCGTCGGCTCTCCTCATTCCGATTCTCCTTCCCTACCGGACCATCTCGCGTCTTTACGGCGCGCGACGATTGCCGGCCGAGGTGCTGAGCGGATCGGCGACGTGGGACGACTGGCTGCGAACGACTTCGCGCAGCCGCACGTACGGTCAGCTTCAGGATCCGGCTTTCGCACACGCCGAGCGGCAGTTGTTTCCGGGCATGCTCTCGATCGTGCTGACGGTCTACGCGTTTCTCACTGCGCCGCGGCGCACGCGAACGGCGGGATCGGGAGTCCCGCCGCCGCGATGGCTGCGCGCGATCGACATCGCAATCATCGTCCTTGCCGCGATCGCCTGGATCGGCGCCGTGACCGCCGAATACCGGCTCGACATCGGCGGCGTGCGCCTGCTGTCGGTCGACAACTCGGCCATCCCGTTGGTCATTCTCATTCCGCTCGTCATCCTGCGCCTGGCGATCCGGATGCCGAGCGCGCTCGGCGGTTCCGACGGCCGCGCACTGAGCGACGTGCTGCGCGACTCACGCTTCCATCCCGCCCTCTGGACCGCCTCGATTTGGATCATCCTCGGCATCCTCGGCTCGCTCGGCATGAACGCGTTTTTCCACGCCTACCTGTACAAGCATGTTGAGGCATTTCGTGCAGTGCGGGCGGCGGCTCGATGGGCGATTCTCGTGTACGTCGGCCTGGTGCCGTGGGCCGCGTCGGGCGCGGCCGAGCTGATCGCACGGCGGCGCGGCTGGCGGCGCGATGCCACCGCCGGCCTGCTGGTCATCGCGGCATTCATCGACGTGCTGCCGCGCGTCCGATGGGAACAAGCGCTGGTGCAGCACCCGCCGTTCTACCGGTGGCTCGCGCGTGAACGCGTCGGGCCGGTGCTCGAGCTGCCGATGCACACGGACATGGGCGCCGAGTTCCAGTACCTCCTTCAGGCGACTCTTCACCACACGACGCTGCTCAACGGCACTTCGGGTTGGGAGCCGACGGCGCACGAACGATTGCGGTGGCGCACCGAGCAGAACAGGATGGACGAGACGTTCACGCGAACACTGGAGCGCTACGGCTGCCGCATCGTCGTCATCCACTCCGACCTCCTCGGAATCACGAAAGCGGGCGTGCTGCGCTGGGTGGCGGCGGAAACCGCGGCCGGTCGCCTCGCGTTTCTCCGGCGCTTCGACGGCGGGATAAGCGGCGACTACGTCCTCGCGGTGACCCGCAATCTGCCGGAGTGGCCGCGGTACGTTGACAACTCATGGGACCCGGCCGGATTCCAGCAGGGCGAAAGCTTCCAGCGACTGCTGCGCGGCGAGCCGACGTACACGAGCTCCGTGTTCGGTCGCGTCGAGTCGCCGGGCATGTACGCCGACGTGCACGGTCCGCTCGATCTGTCCGGCTGGGCGCTCTCGCAATACGGCATTGACCACGTCACCGTCTTCGTACACGGCGCCACCGTGCGCTTCACGGCAGACAGGCACGACCGGCCTGACGTCGCGGCGATGTTCCCGTGGTATCCGAAGGTGCCTCAACCCGGCTTCGTGATTCACGTGCCGCAACGTCCGAGAGGAGTTCCGCGCGACACCGATGTGCAGGTCGAGATCGTGGACTCGGCCGGCCGAACGCTGCGGCTGCCGGACATCCCGCTGCACTGGGACTGAGCAGGTCAGAATTCGTCGAGTACCTGCGGGAACTTCCAACGTGCTTCGCGGATCTCGTCCTCGATGATGTCGCGTTCGGGCGCGCCGGCGAGTTGCGGCACGTCCCAGTTCGAGAGCCACATCGGGCTGACGTACGGCAACACGGCGACGTGCTCGATGCGGTAGGGCAGGTTGCGCGCGGCGAATCGCGCGTTGAGGTACGCGACGACGTCCTTAGACGTCGGGATTTTCTCGGTCATCGATCGCGAGCTCTTTCATCTTCGACTGCAGTGTGCGGAGCGAGATGCCGAGGCTTTCGGCGGCGTCGGGGCGGGAGGGGAAGCGGCGGAGGGCGTCCGCGATCTTGATCCGCTCGACCGCGCTCGTCGCCCGCCCGACTGCTTCGGCGAGTGTGCCTGCCAGATCGACAGCATCGCCGAGCGACGACGGAGAAGACGCTGCCGTGATGTGAAGATCGGCAGGAGTGATCGTGCTGCGCTCGCAGAGGATCGCCGCGCGCTCGATGCAGTTCTCGAGCTCGCGGATGTTGCCCGGCCAGTCGTACGCGCGAAGGAGCGTCCGCGCGTCGTCGTTGATCCGGAGCTGCGGTTTGCCGAGCTCGCGAGCGAAGCGCTGGATGAAGAAATCGGTCAGCCCGTCGATGTCCTCGCGCCGCGTGCGCAGCGGCGGGACGGTAATCGGAAAGACATTCACGCGGAAGAACAGGTCCTCGCGGAATCTCCCCGCCTTCACCTCTTCCGGCAGGTTGCGATTGGTCGCGCAGATGATGCGGACGTCGACTTCGAGCGTCGGACCGCCGCCGATCCGCTCGAACCGCCGCTCCTGAATGACCCGGAGCAGCTTCGACTGGATGCCGTGACCGAGCTCGCCGATCTCATCGAGGAAGATCGTTCCCGTGTCGGCGAGCTCGAACTTCCCGAGCTGCCGGCCGGTCGCGCCGGTGAACGCGCCCTTCTCGTGTCCGAACAGCTCGTTTTCGATCAGCGTTTCGGGAATGGCCGCGCAGTTGATCGCTACGAACGGCCGCTCGGCGCGCGGCGACAGCTGATGGATCGCGCGCGCGAACAGCTCCTTGCCCGTCCCCGACTCACCCTGCAGCAGAACGGTCGAGTCGGTGCCGGAGACCTTCTGCACCGCTTGCGAGACTTCGACGATCCGCTGCGACTCGCCAATGATGGCCGGCAACCGGTACCGCTTCTGGAATTCCTCTTTCAGCAGCAGGTTCTCGGATCGCATCGCGCGCTCGTCGCGGCAGCGGCGCAGCAGGATCAGAAGATGGTCGACGTCGATCGGCTTCTGAACGAAGTCCTTCGCGCCGAGCTTCATCGCCTCGACCGCGTTCTCGATCGTGCCGAACGCTGTCATCACGATCACGGGACAATCGGCGTCGGACTCTCGTGCCTGCTTGAGCACTGCGATTCCGTCGGGTCCGCCCGGCAGGCGCAGATCCGTGAGCACCACCACGTAACGGCGTCCCTCGGCGAGCCAGCGGATGGCCTGGGCGCCGGTCGATGCGATCTCCGCTTCGAAGCCTTCCCCTTCCACCGTCTCGCGCAGCATGAGGCCGAGGGATTCCTTGTCTTCGACGATGAGCAGGCGCTTCATCGCAGTCCAAAGTAGGAGCGGATCCGGGTCAGCAGCGTGATCTCTTCTTCTTCCGGCGAGGCAGTCTGCATCTCGTTCAGCCGGATGCGCCGCTCCGTGACTTTCGACGAGATCACCTTCGTGAATTCGGGAGTGTCCTGCAGGATCGGCTGCAAGGCTTCTTTCGCAATCTCGATCGCGGTGACATCGGTCATGGCGATGACGTCGGCGGTGCGCGACTCGCCGGTGAGAAGCGCCATCTCGCCGAAGACGCTTCCCGGTCCGAGCTGCGCGACTTCATGGCGGCCGTTCTTCGTGTCGTCCGCCAGGCGCACCGACACGGTGCCTTCGTG
>DASWBH010000467.1:0-1834 GCA_036390755.1 Thermoanaerobaculia bacterium
CATCGGCCTCGAGACGCAGCTCGCCAGGGCGCAGGTCAGCCGCATCGAGCTCCGCGATCCGGAGAAGCGCTACAACATCACGCCGGTCGCGCAGCTCAGCTCGATCGCGCCGAACGTCAACTGGCCGGCGATGCTGCAGACTGCGGGACTAGCGAACCTGCAGTCGGTCAACGTCGCCGAGCCGCAGTTCTTCCGCGAGCTCTCGCGCCTTCTCGACGAAGTGCCGCTCGAAACGTGGAAGGCATACCTGAAGTGGCGCGTCGTCAACGCCAACGCCGAGCTGCTGTCGAAGCCGTTCCAGCAGGAAGACTTCGCGTTCAGCGGGCGCGTTCTCTCCGGTCAGCAACAGCAGCAGGAGCGCTGGAAGCGCTGCGTCCGCGCCACCGATTTCAACCTCGGCGATCTGCTCGGGGAGGAGTACGTCCGCCGCACGTTCACGCCAGAGGCGAAGGCGAAGATGAATGCGTTGATCGACAACCTGGTGTCGGCGCTTCGCGAAGACATCCCGACGCTGTCGTGGATGGGTCCGCAGACGAAGCAGGCCGCACTGGCGAAGCTCAACGCGTTCTCGCGGCGGATCGGCTATCCCGACAAGTGGATCGACTACTCGAACCTGAACATCACGCGCGACTCGTTCGCGCAGGACGTGATGGCGGCGCGCCAGTTCTCGCACGCGCGCAACGTGAATCGCATCGGCAAACCCGACGAGCCGAACGAGTGGGGCCGGTTCACGCCTGCGACGGTCAACGCCAGCTACAACCCGAGCCGCAACGACATCACGTTCCCGGCCGGCATCCTGCAGCCGCCGTTCTACGATCCGAACGCGGACGACGCGTATAACTACGGCGGCATCGGAACGGTCATCGGTCACGAGATGACGCACGGCTTCGACGACCAGGGCGCGAAGTACGATCCGGAAGGCAACCTGCGCAACTGGTGGACGCCGGAGGACCTGAAGAACTTCCAGGCGCGTGCCGACTGCATCGTGAACGAGTACAACGAATTCGCGGTCGAGCCGGGCATCAACACGCAGGGCAAGCTCGTCACTGGCGAGGCCATCGCGGACCTCGGCGGCGCGACGATCGCGCTGCGCGCGTACGAGAAGTCGCTCGAAGGCAAATCGCATCAGACCATCGACGGCTTCACTCCCGAGCAGCGCTTCTTCCTCGGATTCGCTCAGGTGTGGGGCGAGAACATGGCGCCGGAGGAAGCGCGGCGCCGCGCGCTGACCGACCCGCATGCGCAGGGACCGTTCCGCGTGAACGGCACCGCGCAGAACATGCCGGAGTTCCACCGCGCGTTCCACTGTCCCGACAACGCGCCGATGGTGCGGGAAGCGGCGAAGCGCTGCAGCATCTGGTGACCGCCGCGACGACCGTCAGGTCGATCTGGCTCGACGAGGACGACGCGCCCGACCGGATCGAGGAGAGGCTTCGGTCCGGCCGGATCGACGCGCGCGAAGCGGCCGATCTGCGCAAGTTTGCGGACGACGGATACGTCGTCGTGTCGACCGACGTCAGCGCGAGCGACGCGGCCGAATTCGATCGCAACATCGATCGCCTCTGGCGCGAGAAGCCGCGCGGCGTCGCGTTCGCGTACGACAGTCCGCCGTATCGGATGAGCACGTCGATCGAGCGCGAGCATCGGAAGCCGCGCTATCGGCTGCACGATATTCATTCGGCGTTCGACCTCGCGCGGCGGTTCTATCTCGATCCGATGCTGCTTCGGTATGCGTCGCTGATCCTCGATCAGCCTGCGGTGGCGACGCAGTCGTTGTATTTCGAGTTCGGCAGCCAGCAGGCGCTGCACCGCGACTCGATCGTCGTGCCGACGC
>DASWBH010000468.1:0-1995 GCA_036390755.1 Thermoanaerobaculia bacterium
CGATCATCTCTATCAGGACCCGCACGAGAAGGACGTCCGCCTCTTCCTTCACTTTGGCGACCTCAACGATGCGTCGTCGCTCAACCGCATCCTCCGCCTCACCGACCCGGACGAGATCTACAACCTCGGCGCGCAGAGCCATGTGAAGGTCTCCTTCGATACGCCCGAGTACACCGGCGAGATCACCGGCCTCGGATCGACGCGGCTGCTCGAGGCGATCCGCGAGCTGCAGATCCGCCCGAAGATCTACCAGGCGTCGTCGTCGGAGATGTTCGGCCTCGTCCGCGAGACCCCGCAGCGCGAGACGACGCCGTTCTACCCGCGCAGTCCGTACGGCGCGGCGAAGGTCTACGCGTACTGGATGATGGTGAATTACCGCGAGGCGTACGGACTCTTCGCGGTGAACGGGATTCTCTTCAATCACGAGTCGCCGAGGCGCGGGGAGACGTTCGTGTCGAGGAAGATCACGAGGGCGCTCGGCCGCATCGTCCACGGTCTGCAGGACCGCATCTACCTCGGCAATCTCGATGCGAAGCGCGACTGGGGATACGCGAAGGATTACGTCGAGGCGATGTGGCTGATGCTGCAGCAGGACGAGCCGGAAGACTTCGTGATCGCGAGCGGGGTCACGCACACGGTTCGCGAGTTCTGCGATCTGGCGTTCCGCCGCGCCGGCATCGACCTCGCCTGGCGCGGCGAAGGGGACGATGAGAAGGGCGTGGACCGCAAGAGCGGCCGCGCACTCGTTGAAATCGACCGCCGCTACCTCCGGCCGACCGAAGTCGAATTCCTCCTCGGCGACGCGACGAAGGCGCGGACGAAACTCGGATGGACGCCGCGCGTGGCGTTTCCGCAGCTCGTCGATCTCATGGTCGACTCCGATCTCGAAGTCGCTGCCCGCGAGGCGCGCGCCGCGGGCCGCGCTCCGGTGAGCGCCCGATGAATCCGCGCGACCGCATCTTCGTGGCCGGTAGTCGCGGGCTGGTCGGGTCCGCGATCGTGCGCGAGCTTCGCCGGCGCGAATTCGACAAACTCCTGCTGCCGGCGAGGAGCGAGGTCGATCTGCTCGATCAGCGCGGCGTGCACGATTTCTTCCGCAACGAGAAGCCGGCGTTCGTTTTTCTCGCGGCGGGGCGCGTCGGCGGCATCTACGCGAACGCGACGCAGCAGGCGGATTTCCTTTACGAGAACCTCGTTATCGAGACGAACGTCATCCACGCCGCCGCCGAGCACAGCACCGAAAAGCTCCTCTTCCTCGGCAGCTCGTGCATCTATCCGAAGCTCGCGCCGCAGCCGATCAAAGAGGAGTACCTGCTGACCGGCCCGCTCGAAGAGACGAACGAGGCGTACGCGATCGCGAAAATCGCCGGACTGAAACTGTGCGAGCACTACCAGCGGCAATACGGCAAACGCTTCATCTCGGCGATGCCGACGAATCTCTACGGACCGGGCGACAACTTCCACCCGATGAATTCACACGTGATCCCCGGAATGATGCGCCGCTTCCACGAGGCGAAGGTCGACGGCCGCAGCGCCGTGAGGATCTGGGGCACCGGCAAGCCGCTCCGCGAGTTTCTGCACGTGGACGACCTCGCCGGCGCGCTCGTCGTTCTGATGCAGCGATACGAGGAGCCGGCGACGATCAACGTCGGGTCGGGGGAGGAAGTGACGATCGCGCGACTCGCCGAGCTGATGAAAGGCGCCACCGGATACCGCGGCTCGATCGAGTTCGACACGTCGAAGCCCGACGGCACGCCGCGGAAAGCGCTCGACAGCTCGCGCATGCGCGCGCTGGGCTGGTCGCCGGCGCACGATCTCGCGCACGGGCTCGCGGATACGTATCGGTGGGCGGTGGAGTCGGGAGCGTTCCAGGCCGCCGCGTAGGTCATTCCGAGCCGCGTAGACGGCGAGGAATCTGGGTGGTGGGCGTCCCCCCGCCCGGATTCCTCGCGCTCTACGGCGCTCGGAATGACCAACGCGGCGGCCTGGAACGCT
>DASWBH010000469.1:0-3420 GCA_036390755.1 Thermoanaerobaculia bacterium
AGGATCGTGTGCATCTTCTCGAGGTTCGCGGTCTCGACGACAGAGAAGTTGCCCCAGCGCGAATACGCGGCGGGAATCGGATTGCTCTTCAGCCAGCCGCCGTTCGCGAACTGGTAGAAGTTCGTGCACGCGTTCGCGCCGCGGTCGAGATTGGAGAGACTGAACCCTGCCGACGGCAGCGCCGTGGCAGTTGGTGATTTGGTCTGAGTCTGCTGGGACGCGCACGCGGCGAGGATGGCGGTGGCGATGACGGGAACGAGACGGCGCATGTGTCCTCCTGCGCCCCGATGTTATCGCGGCCGGTGGTGCAATTCGTGAACAGTGGCGTGACATGCCGACGGAGAAACGGCAACTTCAGGTTTCGAACAACGAGGCTGAGTCGCGGTTCGAGTGCGATGTCGACGGGAAGGTCGGCGTCGTCGAGTACACCACCCGCCCCGGCGCGATCGTGTTCACCCACACCGAAGTGCCGCGCGAGCTGGCCGGCCGCGGAATCGCGCAGCAGCTGGTGGCGGCCGCGCTGGACCACGCGCGGGAGAACAAACTGCACGTCGTGCCGCTGTGCACGTACGTGGCGGCGTACATCGAGAAGCATCCGGAGTACAAGGATCTGGTGGAGTGACCGAGGTCCCGGGACCTTGAGACGCGGTACGATGAAGCATGCCCGTTCGTTACCGGACGGATAACGTGACCGTAACGCCGCTGGGCGAGCGCCCGGCCACGTGGACGTTCGCGAAGCAGGCAGTCTCCGGCATCGAGTACTCGTACTCCGTCGTCGACGGCAACATGCGCGCGCGGAACGGATGGGAGTTCGTCGTTCGCGTTCCGCGCAACCGCGACGGGCGCATGGAAGTGCGGCCGGTCAAGCTGCCGAACATCACCTCATTCGCCGATCTCGACCGGCGCTCGTTGACGTTCAAGCGCGCCACACGGCAGCGCTACCGCGGGTCGGTGTATTGCCCGGTGGCGCTCGCGGATCCGAGCGGGCAGAAGAGCCGCACGATCGTATCGGACAAGTCCTCGCTGCCGCGATGGTTCGAGCACTTCGAGACGCGGAAGAAAGAGACGGTGGCCTCGACGCGCGGAACGGACGCCGAGTCGCTCGTGCTCTTCTGCGCGCCGTCGGATCATCCGTTCATGATCCGGGCGTTCTTCGCGTGCAAGGTGTGGGTGATGCGCGAGGGTTTTGCAGCCGCCGCATGATCGGAGCGCGGTAGCGCAGATCCCTGATGAAGCGCGAGATCGAAACCAAGACCGCCGTCGCCGACTGGCTCGCGTCACCGTCGCGCACGAACGACGTCGTGTTCCAGAGCGTCGATCTGACGCCGTACGAGCAGGCGCTGCTCGCGCTCGATCTGCGCGGCTGCGTGTTCATCGGCTGCCGGATGAGCGCGAAGCTCTCTGAGCATATCGGCACGTTCAAGTGCCTGAACATTCCGCCGTTTCCCGGCAAGCCGTTCGATCCCTTTCGCGTGTCGCTGTACACGCCCGAGGAACTGCTGAACGGCTTCGATCCGTCGCGTCCCGAGTCGTACCTGGAGACTCTCGACGCGATCATCTACGCGCATTACAAGGATCCGGACAACTGCGGTGTCGACGACGTGCTCGCGCGGCGCATCCACGACTTCTCGATCGCCGACGCGCTCGACGACAACCTGGCCGGGTGGGCGGGGAGCGGCGTGGTGGGCGTGATGGGCGGGCACAGCGTGCCGCGCGGCGCGAAACCGTATGTCGACGTGGCGAAGCTCTGTCGCGTGCTTGCGCGCGAGGGCTTTCTCATCGTCAGCGGCGGCGGTCCCGGCGTCATGGAAGCCGCGAACCTCGGCGTCTACCTTGCGCCGCATCCCGACGACGCGCTCGACGTCGCCATGCGCGAGCTCGAGGTCGTGCCGGTGCACGACGATCCGCGGTATCTCGTCGCGTCGTATCGCGTCCGCGAGCTGTTTCCGCCGCCATCGGAGCACGTGTACCGCAGCGTCGGCGTCCCGACATGGTTCTACGGCCACGAGCAGCCGAACGTGTTCGCGACGTATCTCGCCAAGTATTTCGAGAACAGCGTGCGCGAGGAGGGACTGCTGGCGATCGCGGCGCGCGGAGTGATCTTCGCGGAGGGGAGCGCCGGCACGCTGCAGGAGATTTTTCAGAACGCGTGTCAGGTGTACTACCGCACGTATCGCCGCACGGCCACACCGATGATCCTGTTCGGCACCGACTACTGGAATCCGCCCGGCGACGGCACGGCCGGACGCAGCAAGAAGGTTTATCCGCTTCTGCTCAAGCTCGCGAAGGAGGAAGGATTCGCGAACCTGGTGTGCGTCACCGATTCGATCGAGGACATCGCGAACATGATCCGCAACCCGCCACCGCCGCCCGCAACGTGAGCGAGCGGGCTCGGAAATTGAAGTGATGGCGAAGCGGAGAAGAAGCGTGTTTGCACGAGCAGCGAGGTCCGAGGGCCCGGCGATCGTTTTCGCGCGGAACTTTTTCAAGAACCCGCGCATGCTCGGGTCGGTCATCCCGAGCTCGCGATTCCTCGTCCATCAACTGCTGCGGCACATCGACTGGCCGCGCACGTGCGTGATCGTCGAGTACGGTCCGGGCGTCGGGACGATCAGCGGCGACATTCTCGAGCGGATGCGCAGCGACGCGACGCTGGTGGTTTTGGAGATCAACGACGAGTTCGTCGACATGCTGAGGCAGCGGTTTCCCGATCCCCGGCTGCGCATCGTGCATCGCTCGGCCTCCGAAGTGGTGGACGTCCTGCGCGAGCACGGGCTCCCGGCCGCGGACTCCGTCATCTCCGGTATCCCGTTCAGCATCATGGGCGAAGACGACCGGCAGGCCGTCCTTCGCAACACATTTGCGGCGTTGCGGCCGGGCGGTTCGCTGCTCGTTTACCAGTTCTCGTCGCGCGTCCGCGGCGACCTGGAAGCGATCTTCGGACGAGTTCACCAGGTGTTCGAGCCGCGCAATATACTTCCCGCGCGCGTGTTCCACTGCGTCAAGTGACGGTTTTGGCTGTTTGACGGATCGCGCGAACGGCGGGAGAATCCGCCGAAAAGTCGGAAAGAGGAGACGATGGCGACTTCGAAGAAGGCTTCAGGATCGAAAGGCGGCGGCAAAGGGCTGGCCGCCGAGGTGACACCCAGCTCAGACCTGAGCGCGATTGTCGGCAGCAAGCCGATCCCGCGCAGTGAGGTCACCAAGAAGGTGTGGGATTACATCAAGCTGCACGGCCTGCAGGACCAGCAGAACAAGCGAATGATCAACGCCGACGACAATCTGAAGAAGATCTTCAACGGGAAGAAGCAGGTCTCGATGTTCGAGATGACTGCGCTGGTCAACAAGCACCTCAAGGCCTAGACGACGCTTAGGTCGTTTTTCGGAGCGGCGGCTCGTGCAAGCCGCCGCTTCGCGTTT
>DASWBH010000470.1:0-2856 GCA_036390755.1 Thermoanaerobaculia bacterium
CGACAGCTTTCGCGCGTTCGCCACGGACGCGGCGAAGGTCGACTTCCTGTTTGTGAACGATGGCAGCAAGGACGGGACGCTCGCGTTGCTGGAGCGTCTGCACGCCGAAGATCCGTCGCGATTCGCGGTACTCGACCTGAAAAAAAACAGCGGCAAGGCGGAAGCGGTGCGGCACGGGATCCAGAAAGCGATGGACAGCGCACCGGACCTCGTCGGATTCTGGGACGCCGATCTCGCCACGCCTCTGACCGAGATCCCGCTGTTCCTCCAGGTGTTCGACGAGCGTCCCGACATCGACATGGTCTTCGCCGCCCGCGTCCGCCTCCTGGGCCGCCATATCAGCAGGCGTCCGTCGCGGCACTACTTCGGCAGGGTGGGCGCGACGCTGATCTCGCGGACGCTCGGCCTCGCCGTGTACGACACGCAGTGCGGCGCAAAGCTGTTCCGCGTCAACTACACGCTCCGGCAGATCTTCGCCACGCCCTTCCTCTCGCGCTGGATCTTTGACGTCGAGATCATCGCCCGCCTCGTCCAGCTTCGCGGCCGCGACGAAGCCGCGCGCGCAATCTACGAGCTGCCGATCCGCGAGTGGCACGACGTGGGCGGATCGAAAGTGACAGCGAGGGACTTCGGAAGGGCGTTGAGAGATTTGCGCAAGATTTCGAAGGCGTACCGAATGTAGTTACACAAAGATCCGCAGTTCCTTCAACTCGCGCAGCCTGTCGCGGATCTCCGCGGCCTTCTCGAAATCGAGATTCTTCGCCGCATCCTTCATTTCCTTGCTCAGCCGCGAAATGGCCTTGTCGATGTCCTCATCCGCAACCATGTCGAGGTTGGCTCTCGACCGGGTGCCCGGAATCTCGAAGTAGTCGAGGTTCGACATCTTGACGAGATCGGAGTCGACCGAGCGGATGACCGTGGCCGGCTCGATGCCGTGCTCCTCGTTGTATTTCCGCTGGATCTCGCGGCGGCGGTTCGTCTCGCCGATCGCGAACTTCAGCGAGTCGGTCATCACGTCGGCATAAAGGACGGCGATGCCGCGCACGTTGCGCGCCGCGCGGCCGATGGTCTGGATCAGCGACGTGCCGGAGCGGAGGAAGCCCTCTTTGTCCGCGTCGAGCACGGCCACGCACGAGCACTCCGGGATGTCGAGTCCTTCGCGCAGCAGGTTGATGCCGACGAGCACGTCGTACACGCCGGTGCGGAAGTCGCGCAGGATCGCGATGCGCTCGAGCGTCTCGACATCCGAGTGGAGGTAGTTGACCTTGATGCCCAGCTCCATCAGGTACCGCGTGAGATCCTCGGCCATTCGCTTCGTGAGCGTCGTGACCATGACCCGTTCGTTGACGGCGATGCGCTCCTTGATCACTCCGATCAGATCGTCGACCTGGCCGCGGACCGGTTTCACGACGATCTCCGGATCGAGCAATCCCGTCGGCCGGATGACCTGCTCGGCAAAGAGCCCGCCGGTTTTGTCGAGCTCGTACGGTCCCGGCGTCGCGGAGACGTAGATGATCTGCTTGAGCTTCCCTTCGAATTCCTCGAAGCTGAGCGGCCGGTTATCGATCGCGCTGGGCAGGCGAAATCCGTACTCGACGAGCGTCTCTTTGCGCGAGCGGTCGCCGCCCCACATCCCGCGCACCTGCGGCACGGTCTGGTGCGACTCGTCGATGATCATCATGAAGTCTTTCGGGAAGTAGTCGATCAGCGTCGGCGGCGGCTCCCCCTGTTTCCGCCCGCTCAGGTGTCGCGAGTAGTTCTCGATGCCGTTGCAGAAGCCGAGCTCCGCGATCATCTCCAGGTCGAACAGCGTCCGCTGCGAGAGCCGCTGCGCTTCGAGCAGTCGATCCTGCGCGCGCAGCTCGGCGACGCGTTCGTCGAGCTCCTTGCGGATGTTCTCCATCGCCTCCATCAGCCGCTCGCGCGGTGTGACGTAGTGCGTGCGCGGGTAGATCGCCACACGGTCGAAGTCGCCGCTGGTGCGTCCGGTGACCGGATCGATGCGCGAGATCTTGTCGATCTCGTCGCCGAAGAACTCGATGCGCACCGCGTCGTCCTCGTATGCGGGCCAGAGCTCGAGCACATCGCCGCGCACGCGAAACGTGCCGCGAGCGAGATCGTACGGCGTCCGCTCGTACTGCATCTCGGTGAGGCGCCGCAGGTACTGCGTGATCGGCTTCTCGACGCCGCGCTCGAAGAACAACAGCATTCCGAAGTAGAGATCGGGATCGCCGATGCCGTAGATGCAGGAGACCGAGGCGACGATGATGACGTCGCGGCGCTCGAAGAGCGATTTCGTCGCCGCGAGGCGCAGCTTGTCGATCTCGTCGTTCTTGGTCATCTCCTTCTCGATATACAAATCCGTCTGCGGGATGTACGCCTCGGGCTGGTAGTAGTCGTAGTAGGAGACGAAGTACTCGACGCGGTTTTCCGGAAAGAAGTTTCTGAACTCCTGGTAGAGCTGCGCGGCGAGCGTCTTGTTGTGACTGAGGACGAGCGTGGGCCGGTTGATCTGCTCGATGACCTTCGCGACGGTGAACGTCTTGCCCGATCCGGTGACGCCCAGGAGGACTTGGTGGCGGTTGCCGGCGCGGACGGAGTCCACGAGCTGCTCGATGGCCTGCGGCTGATCGCCTTGAGGCTCGAAGGGAGACTTCAGTTGGAAATCGGTCATTTCTTCTTTGGCGGCGGGGCGGAGTTGATCGCGTGCATTTCCTTCGTTAACTCGTCCGTCTCGGCGGGAGTCACGTGCTCGTCCGACGTCACGTCGCGCATCGTGCGAAGGAGCGGTTGCAGGCGATCGACAGGCAGCCGATTCTGACGAACCGCGTCGCGCATCGCTTTCATTTCGCGCTC
>DASWBH010000471.1:0-5076 GCA_036390755.1 Thermoanaerobaculia bacterium
GCCGTCACCGTTACCGACAGGAATCTGTTGCATCGACATCGGCGGGACCACAAGCACGATCGGCGGAGGAGGAGGTGGCGCTCCGAGGCCGTTGTCGATGTTGATGTTGAAAAGCTGGGTGTTCGCCGAGTCGACGTTCACGACTCCGACGTTCACGCGGAACGCCGGATCGCCTCCGACGCTGCCCGTTCCGAACAGCGCCGCGCCGACCGTCGCGCCGAGCGAGTCGATGGCGTCCAACGGAATTGCGTCGAAGCTCTGCGATGTCGTGCCGTTTGTCCCCGGCTGGGGCGTCCAGATCCGCGAGCTGACATAGAGCAGGGCCGTCGAATCCGGCGCTCCGCTCGACGTGACTCCGCGAACGATGATCGATCCAATGCCGGATGTGTTCAGGTAATCGTGAACGAAATCCTGAGAGCGCAGGCCGTTCGATGCTCGAATCGTGATCACGATCGGCGGTGCTCCGTTGCCTGTCGAGCCTTGTGGCAGCCACTGCAACGCCACCAACTGATCGTGCGCCGCGAGGTTGACGATCGTGAGATCCGAACGGAAGAACGTGCCGTTGGCGCCCGGCGCACTGCCGGCAGCCGGAATGAGAACCGCAGGCGATCCGCTCAGCGGAAGGACCACGTTCGCAACGGCAGTAGTGCTAAGCAAACTAAGAATGAGCGCGAGCACGAGAAGAGGGAGAAGTTTCACGCCGGGCCTCCGGACTGAAGTTGGTGGGCAGCGTCATTTAACACTTCTGGCGTCCCCAGCGGGATTCGAACCCGCGTTGCCGCCGTGAAAGGGCGGTGTCCTGGGCCTCTAGACGATGGGGACGTTCGGCTCGCCGCAGCGCGACACTCTGGTGAGCCCGGTAGGGATCGAACCTACGACCAACTGGTTAAAAGCCAGCTGCTCTACCACTGAGCTACGGGCCCGCGTCAGCGGCGAGTCACCATACGGACGCCTCGCCGCCGTGTCAACCTCCCCCTCTTTGAGGAAATTGCGCGTCAGTGTCTCACCTCGCCCGTCCGCCCATCCACCCGCCACCGGCCGAGGCGGACCTGTTTGCAGCTGTCGATGACGACGAACGCGTACTCGCCGCTCGAGAAGCCGCGGCTCGCGATCGCAACGCACTCGCTCTTCATCGCGCGATCGGGCCGATTCGCCAGATAACGCCGCAACGTGATCACCGCCTCGGGTTCGCTGAGCTTCGCGCCCGGTGCGCGAGCCGCGCCGCCGGGCCGCTGACGCACGACGCGAATGGGACCCGAGTCGGTGCGCGGCAGCTCGCGATGCAGAGCCGCAATCGGAATCCTGTCGCGATAAAACCAGGCGCCGGCGGCTGCCGCTACAACGAGCAGCAGCACGGCGAGCCATCGGCCGCGCGATGAACTTCGCGGCCGCCGGATGCGTCCGTCGAACACATCGCCGGCATCCGCGCCGCATGCTTCGCACCACGCCGCACCGGCGGGAAGAGGTGCCCTACAGTTTGTGCAGTAGCGTTCCCCGGTCTTCACGGGCGCAAGTATCGCCCGTCTTCCTGCTGCCGGAACACTTCGCGTGTGACGCTGTCCAGGCGCCGTCTATGATGCGCGCATGAATTCGGCGGCGGAGCGCTACGTCAAGCTCGTCCTCTCGATGGGTGAACACGATCCCGATTACGTCGACGCGTTCTACGGCCCGCAGGAATGGCGCGAGGAAGTTCGGGCGACCAAACCGGCGCTCGAGTACACGCATGCGGCTGCGCTCGCGCTGCACGAGGAGCTCGTCGCCATGTCGCGTCCGGACGATCGGATGGAAGAGCTCCGCATCACGTATCTGATCCGTCAGACCGAGGCGCTCATCGCTCGCGCGGAAATCCTGCGCGGGCGCACGATGAGCTTCGACGAAGAATCGAAGGCGCTTTACGACGCCGTCGCACCGCACAACGACGAGGCGTACTTCCAGCGCCTCAACTCCGAGCTCGAGCGCGAGCTGCCCGGCCAAGGCGCGCTGACCGACCGTCTGGAGTCATTCCGCAACGAGTTCGTCATCACGCGCGATCGCCTCGATCGCGTCTTCAAGACCGCGATCGATGCCTGCCGCGAGCGCACGCTGGAACGAATGGAGATGCCGCGCAACGAGAGCTTCACCGTCGAGTACGTGAACAACAAGTCGTGGAGCGGCTACAACTGGTACCAGGGGAACTTCCGCAGCCTCATCCAGGTCAACACCGATCTGCCGATCTCCATCGACCGCGCCATCGACCTGGCCTGCCATGAAGGCTACCCGGGACATCACGTCTACAACACGCTGCTCGAGAAGAACCTGGTGCGCGAGCGCGGCTGGCCGGAATTCTCGGTCTACGCGCTGTTCAGCCCGCAGTCGCTCATCGCCGAAGGCAGCGCGAACTATGGGATCGACGTGGCGTTCCCGGCCGAGGAGCGCGTGGAGTTCGAGAAGGAGTCGCTTTTCCCCGTCGCTCGCCTCGATCCGAAACGCGCCGAACAGTACTACCGCGTCCACGAGCTCGTGACGCGCACGAGCTACGCGGGAAACGAAGCGGCGCGGCGATACCTCGACGGGGAGATCGACGCGAACGCCGCCGCCGAGTGGCTGACCACGTACGCGCTCATGGCGCCGGAACGCGCAAAGCAGCGCGTCCGCTTCTTCGACCAGTACCGCAGCTACGTCATCAACTACAACCTCGGCAAAGATCTGGTGAAGCGCCATGTGGAGTCGCAGGCGGGCAACGACATCGATCGCCGTTGGGTCGTCTTCATGCAGCTCCTCTCGTCGCCGACGCTGCCGTCCGGTCTCGCTTTCACTGCAGAAAGCGAGTGATCGCGGGCAGCGCGCGATCGCGACACTCCAGAATGGCGAGATGGCCGCAGCCGGCCAGCGGCACGACGCGCGCCTGAGGGATCTCGCGCTGCATGCGCGCGGCAATGCCGAACGGCACGACGCGGTCGGCCGTTCCCCAGACGATCATCACGGGCATGCGGACGTTCTGCAATTTGCCTTCGATGATGTCGCGCTGCGTCAGCATCGCGTGCATCGAACGGCGGACGATCCACGCGTGCTCGCGCGAGACGCGGAGAAAGTCGCGCGCCACGAAATCCGGCAATTGCGACGCGCGATCGGTCTGCATCAGCAGGATGCGCCGCAGCTCGTCGGGATTCGCCGGCGAGAACGACGTCTCGCGCAGAGTCGTCGGAAATGCGAAGCCGGCGCTCGACACCAGGACGAGGCGGCGGACGCGCTCGGGATGTTCCGCCGCGAGCTTCAGCGCGATCCAGCCGCCCATCGAGACGCCGAGGAGGTCCGCTTGCCGCAAGCGAAGCGAATCCATGAAGCCGCGTACGACATCGGTCTGCAGCGCGATCGAGTAGTCGACATCCGGTTTGTCCGACCCTCCATAGCCGAGGAGGTCGGGTGCGAACACGTGGTGATCGCGCGTGAGCGCCGGCATCAGCAGCGTCGCGTCCTCGGCCTTGCTGGCGACACCGTGAATGAGGATGAGCGGCGCGCCGCGGCCACCTTCGAGGTATTCGACGCGATACGGACCGACTCGGACATCGTGCCGGTGCACGTCCGCGCGCCAGAGCTGCACGAGGTTGTAGACGTGCACGAACTCGAGCGGGCGGAAGTAGAACGCGACGCCGAGCACGACGAGCGCCGCAACGGCGACGAGCGACGCCCGCCGGAGGATCAATCGCCTCCAACCTCCGCGACCGCCGCGCGAATGTCCTCGAGCGCCATTTGCATGCGCTCCATGTGTGTCCGAAACGAGACGACGCAGATGCGGATCACGAACTGGCCGTTCACGATTGTCGGCGTGACCATGACGCGCTTTCGCGCGTTGATCGCGTCGAGGAATCGACGGTTCAGATCGTTCAGGTCGTTACCCTTGATCAATCGGAACGCCACCACCGAAAGCTGCGGCTCGGCAACGATCTCGATGCCTTCGATTTTTCTCAGCTCCCCGGTCGCCCACTCGGTGAGATCGAGCTTCTCATCGAGCTGTTCGCGGAAGACGTCGATTCCGAACATCTTCAGCGGCAGCCAGACGCGGATGCCGCGATAGTCGCGCGAAAGTTCCGGCGAGATCTCGCAGAAGTCGACGAGCTCTTCGTCCTGCTGCATCTCCGGCAGGTAGTCTGCGTGCAGGCTGTGCGCGCGGCGCAGCGTCATCGCGTCCTTCACGACCAGACCGCCGGTCCCGTACGGCAGGAAGAACGTTTTGTGCGGATCGAGCACGATCGAGTCCGCCTGCTCGATGCCGCGCATCGCCGTGCGTCCGCGCTCGGTCAGCATGAAGAACGCGCCGTATGCGCCGTCGACGTGGAACCACATCGAGTTCTGCTTCGCGACTCGTCCGATGGTGTCGAGATCGTCGACCGCGCCGGTGTTCGTCGTCCCGGCGCTGCCGATCACGAGGAACGGCGTGAGGCCGTCGCGGCGATCGCGCGCGACCGCTTCTTCCAGCGCGTCGATCCGCATGCGGAACTTCTCGTCCGACGGAATCTCGCGGATGTTCGCGTACGGAAAACCGGCGAGGTTCGCCGCCTTCTGAAACGAGTGGTGAACCTGATCGGAGCAGTAGAGCGCGCCCTGAAAAAAGTTCTCGGGGAGCAGCGTCTTGCGCGCGGCGACAATCGCGGCGAAGTTCGCGAGCGAGCCGCCCGAGGTGAGAATGCCGCCGGATCCGCGGCCATAGCCGACGATCTCGCAGAACCAGCGGATGACGTTCGCCTCGAGCTGCACGAGCGCCGGCGCCGCGGCGAACACGCCGGTGTAGCGATTCACCGCATCGGCGATGAAGTTCGCGATCGCCGAGTAGAAGATGCCGCCGCCGGGAATGTACGCGAGGTAACCCGGCCCCGGCGCGTTGAACGATCGCGGGACGTAGTCGTTGAAGAGAGAATCGAGCAGCGACTCGTACGCGGTGCCGCGGCGCGGCAGCGGCTCGATGAGCGTGCGCGCGTAATCCGCCGCACCTTCGACGCTCGCCGCCGGCTGCTGCGGCAAGGACTCGATGTGCTCGACGATGTGGCGCATCGCTTCGTCGACGAGGCGGCGCATTTCGGTGGCGGAGGGTTCGAGGGG
>DASWBH010000472.1:0-2013 GCA_036390755.1 Thermoanaerobaculia bacterium
GGACAGCGTCGACGGCGGAAATCGATGTGAAACCGCTCGTGGTCTCGACCGGCATCGCCTTCCGATTCTGAGGAATGAACCGGGGAGGGGTCTCGTTGACCGGGGCGCGCGATTCCCCTAGAATTCGCGTTCTCCTCGCGCCGCAACTCTCGCGCGTCCATCCTGTCGGGGCATAGCTCAGCCTGGTTCAGAGCGCACGGTTCGGGACCGTGAGGTCGGTGGTTCAAATCCACTTGCCCCGACCAATTCCTAAAAGCTTCTCCACAACGTCCGGTGACGCGTTGGAAGTCGCGCGTGTCCGCCGCGTGTTCGAGCAGCTCGCGCACAGGGAGCACGCGATCGCGCAATTTCGCAGACGACTCGGCGACCGACGCCCAGAAGCGATCGATGTCGGCGGCGAAGAGATCGTTCTTGCCCTCGTAGTGGACGTAGAAGGTGGAACGAGCGACGCCTGCGCGGTCGAGCACGTCCTGCACGGTGATCGATTCGAAAGGACGCTCCGTCATCGGCCGCGCGTTGATCGCCGGGAATGTCGCGCTGCTGCTGACGATGGCGCTGCATCCGACGGGCGAGCAGCTGTCGAACGCGGGCAGCGGCTTCGACGCGCTCGCGCTGCTCAACGTGACGATCCACACGCTCGCCATCCTGGCATCGCCGATCCTGTTCCTCGGCGCACTCGCGCTGACTCACGCAATTGAAAACGGCAGGCGAGTTGCCACCTCGGCCAACGTTTTCTACGCGTTCGCGCTCGTCGCAGGAATGTGCGCAGGCGCGATGAGCGGCTACATCGCGTCCGACATGCTCCGCCGGGTCGCGAGCGCGCCCGATCTGCCGACACGACAGGTCTGGCGCGCGTTCTTCTACACCGGCTACGCGAATCAGGCCTTTGCCCGCATTCTTGTGCCGTGGCGATCATTCTGTGGTCATCTGCGATGGAGGCGCGCGGGCTGCGCTGGTACGGAATCGTTTCGAACGTCGCGATCATCATTGCGGTCTTCGCCGGCCTGCCACTCAACGTGCACCTCTACGGCCTCGTCGTGCTGCTGCAGGCGGTGTGGTTCATCACCGTTGGCGCGATGATGTGGCGCGGGTTTCCGCTTCCGTCGGCCACCCGCGCCGAGTAAAGCCGTTACGCCACCACCTCGAACGTCCCGCTCGTCACCTGCCACTCCTTCTCATTCGAGGCGAAGCCAACCGCCCGGCCGTCGGCGAGGCTCAACACGACCGTCAACGTGTGTCCTGAGGCAGCGAGGTAGGAGATCGCGGCCGTCTTCTCATTCACGCTGACCACGGAGCACGATTTTTCGCGCTTGCTCGCGCCTTTGTACGGCCCATCGAGGATCGTCCACGTCACGCTTCCGTCGTCATCGAAGCTGTGCTCGAAGTGCGTCCCGGCCATCGGACCGTCGGCGAACGTCCAGCGGATCAATTTCGGGCGAAACGTCATGCGCGCTTCCTCCTTTTTGATGTGTGGGTGGCTGCCATTGCCGCGAGCCATTGACCGGCGACGCGAAACGGATCGCCGCTGCGCGTGGCGCGGCCAAGGACGAAGGCCCCTTCGATGGCGGTGACGACGAGCTGCGCGAATGAGCGTCGCGATCTCGCCTCGCGCCACGGCAGATTGCGTTCGATTGTCGCCGCCCAGCCATCGAACGTCGCGCTGCAGAGTTCGCGAAGTGCCGCGTCGGACTCCGTGAGGTCGAGCGTGACGCAGCCGATCGCGCATCCTTTGTTCGCGCCGGCGCGCTCGAACCCGTCCGCGGCGGTGTCGAACAGCAGCCGGAGCGCAGTGGATGCAGAGCGTTTTCCGTCGAAGAAGTGTTGGATCAGTCGCAGCGATTTTTCGGCGTGGATCTCCAGCGCCTCGCTGACGAGCTGCGTCTTGCCGCCGGGGAAGTGGTGATAGACGGAACCAATGGGCGCGCCGCTGCGCGCGACGACGTCGAGGATCGCCGTGCCGGCCATTCCGGTTTCGCGCAGCAGTTGCTCGGTGGTCTCGAGCAGGCGCGTACG
>DASWBH010000473.1:0-19504 GCA_036390755.1 Thermoanaerobaculia bacterium
GCGATCGATTACCTGTCATTCTGAGCCGCGAAGACGGCGAAGAATCTGGGCGGTGGTCGCCGTTCCGCCGCCCAGATCCTTCGCGCTCTGCGGCGCTCAGGATGACATCGGCTCAGGATGACATCTGCCTGATGCGTCCCCAGTAATCCGCGCCCGACAGCCACTGCCCGCCGTCGATCACGAACGACTCGCCCGTCACGTACGACGCGTAACTCGACAGCAGGTAGGACGCAGCGTTCGCGATTTCCTCGAGTGTCGCGAATCGCCTTAGCGGAATCGTTCTGCGAATCCCCTCCTCGATCGACGGATCGGGGAACAGCCGCTTCGACGCGCCCTCGGTGTGCACCGGCCCCGGCGCGATCGCGTTGACGCGGATCTTGTGGCGCGCCCACTCGACGGCGAGCGTCTGCGTCATCGCCATGACGCCCGCTTTCGCGCTCGCCGAGTGCACCACGCCCGGCGCACCGGTCCACGCGTAATTCGCGATGACATTCAAAATCGAGCCGCCGTTCTTCTTCTCGATCATCCGTTTGCCGACTGCGCTCGTGCAGTAGAAGGTCCCGTTGAGCACGATCCCGATCACGGCGTTCCAGCCGTTCGCCGACAACTGCTCGGACGGCACGATGAAGTTGCCGGCGGCGTTGTTGACGAGAAAGTCGATCCGCCCATGCTCCGACTCGACGCGCGCGGCCATCGCTTCGACGGCTTCGGCATCGCGCACGTCCACGACGTGATAGTGCGCGGCGTCACCGCGAGTCGCCGAGCGGATTTGCTCCACTGCCGCGGTGAGGTTCTCCTCTTTCCTGCTCGCGAGCACGACTTTCGCGCCCAGGCGGGCGAGCTCGCGGGCGATGGAAAAGCCGATGCCGGTGGCGCCGCCGGTGACGATCCCAACATGATTCTCGAACGATTTCTCCGGAAGCATGACGGCGCGGACAATATCACCGCGTCCTCCTATAATCGCCGCCCGATGCGACGCCTCACAGCCGTCATCGCCGTGGCGCTTCTTCTCGCCGCGTGCTCGGGCGAAAAGAAGAATCAGAAGCCCCTCAACCAGCCCGGCGAAAAGCTCTACACGCTCAAAGGCAAGGTTCTCGGCCGCGATACGAAAGACAACACCATCAACGTCGACCACGAAGAGATCCCTGGCTTCATGGACGCGATGACGATGGACTACAGCGTGCGCGGCGCGAAGGTCGCCGACCTCCCGCCGAACGGCACGAAGATCCGGGCGAAGCTCCACGTCACCGACGACGGCTACTGGCTCACCGACGTCAGCAAGGCCCCGTAGTGTCGCAGGAGCGGCGCGAATACCAGCGGCTGACGTTGACGAAGCCGCTCGACGGTACGTTCGGCGATCAGGCGGTGCGCGTCGTCGACGTCAGCGCGACGGGCGCGCTCATCGAGTCGGACGTCGACATTCCGGTCGGATCGCGCGCGCTGCTCCGGTTCTCGTGGCGCGGCAACGCCGTCGAGCTCAACTCCGAGATCGTGCGCATCGAGCACTCGAGAGCGGGCGTCCACTTCAGCGGCGACAGCGAGCGGCTGCGGAAACTGATCGCTGAATCGGCCGAGGAGGTGCTCCGTGCCCAGATGGCGAATCTGGAAGGCGAGCGAGAGCGCAATGTCATCGCCGGCGAGGAGACGCTGACGACCGCATCGGCCGGATTGCGCGCGGCCGGCTTCGTCACGTGGAGCTTCAAGGACGGCAAATGGCGGAGCCGGCGATCGCTGTTACCTGATCAGCCGCCGGACGGTTTCACCGTCGCCGGGCATGAATCGGAGGAGCAGGTCGAGCTGCTGCGGTCAACGTACGAAAGCGGCGATGAGGAGTCGCGCCGGATCACGCGGCTGCTGGCGGAGCTGAGCGTCGCGACGGTCCGCTGAGACCCTTGATCTTTCGCGCCGACGTTCGCAGCGCAGTGCGGAAAAACGGCAGCAATGCAGCGGCGACTTCGATCACGAACGAGACGGGCTCGAACAACATGACCGCGAGCGGCACCTTGCGCGGCACCGCGCGCACGACGAAACGGCGGCGCAGGAGAATCGCCGAAAGCGCCATCACCTTCGGCGCGTGCACGCGGTCGCAGGCCACGACGTACCGCCGCACGGCGAAAATCTGCTCGGCGAGCTGGCGCGCATAAAGGATGTTGTCGAGCGTCGTCATCGCGCGCTCTTCGAGGATGATGAGCGGGTTGGGCAGATGCTCGGCCAGTGCGCGCGTCATCGCCTGCGCCTCTGAATCATCGTTCAAGGGCGACGTCCTGCCGCCGCTGAGCACGAGCGCATCGCACTGCTCCTCTTCCAGAATTCCGGCGATGCGGCGCACGTAATCGCGCAGATCGGTATGAAGGTCGTAGCCGCAGACGATGGCGATGGTGGTCACGCGTCCGGCTTTAGCGGATCGTGCGCCACTCCTCGCTCAGCAGCGGAGCGAAGATCAGGACCGGGAGTGACGAACCGGTATCAATCCGCGTCTCGCCCGGTTCGAGCCATGCCAGCCCGTTCGCGCCGATCATCGAAGTGGAGATGCCCGAGCCCTGCGCTTTCGCAGGAGTGGCGAAGAGCTCTCCGTCGCGCGCGATGACCTGCACGCGGAAGTACATGCGACGGTCCCCGCGCGATGAGAACGGAACGGCGGCGCGCACGTGAACGGCCGGCAGCAGAAGATTCGACGTCAGTCCCATCATCTTTCGCAGCGCCGGCCTCACGAACAGCAGGAAGCCGACGATGCACGACACCGGATTGCCGGGCAGCCCGAAGACGAAGCGGCTTCCGGCGCGCGAGAAGACGACCGGCTTGCCCGGTTTCATGAGCACCTGCCAGAACTTCGTCTCGGCGCCGAGCTCCTCGAGCGATTCCTTCACGAAGTCGTACGCGCCCTGCGACACGCCGCCGGAGCTGATGACGACGTCGAGCTCGAGCGCTTTGCGCAGGGCGCGCTTCGTCGCCTCGCGATCATCGGGGACCGCCGGGAGAACGGTGACGATGCACCCCGCCTCGCGTGCGAGCGCCGCCAGCGCGTACGAATTCGAATTCGCGACGCGGCCGCTCACGATCTCGTCGCCCGTCGACAGGATCGCGACCTTCGGCTGCGGGCCGACGCGAACGCGCTGTTTGCGCATCGTGGCGAGCACGCCCAGTTCGCCCGGCCCGATCGGAATCCCGCTGCGAAGGACAACGTCGCCGGCGCGCATGTCTTCGCCGGCACGGCGCAGGTTCGTTCCGCTCTCCGCGGAACGATAAATCTGGACGTGATCGCTGCCCGCGTCTGTCTGCTCGACCTGAATGACGGCGTCGGCTCCGTCGGGAATCGCGCCGCCGGTCATGATGCGGACCGCCGTTCCCGCCGTCACGGTGACGCGCGCGTCGGCGTCTGCGGCGATGTCTCCGATCACGCGCAGCGTTGCCGGCGACGCGTCGCTCGCTCCGGCAACGTCGGCCGCCCGAACGGCGTAGCCATCCATCGCGCTGTTGTCGACCGGCGGCACGTCGGCCGGGGCGGTGACGTCCTCGCGCAACACGCGGCCGTGCGCATCGGCCAGCGCAACCTCTTCCGCCTCGACCGCCTCCACCTCGGCGAGAACGCGCGCCTGCGCCTCCTCGACCGTGATCAGCCCCTCGCGGGGACGCTTCGCCTGAAATGACCCGACCACGCCGATGATTCTAGAATCACTTCTTGCAAGGGGACTCAACCATGACCCAAGTCGAGTCGTTGCCAGCAACCTCACGCGAGGCCCGCACCGAGCGCATTCCGGTCGCCGTTCTCGGCGCCACCGGGTCGGTCGGCCAGCGTTTCATCCAGCTCCTCGAGCACCATCCCTGGTTCCGGCTTCACGAAGTCGTAGCCTCGGAGCGCAGCGCGGGGAAAACGTACGCGGAGGCGGCCGACTGGCGGCTCGACACGCTTCTCCCGGACGACGCGGCAGCGTTGACCGTCAAGGAGCTCGGCGCCGATCTCGAATCGCGGCTCGTCTTTTCCGGGCTCGATTCCTCGGTCGCGGGCGAAGCGGAGGACCTCTACGCCGATCGCGGCGCCGTCGTCGTCTCGAACTCGCGCAATCACCGCATGGACGACGACGTCCCGCTGCTGATCCCGGAGATCAATGCCGATCACATCGATGCCGTCGAGCACCAGCAGGCGCGGCGCAAATCGCGCGGCTACATCGTGACGAACCCGAATTGCTCGACGATCGGACTGGCGATGGCGATCGCTCCGATCGAGCGACGCTTCGGCCTGACGACGCTCCACGTCACGACGATGCAGGCGATCTCCGGCGCAGGCTATGCCGGCGTCACGTCGTACCAGATCCTCGATAACGTCATCCCGTACATCTCGGGCGAGGAAGCGAAGATCGAGAGCGAGCCGAAGAAGATTCTGGGCCGCTGGGAAAAGTCGCGATTCGTGCCGGCGGAGTTCACGATCTCGGCGCAGGTCAATCGCGTGCCGACGATCGACGGGCACTTGATGACGATCTCGCTTGCGATGCGCGACCGCGCGGCGCTACCCGACATTCAACGCGCCATCGAGACCTTCACGGGGGAGCCGCAGATGATGAAGCTGCCGTCGGCGCCGAGGCGCCCGCTGCATTACGTGCAGGGGGATGACAGGCCGCAGCCGCGACTCGACCGCGACCGCGAGCACGGCATGAGCGTCTCCGTCGGCCGCCTTCGCAAGTGCCCCATTCTCGACATCCGCATGGTGGCGCTGGTTCACAACACGATCCGCGGCGCAGCCGGTGCGGCGCTGCTGAACGCGGAGATGCTCGAGGCGAAGGGCCTTCTGTGATCGTCATCAAATTCGGCGGCACCTCGGTCGGCGACGCGCTGCGCGTCGCGAACGCGATCTCCATCGTCGAAGAGCGCCGCCACCTCAGTCCGATCGTCGTCGTCTCCGCACTCGCCGGCGTGACGAACGAGCTGGTCGCGGCGACGGAAGCGGCGCGCGCGTGCGATGCCGAGCGCGTGGCCCAGATCATCGCCGGCGTCCGGCAGCGACACGAAGACGTCGCGCTGCAACTCGTGCAGCAGAAGATCGACTTCTTCGAGGCGTTCACCAAGCAGCTCGACAAGCACATCGACCAGATCCACACGATCCTGCGCGGCATCGCGCTCCTCGGCGAGATCACCGCGCGGGCGAAGGACAAAGTCGTCGCCATCGGCGAGAAGCTGTCGTCCGTCCTCTTCGCGTACTCGATGATGATGCGCGCTGTTCCGGGCGAGCACGTCGACTCCGAAGAAGTCGTGATCACCGACAGCAGGTTCGGCGAGGCCAGCCCGCTGATGGACGAGACGCGCGACGCGGCGCGTCGCGTGCTGCTGCCGATCGTGGAGCGCAATCTCATTCCGGTGATGGGCGGCTTCATTGGCCGCACGCGCGACGGCGCCACGACGACGCTCGGCCGCGGCGGCTCCGACTACAGCGCGGCGATTGTCGGCGCCGCCATCGGCGCGGACGAGATCCAGATCTGGACCGACGTCGACGGCATGATGACGTGCGACCCGCGTCTCATTCCGGGCGCGAAGGTCATCGAGCGCATCTCGTACGTCGAGGCCGCCGAGCTGGCCTGGTTCGGCGCGAAAGTGCTGCACCCGAAAACGATCGCGCCGGCGGTCGAGCAGAACATTCCGGTGCGCGTGCTCAACACGCACAACGTCGCCAGCCCGGGCACGCTCGTCACGGCCGAGGGCGACACGCGCGTCGGCCACGGACCGCGCGCGATCGCGGTGAAGACCGGCGTGACGATCGTGCACATGACGTCGAACAAGATGCTCGGCGCGCACGGCTTCCTCGCGCGGCTGTTCGCGATCTTCGAGCAGCTCGAGATCTCGGTCGACCTGATCACGACGTCGGAAGTGTCGGTGTCGGTCACGATCGACGAGAAACAGAATCTCGAGGCGCTCGTGCAGAAGCTCGCGCCGATTGCGGACGCGACGGTGATCGATAACCAGTGCATCGTTGCCGTCGTCGGCCGCAACCTGATGGCCGATTCGGAAGTCGGCGCGCGCATTTTCGAAGCGCTGCGCGGCATCCCGGCGTCGATGTTCTCGCTGGGAACGTCCGGACTGAATTTCTCGATCGCCATGGACGAGCAGTACGCCGACAAAGCGGTGCGGCAGATTCACCAGGCGCTGTTCGAGCACGTGCTCGAGACGTCGGCGCGCGACGTATGAAAATCGCCATCCACGGCTACGGCAAGATGGGAAAGACGATCGAGAAGGTCGCGCGCGAGGGCGGACACGACATCGCCGCGATCTTCGACGTCGACCGCAATCCGGAGATGAACGGCGCCGAAGTCGTCATCGACTTCTCGCACGCCAGCGCCGTCGATCACGCCGTGGAGCTTGCGTGCGGACACCGCGTGCCGCTCGTCATCGGCACGACGGGTTGGAACGATCACCTCGACGACATCCGCAGCAAGGTCGAGCGCGCCGGCATCGGCGCGGTCTACGCATCGAACTTCTCGCCGGGCGCGCAAGTCACCTTCGCGCTTGCACGACGGGCGGGCCAGCTCTTCGCTCGTTTTCCGCAGTACGCCGCCGGGATGGAAGAGCGACACCACTCTCAGAAGAAAGATGCGCCGAGCGGAACGGCCATTCGCATCGCGCGCGAAGTGAAGGACGGAAGCGGCGGCAAGCTCGAGCCGCAGATCGTCGCCTCGCGCGTCGGCAGCGAGTTCGGCCTGCACACGCTGTTCTTCGATTCACCTGACGACCTCATCGAGATCTCGCATCGCGCCCGCGGACGCGAAGGCTTCGCGCGCGGCGCGCTCCTCGCAGCGGACCTCGTCCGCGGCCGCAAAGGCCTCATCCGCTTCGAAGAGATGGTGATGTCATGAAGTTTCGTGGATTGGGAACCGCGCTCGTCACACCGTTCACATCGAGCGGCGCGCTCGACGAAGGCGCGCTCGAGAAGTTCGTCAATTTCCAGATCGAGGCCGGCGTCAATTTCCTCGTCCCGTGCGGCACCACCGGCGAGAACCCGGCGCTCAGTGAGACCGAGCATCGCCGCGTCGTCGAGATCGTCGTGACGTGCGCGCACGGCCGCGTTCCGGTGCTTGCGGGCGCCGGCAGCAACTCGACGACGAAAGCCATCGAGCTGGCCAACATCGCCATCGACCTCGGCGCCGACGGCCTGCTGACGATTACGCCGTACTACAACAAGCCGACGCCCGACGGATTGCGCCGCCACTTCGGACTGCAGGCCGAAGCCGTTCAGAAGAGGAAGAGCGGCTTCCCGATGATCATGTACAACGTGCCCGGAAGAACGGGCGTGAACATGACCGCGGCGACGACCGTGCAGATCGCGAGCGAACTGCCGAACGTGATCGGCGTCAAGGAAGCGTCGGGCAACATGGAGCAGATCCTTCAGATTTTGCGCGACCGTCCGAAAGGCTTTCTCGTCCTCAGCGGCGATGACGTGTGGACGCTGCCGCTGCTGGCGATGGGCGGCGACGGCATCATCTCCGTCGCCAGCAATGAAGTGCCCGCCCTGATGCGGCGGATGGTCGACGAGCGCTCGGTGGAGATTCACAATCGCCTCATGCCGCTGCTCGTCGGCAACTTCATCGAGTCGAATCCGATCCCGGCCAAGGCGGCGCTCAAGATGATGGGCATCCTTGAAAATGACTTCGTGCGGCCTCCGCTCGCGCCGATCACGGATGTGAACCGCAAGAAGCTCGAGGCGATCCTTCGCGAATGTGAGCTGCTGTAAATGGTGACGATCGAAGAACGCGTCGCCTCGCTGAAGACAGCCGACCGCATCGACGCCGTCAAGACGATCAATCTCCTTCTCACCGATCTCGAAAAGGGAACGATCCGCGCGGCCGTTCGCAACGACGCCGGCGAGTGGCAGGCGCAAGCCTGGGTGAAACAGGGAATCCTGGCCGCGTTCCGCTTCGGTGTGCTCGCGGAGTTCGCGTCGGGATCGCTGTCGTTCATCGACAAGGACACGATTCCGCCGCGGCGGTTCCACGTGCAGGACGGAATCCGCATCGTTCCCGGCGGCTCGTCGATTCGCCGCGGCGCGTACGTCGGCCGAGGAGTCGTGGTGATGCCGCCGGCGTTCGTGAACGTCGGCGCGTATGTCGACGAGGACACGATGATCGACTCGCACGCCCTCGTCGGGTCGTGCGCGCAGATCGGCAAGCGCGTCCACCTGAGCGCCGGCGCTCAGATCGGCGGCGTGCTCGAGCCGGTCGGCGACGTGCCCGTCGTCATCGAAGACGACGTGGTGGTGGGCGGCAACTCCGGAATTTACGAAGGAACAATCGTGCGCACGCGAGCGGTCATCGGCGCGGGCGTCGTCATCACCGGTTCGACGCCCGTGTACGACGTCGTGCGCGGCCAGGTGTACCGCAAGACGCCCGATCGGCCGCTCGAGATTCCGTATGGCGCAGTCGTGGTGCCCGGCTCGCGGAAAATGAAGGGCGCGTTCGCAGAGACGCACGATCTGCAGATCAATACGCCGATGATCGTAAAGTACCGCGACGAGAAGACCGATGCATCGACGGCGCTGGAAGAAGCATTACGTTAGTTGCTGGTCACTAGCAACTGATTCATGAATCCCGCAGAACGCCTTCACGGCATCGAGCTCTCCCTGATCCGCCAGATCAACGCCCTGGCCACGCCGCTCTCCGTCAACCTCGGCATCGGCGAGCCGAACTTCGAGCCGGATGAAACGCTGCGTGAGATGGCGCGCCGCGCCACAGCCGTGCCCTGGCGCTACTCGCCGAACGCGGGACAGCTCTCGCTGCGAAAGAAAATCGCGGAACGCACGACGTACGACCCGAGGACCGAAGTGTGCGTGACGGCCGGAACTCAGGAGGCGCTCTATGCGATCTTTCAGGCATACGTGAACCCGGGCGACGAGGTCCTCGTGCCGAATCCCGGTTTCATCTCGTACGCGACGATCGCGCGGATTTGCGGCGCGACACCGGTGCCGTACGAGCTCGACCCGCCCGGCTGGACGCTCGACGCGGCAAAGATCGGATTCACGAACAAGACGAAACTGATCGTGGTGAACTCGCCGTCGAATCCGCTCGGCGCAGTCATCGACCACGCGACGCTCGCCGCGATCGCAGGCGAAGCGCAGGACCGCGGAGCGCTCGTCGTGAGCGATGAGGTGTACCGCGAGCTGTGGTTCGACGCTGCGCCGCCGTCGATGCTCGGCCGGTCGGCGAACGCCATCGTCGTGAACGGCATGTCGAAGTCGCACTCCATGACCGGCCTGCGCCTGGGCTGGGCGATCGCGCGCGAAGAGATCATGAAGCCGATCGTGACCGCACATCAGTACATCGCCACGTGCGCGTCGGTGTTCTCGCAGGCGCTCGCGGAGATGATCTTCGACAACGCCGAATGGAACGCCGAGTGGCTCGAGAACGTCCGCTCGCAACTGCGCACGCAGCGTGAAGCGGCGCTGCACTCGATCGAGCACGAGCTCGGAGCGAAGGTTCCGCCGCCGGCCGGCGCGTTCTACGCGTTCGCGCCGGTGCCGTCGTGCGACACGCTCACCTTTGCGAAGACGCTCGCCTCCGACGCCGCGGTTCTCGTCATTCCGGGTGTGGCCTTCGGCAGCGCGGGAGAGGGATTCGTCCGCATTTCCTTTGCCGCCACGCTCGACCAGATCGGCGGCGGCATCGAACGCATCGGCCGCTGGCTCCGCGCACAAGGGCGGTAGCAACAAACTTGCATTCGTTTACCATTCGTCCGAGATGGCACTGAAGGCACGCCAGGCAGAGGACAAGCTTCCACCCCCGCCCGCACCGCACGGCGACTCCGTTGCGGCGTCCGAGGTATCGCTGTATCGAAGCGTGTTGAAGATCCGGCAGGAGCATGACCTGGAGAACCTCGGCATTTCGTTTTACGACGCGGAAACCACCATCCAGTGGGCGTACAACGCGGACCACTACTTCCACGCCGCGTCAACGATGAAGCTCGCGGTGCTCCTCGGAGTCTTTCGCCAGGTCGATCGCGGTGAGCTGCAGCTCGACGCGCCGGTGCACATCCGCAACCGCTTCACGAGCATCGTCAACCAGGAGCCGTTCATGCTCGACCTCGGCCGCGATGCCGATCCTGACGTGTACGGCCACCTCGGCCGCACGCTCACCGTCCGCGAGCTCGCGTACTGGATGATCACGAGGTCCAGCAACCTCGCCACGAACCTGCTCGTCGAAGTCGTCGGCATCGCCACGATCCAGCAGGCTCTCGACGAGCTCGAGATCGACGGCGTGAAAGTGCTGCGCGGCGTCGAGGATCAGGCGGCGTTCAACGCTGGCCTGAACAACGAGGTCACCGCGAACGGCCTGCAGAAACTCCTGCGGCTCATCGCCGACGGCAAGGCTTACTCACAACCGGCGTGCGACGAGATGCTCAAGATTCTGCTCGATCAGCAGTACCGCAGCGGGATTCCTGCGGGGCTGCCGAAAGCCGCACGCGTCGCGCACAAGACCGGGAACATCTCGACCGTGCACCACGATGCCGGTATCGTGTATCTGGAGGGACGGAAGCCATACGTGCTCGTGATTCTCACGCAGTTTCACGCGGAGACCGGCCGGGGCACCGCCGTCGCCGAAGTGTCGCGCGACATCTTCAATGCACTCGCCGGAACCATCTATGAGTCGCAGTCCTGAGACTCAGGTCCTCAAAGTCGTCGACGCCTTCGATCTCGATGATGAGCTGCGGTCGGCGATCCGGCCCGGCGAGATGGTTCGCGACTCGCAGGGCCGCCGGCATCGCCTTCCGCGCTATTTCTACGAGATCGAGTCGCACGATTCCGCGGTCAAGACGATGCTCACGACGCACTTCGGACTGAACGAATTCACGCTCGTCGATCTGAAAGAAGCGCCGCGGCTTCAGCAGTTCCCCCGATACGTGCCGTGCGCGGTCCGTCTGCTCGCGTTCTATCTGGAGCAGTTCCGCGCGGCCGTCGGCGCGTCGGTGCACATCGCCGTCAACGGCGGTTATCGCTCGCCCGCGCACAAGCTCTCGGGCAGCGCGACGACTCACATGTGGGGAACGGCGGCCGACGTCTACCGGATCGGAACGAACATCCTCAAGACAAAAGAGGTCATCGACAAGTTCAACGACGTCGCCGAAGACTTGAGCGAAGACATTTCGGTGCTCCCGTACGGTCATGTCACCGGGAACAATGCGGACGATCACGTCCACATCGACCTCGGCTACATCACGTTGATCCCCCGTGAGATCAGCGAAGACCGCATGGAGCAACCGCAGGAGAACCGCCCCCGCTTTGCGTTCGAAGAGAGACGCAGAAAAGAACGGCGGGCGCCCGCGGAACCGGCCGGAAAACCCGATTAATTTCCGTTCGGCAGCCCTTGCCGTCGGCCTGCCGTTTGCTTAGGTTGCCACTGCAGTTTCTCTATCCGAAGTCCACTCCCGGAATTGCATGCCGCCACGAGACTGGAAAGACGATCTCAGAGAGCCACGGCTCCTGAAGCCGCGGACAACGCTCCGAATGCCTGTGATCGGCATGGAGTCGGAGTTCAACGTCTGGCTCGATGAAGTCGAGATCGATCCCAAGCCGTTCTGGAAGCATCCCGGCGCCTTCATCGACCGGCCCCTGTTGCCGCGCGAAAAATCTTCGCTGCAACTGCCCACGGGCGGCGCCGTCTACTTCGACCGCGGCGTCATCGAAGTTGTCACCCCGGTGATCGAGCTCGCGCCGCACAGCACAGCCCGCATGGTGCGTAACCTCTGGGAACAGATCGGTTTCGTCCGCGACCAGCTCACCAAGTGGGAGAAAGCCAACGGCCACACCGTCCGTCTGAAGGCGTATAGCAGCCACTACAACATTTCGTACGAGATCCCGAAGCGGCAACAGACAAAGGTCCGGAACGAGAAGGCGCTCGCGCTTCTGCTCACGTACATGCTGCCGGTGCCGGTCATGGTCGTGGCATCCAACCGGCGCTCGACGGGCGTCGGCGTGCGGCCGCGCGGCGCGCGGATCGAGGTTACGGTCGATTTCACGCCTGATCCCGGACTCATGATCGCGGCGGCCACGCTCATCGTCGGGATTGTCCGCGAAGTGATGACCTGGCCGAGCTACGAGCTCTCCATGCTCGAGAAGCTGCCGATTCCCGTGGTGGCCGGGGTCGTTCCCGGGAAGCACACGACGCGAAAAGGATGGCTTACCAAGGATTTCCATTATCCGCAAAGCCCATACACGTCTAACATCGACGCGCCGATCTGGACGACGCAGTTTGGCGAAAAGAAATCGCTGCGCGAGATGGCGCGCGACGTCGCCTGGTACTTCCGCCACTCGATCCGCCGCTACTCCGATCCGTTCAGCTTCCGCCTGCTGTTTGCGATTCTGTCCGGCCGCGCGGCGTCGCTCCTCGATCTCATTGACCGTCCGACGGCATACGAGGATGTCGGCCACCTCTGCCGCTGGGGCAGCGTCATCCACGAGCTGAAGAATTACGAAGCGGAGATGGACCTGCTGCGCTCGCAGCGGGACGCGTTCCGCGGGCTTTCGATCGACGAGTTCGTCACCGACCGCGAGCGCGAGCGCGAACGCCACCTCGCCGAGATGTCGAGCGTACGCGCGTTCGAGCCGCGCGAGCGTGCCATCCGCGAGTCGACGACGGCGAAGGCGAAGCAGGTCTCGCTGCTCGACGCGCCGGAAGCGCGCCCCATCGTGGCGCTCCCCGGCAGGCGCAAACCGAAATCGACGCTTTCGCGACGCACGGCCGACACGCCGGGCAAACTCGTCCCGCCGCGCACGGGCCAGTACGTCGATCGCCGCGGCATGTCGCTCGTCAACGGGAAACCGCCGCGCGAGCGCCGCAAACGCAGCGAGAGGCGAAAGAACAGCTATGCGGTTCCCTTCCCCGACCGGCGACTGACACGATCGGCGTACGAGCAGGTGTTCCTCAAGCTCGTCTCAGGCGGTCGTTTGAGAATGGGGAAAGAGACGTACACGCCGGTCGGCATGAAGGGCTGGTATCACGCAGTCTTCCGCCGCGACTCCGACGGCGCCGAGAAGTTGCTGACGATCGATCAGCTTCTCAAGAAGATGAACGACTGGACGTAGGAACAAGGCGCGGAGCGCAGAAGCGTGGAGCGCGACCTATTCGGATGACCGCCGTTCCAGATCTTCACGGAGCGCGTGTCCGGGCGATCGATCCCGCAGGCGGGGCTTTTCGAGAATCGTCGCCAGCAGATCGCCGACTCCCCACGCCAGAAACGTCGTCGCGGCGAGCGTGAACAGCTGCATCGGATTCTGCAGATCGAGCAGAAGAAAGAGCGTGACCGGAACGATCACGCCCATGATGATCACGCCGATGACGAACCTGATGCCGGACAAGCGGCGGTCATTGAACCACAATCAACCGCGCCTCAGCGCGAGAGGTCCGCGACCTGGCTCGTCGCCCGATCGGAGTACTGGCGCTGAAAGTTCCGCACGTTCGCGACGTACTTCTGCGTCTCTCTGAACGGCGGGATGCCTCCGAACCGGCGCACGTTCCCCTCACCTGCGTTGTACGCGGCGATGACCTTCGTCTCGTTGCCGTTGAACTGGTCCTGCAGGTACTTCAGGTACTTCGCGCCGGCCATGATGTTCTGCGCGGGATTCATGAGGTTCGACGCGCCCATCCACCGCCCGGTTTTCGGGACGAGTTGCATGAGACCCTGCGCTCCCATGATCGAGCGCGCGGTCGGTTGGAATTTCGATTCCTGCTGAACGATCGCCGCCAGGAGCTCGGGCCGCAAATTGTTCTTCTGCGCTTCCTGGTAGATGATCGAGCCGAACGGCACTTCCTTCGCGAAGAACTGCGCCTTCACGTCTTCCGCGGCCTGCGCGATCTGCTGCGGAGCCTGCGCTACCGCAGACGGCGCCGCCACCACTGCCGCAATCGGCACCTCGGCGGCCTGCTTCACACCCTGTTCGACGCCCTTGGCCGCAGCGGCAACTCCGCCCGCGACCTCGTTGGCGATGTTCTGTGCGTCCCGGAGATCGCCGGCGAGCGACTGATCGACAGGAGCTTGCCGCTGAGTCTGTTGAACCTGCTGCGGCTGTTGGGGCGCCGGCTCCTGCGGACCTTGCGGACCGCGATGCTCGAGCCGGTTTTGTGAGTCGTGAATGACCTTCAGCGGCGCGCCGATGCCGCCCACCGCAAGCGTCGCGCCGAGGGCCCAGGTGAGGTACTTCTTCCGGAGATTGAACCGAGGTTTGACCTTCTGCACCTCCTGCCGGAGCTGCGATCGGTCGAAGCCGTCGAGGAATCGCTCCTTGTAAGGACGGGTGGTCTTCAACTCGGACATGATCTCCTCCTGCTGCTGATCAATTATTTGCAAGCGGGAGACCAAAGTCCCGGAATATACAAATTATTGATGTGTCTAGCGTTAGAGATACTCTTCAACTTCTGGCGAGCGCGACTGGGCGCGCACCTTGATAACCGCTTAGAATGCGATGCTCATGCGCATTCTGACGGCCTCAGCCTTAGCGATGTTGATGTTCCTGCCGGCCGCACGGGCCCAGAGCCTTTGCGAAGACGAAAACACCGTCTCGCCGGTGCCGATCTGCCGCGCGATCGATCCGCCGCTGTCGACGGTCAACCCCATCGCCGCGCGCCTCGCGCGATACGCGACTGTCGAGGCAAAGCACCGGCTCTGTGGCCTGGCGAGCTACTACTCGACCTCACTCGACGGAACGCTGACTGCGAACGGCGAGACCTTTCGCAACAAGCGCTTCACCGCCGCGCATCTGACCCTGCCGCTCGGCTGCTGGGTCGAAGTTCGCTCGCGCGCGACGGGGAGGAAGATCCGGCTTCGCGTGAACGATCGCGGACCGTACGTCAAGAAGTTCTGTCTCGATCTCTCCCAGGCCGCTGCTCGCGCGCTGGGCGTGGATGTGGCGGAAGACCGTCACGTCGACATCCGGATCATCGCGATGCCCGGTGAGGAGCCGTTGCCGCCGGATCTGGAGCTCGCGTCCGCAACGCCCGAAGAAGCTGTGAGGTCGGTCCGCTAAGCGGGCAGCGTGAAGCAGATCGTTGTGCCTTCGCCGGGCTGCGAGTCGACGCTCATCGTTCCGCCGTGTTCCTCGATGATGCGCTTCGCGAGAAAGAGGCCATAACCGGGCCCGCCGCCGCGCTGCTTGTCGAGCTTGCTCACACCGCCCAGCTCGAAGATCTGCTGCGCGTAGCGCGCATCGATGCCGATTCCGTTGTCGCGAACGCAGATGCGATGCCCGCCGTTTTCCTGCGTGTGTTCGATGTCGATGCGGCGCTCACCTTTCGCGCGATCGGTGAAGAACAGCGCGTTCACGACGATCGCGCCGAGCGCCTCGCGCAGCTTTTCGGGATCGACGTTGACGGTCGGAAGGTCCTGCGGCATCTCGACGTGAACGCCGCCTTCCTCGATCTGAAAGTTGTGCTTGAGAAGGACCTCTTCGATGATCTCGCGAAGCGGCACCGGCTTCTTCGTCGTCGGCCGGCCAAGGAGCTTGACCATGTGCGACATGTCGTCGAGGACGCGCTTCATGTATTGCGCGCTCGACCGGATACGCGTCAGGAAGTCCTGGCCCTCTTCGTCGAGCCGCTCGAGGTAGTCGCTGATCAGCAGTTCGCTGAAACCATCCACTGCGAAGATCGGCGACTTCAGGTCGTGCGACAGCACGCTGAAGAAGCGCAGCAACTCTTCGAGCGTGAGCGCCTCTTCGGCTGCCCGATTATCTTTCTCAATGGTGCTGATGCAACACCTCCAGCGTGCTCGGCAGGCTGCAACTTACAAGCCACGGCTCGTCATTCTGAGCGCCGCAGAGCGCGAAGAATCCGGGCGGGGGATCCGCGGCTCAGGATGACGTAGCAGGCTTGCGAAATACCGCAATCCGGCCTTCGCCGATGATCTCGGTCGAGCCGTCGCCGCGAATCGCGAGCGCGACTCCCGGCGGGATTCCCACTCCGATGTCGACGTCGCTCAGCGACATTAGCCGGCGCAGGGCGACATCCTCCGCGGCATCGAAACCGCTGTCGATCACTGTGCGCGATAACCAGCCGAGGCCGTCGAGCGCACCGCCGCCGTGCATATCGCGCGCGTGCACGCCAAAGGACGAAGCCGCCGCGCCGATCGCGGCGATCACCGCGCCGTTTGTCGACGCGTCGCGAAGCGCCATCTCGGCCGGCGATTCGCGCAACGTCGCGAGCAGGTTGTTCGTCACGCCGCCGCCGAGATACACCATCCCTGCGGAGAGAATCATGTTGAGACTTTTCTGGCGCCGGTTGTCGCGGCCGCGGTAGACGGGAACGTTGATCGTGTCGACGCCCGGATCGATCTCGCGAAAGTACCTGGCGATGTGCACCGCGTATTCGGCGGAGCCGGATGCCGTCGGCAGAAATGCGACGGTGCGGCGGTCGCGCGGCATCTGCGAAATGAGGAACTCGTCGATCGCGCGCGTCTCGCCGAACGAGAACTCGCCGCCGCCGATCAGAACCAGCAGCGTGACGGGCGTCGAGAGTTGAAACGTTAGCGCCGTCGCCAGACCTGCTCGACCATTTTGCCCATGTCGGAAGGCGCTTTCACGACGTGAATGCCTGCGCCCTGCAGAGCGGCCATCTTCTCCGCCGCCGTTCCCTTACCGCCGCTGATGATCGCGCCGGCGTGGCCCATCCGCCGTCCCGGTGGTGCTGTCTGTCCTGCGATGAACGCGACCACCGGCTTCTTCACGTTCATCTTCACGTAAGCAGCGGCGTCTTCCTCCGCCGTTCCCCCGATCTCGCCGATCATGATGATCGCCTCGGTCTGCGAGTCGGCTTCGAACGCGCCGAGGCAGTCGACGAAGTTCGTTCCTGGCAGCGGATCGCCGCCGATGCCGACCGCCGTCGACTGACCGATCTTGCGCGTCTGTCCGACCGCTTCGTACGTCAGCGTTCCCGATCGCGAGACGATGCCGATCGGTCCCGGACTGTGAATGTGGCCGGGCATGATGCCGATCTTCGCCTGACCGGGCGTGATGATTCCGGGGCAATTCGGTCCGATGAGGCGCGATGGCGACTGGCCGGCGGCGGCGTGCCGTGAATTCGACTTCCGCAGAAAGTCGTGCGCCTTCAGCATGTCGTTCACCGGAATGCCTTCGGTGATGCAGACGATCAGCTCGATGCCCGCGTCCGCCGCCTCCATCACCGCATCAGCCGCGAAGGGTGGCGGGACGAAGATCAGCGAGCAGTTCGCGCCGGATTTCTCGCGCGCTTCTTCGACGCTGTTGAAGACCGCGAATCCTTCGTGGGTCGTGCCGCCTTTGCCCGGCGTGACGCCGCCGACGACGTTCGTGCCGTAGTCGCGACACTGGATCGCATGGAACGTTCCTTCGCGCCCCGTGATGCCCTGCACGATGACGCGCGTTTTCTTGTCTGCCCAGATCGCCATTACTTCTGCCCTTTCGCGGCCGCGACTACTTTTTGGGCAGCGTCTCCCATCCCGTCCGCCGTGATCAGCGGCAGGCCCGACTTCGCGAGGATCTCTTTGCCCAGCTCGACGTTGGTTCCTTCGAGCCGGACGACGACGGGCACCGGCAATCCGATCTCCCGCGACGCGCTCACTACGCCTTCGGCGATTCGGTCGCAGCGCATGATGCCGCCGAAAATATTGATCAGGATCGCCTTCACGTTCTTGTCGCTGAGGATGATGCGGAACGCGTTCTTCACCTGCTCCGCGCTCGCGCCGCCGCCGACGTCGAGGAAGTTCGCCGGTTCGCCGCCGGCGAGTTTGATGATGTCCATCGTGGCCATCGCCAGCCCGGCGCCGTTGACCATGCAGCCGACGTTGCCGTCCAGCTTGATGTAGTTCAGTCCGAACTTCGACGCCTCGACTTCCAGCGGATCCTCTTCGTGGAGATCGCGCATCTCCATGATGTCTCGATGGCGGAAGAGGGCGTTGTCATCGAAATTCATCTTGCAGTCGAGCGCGACGACGTCGCCTTCCTTCGTGACGAGCAGGGGATTGATCTCGGCGAGGGACGCGTCGGTCTCGATGTACGCGCGCATCAGCTTCTGCACGAAATCGATGCACTTCTTGTATGGATCGCCTTTGAGCTCGAGCGCATTCGCGACGGCGCGCGCCTGGAACGGCTGTGCGCCGAGGACGGCGTCGATCGGCTCGCGGTGGATCGCTTTCGGATCGCGCGCGGCGACTTCCTCGATCTCCATGCCGCCCTGCTTCGACGCCATGATGACCGGCATCCCGATTTTTCGATCGATCGTGATGCCGAGGTAGAGCTCTTTGTCGATGTTGAGGGCTTCCTCGATGAGGACTTTCTGCACGACGCGGCCTTCCGGTCCGGTCTGATGCGTCACGAGCGTCATGCCGAGCATCTGCTTCGCGAGGCCGGCCGCTTCGTCGGCGTTTTTCGCCAGCTTCACGCCTCCGCCTTTGCCGCGGCCGCCGGCGTGGATCTGCGCTTTGACGACGACGCGGCCGACGAGCTGTTTCGCCGCGGCGCGCGCTTCGTCAGGCGTGGCGACGACCTCGCCGCGCGGCGTCGGCACGCCGTAGTGGCGAAGAATCTCCTTCGCCTGATATTCGTGCACCTTCATAGGGCGCGGAGTTTTATCACATCAACGTTGCGCCTGATGTGCGACCACCACGAACGCGCCGGACATCTCCGGCTGATGCACCGTGCAGTAGAAGCGAAAGACTCCGGCGCGGTGAAAGGTGAACGTGAACGATGGCTTGCGGAGCGGTGGAATCTTCGTTTTCAGAACAACCTGATTGCGAGAGTCGAGCAGCATGAAGTCGTGCTCGTCGTCCGCCTGCAGGTTCCAGAACACCACTTCAGTCGGCTCGTTTTGATTGACCGCGATCGCCGCCGGGTTGAACGCGTACGACTCGCCGAACGCAGCCAGCGATTCTTTCGGGCCGCTCTCCTTCGTGACGAGCGCCTCCGTCATGATGACCACTCTCGCGCGTGGTTTGCCGCCGAGGGTCACGTCGGGACCTTTGTACGGGGCGGGTTTCGAACAGGCGACCAGGAGCGCGACGAGAACGAGCCGCATTCGCATCGCGTGATCCTACAATCGCGCGATGCAGCCGGGCGACGAAGTGACGATTCGCGCAACAGAGCTCGTCGCCGGCGGCGATGCGCTCGCGCGCGTCGACGGCTTGCCGATCTTCGCGTCAAACGTCTTCCCCGGAGACCTCGCTCTGGTGCGTCTGTACGAGGTGAAGAAAGGATACGCAAAGGCAGATCTCGTACACATCGTCGAGCCGTCGCCGTGGCGCCGCGCCGCACCGTGCCCCGTTGCCGGGGAGTGCGGCGGCTGCGATTGGACGGCGCTGCGGCTCGACAGGCAGCTCGAAGCGAAGCAGCGGATTCTCGCGGAGTCGCTGCGGCGCATCGGCAAGTTCGACGTGGCCGCGCTGCCGCAAATTGCGATCCATCCTTCGCCGCTCAACTACAGGCTCCGCTCGCGGCTCCATCGAGACGGGGCCGCGGTGGGCTTCTACGCGATGCGCAGCAACAAGGTCGTTCCCCTGCCTCGCGAGTGCG
>DASWBH010000474.1:0-7695 GCA_036390755.1 Thermoanaerobaculia bacterium
CGATCGACACGATCGTGTTGCCGCGCACACCGACGTCGCCGCGGAACCACGGCGAGCCCGTTCCGTCGATAATCCGGCCATTGGTGATCTTCAGGTCGAGCATGTTTCTGTTTGGAGTCGATGCGCAGGAGCCGATCAGCAGCAGTGCCCCGCCCACGCCGAGATTTCTCACCACCCTCGAAAGGACGTTCATTCCATTCCTCGGATCAGGTCCTGAAACGTCTGGCGTTCGCGGATCAGCTGCGGCCGGCCATCGCTGATGAGCACCTCCGGCAGAAGCAGCCGGGCGTTGTAGTGCGACGCCATCGAGAAGCCGTATGCGCCGGCGTCGCAGAAGGCGATGAGGTCGCCGACTCTCATCGCGTTGACCTTGCGAGTGACGGCCAGTCCTTCGACGGTCCTCGTGAAGACGTCGCCCGACTCGCAGAGATTTCCGGCGACGACGACCTCTTCGTTCATCTGCGACTCGTCGAAGCTGGCGCGCAGCGCCGCGTCCGATCCGCGCGTAGCGTTAATGATGTGGTGGTACGCGCCGTACTTCGACGGACGCACCAGATGATTGAATCCGGTATCGCAGCCGACCCACACGGTCCCGGCGCTGATTTTCTTCGCCGTCACGCGCGCGACGAGCGTGCCCGAAGGCGCGACGATGAAGCGGCCGGGCTCGAGAATCGCCGTCAATCTGTGCGAGCGGAGATACGGCGCCGCGACCGCCGCCAGCCTCTGCCCGTAGTCGTCGATCGGAAACTCGCGCTCGGCGGGGCGGTAGGGCACGCCCATGCCGCCGCCGAAATTGATGAAGCGGAGGTTCTTGAAGTCAGGCGCAATCTCGAGAAGGCGGAGCGCTGCGTCGACGAGCGGATCGACGTCATCGATGCCCGAGCCGATGTGTGCGTGAATGCCGGCGATCTCGCGTCCGGAATCCTCGACGATCATTCGGGCGTCGTTCACTTCGGCCAGGTCGATGCCGAACTTCACTCCGCCGCCGGCGGTGACGACATCGTGATGATGCCCGGCGCCCACGTCAGGATTGACGCGGAGCGCGATCGGATTCGGCAGGCCCAGCGCGAGGCAGCGATCGATCTCCGAGACCGAGTTCACGTTGACGACGATGCGCGGGTCGGGAATTGCGCGCAGATCTTCGTCCGACACGTTCGAGCACGTGAACCAGATTTCTTCCGGCGCGTAGCCCGCATGCTGCGCAAGGAAGATCTCGCCGGGCGAAACCGCGTCACAGCCGAATCCGTGCTCGTGAATCAGCCGCAGCAGCGCGAGGTTGCCGTTCGCCTTCATCGCGTAGAACGGGCGGAACGGGAGATCGGCGAAGGCGCGTTTTACCTTTTCGATCTGCTGAAGGATGACGGCCGCGTCATACACGTAGAGCGGCGTGCCGAACCGCTCCGCGAGATCGAGGACAGAAACGCCGCCGATGTGGAGAATGCCACTGCGAAACTCCATCAGGGGCGTGAATCTTACACTGTCATTCCGAGCCGCGAAGACGGCGAGGAATCCGGGAGGGGGCGCGTTTCCGCCGCCCAGATTCTTCGCCGTCTTCGCGGCTCAGAATGACACGACAAGCTAAAATGAGTCATGCAGCAATATCTTCAACTCGTCCGCCACATCCTCGATCACGGCACGAAGAAAACCGATCGCACCGGCACCGGCACGATCAGCGTCTTCGGATCCCAGATGCGATTCGATCTGAACGCCGGGTTCCCGCTGCTGACGACGAAGAAGCTGCATCTGCGCTCGATCGTCTACGAGCTGCTGTGGTTCCTGCGCGGCGACACGAACGTCCGCTACCTGAACGAAAACAAAGTGACGATCTGGGACGAATGGGCCGACGCGAACGGCGACCTCGGCCCTGTCTATGGCGCTCAGTGGCGCTCCTGGCCGGCAGCCGACGGGCGTCACATCGACCAGATCTCCAACGTCATCGCGGAGATCAAAAGGAATCCTGACTCGCGACGGCTGCTCGTCAGCGCGTGGAACGTCGGCGAGCTCGACAGGATGGCGCTTTCGCCGTGTCACGCGCTCTTCCAGTTCTACGTCGCGGACGGCCGGCTCTCCTGCCAGCTCTACCAGCGCAGCGCCGACGTGTTCCTCGGCGTGCCGTTCAACATCGCGTCCTATGCGCTGCTGACGATGATGGTCGCGCAGGTGTGCGGATTGCGCGCGGGTGAATTCATTCATACGTTCGGCGATGTGCACCTTTACAGCAATCATCTCGAGCAAGCGCGGCTCCAGCTCGAACGCGAGCCGCGGCCCCTGCCGTCGATGAAGCTGAACCCCGACGTGAAGTCGATGTTCGACTTCCGTTTCGGCGACTTCACACTGGAGAGCTACGATCCGCACCCGAGCATCAAGGCGCCGATCGCGGTATGACGCATGTCATTCTGAGCGCCGTAGAGCGCGAAGAATCTGGGCGGTGGTGCGTTCCGCCTCCCAGATTCTTCGCCGTCTTCGCGGCTCAGAATGACAAAAGGCACGTATGACGATCTCCATCATCGCGGCGCTCGCGAACAACAACGTCATCGGCCGCGACAACCAGTTGCCGTGGCACATGCCCGCGGACCTCAAGCGCTTCAAACAGCTCACGACGGGCCATCATCTTTTGATGGGAAGGCGGACATACGAATCGGTGGGGAAGCCGTTGCCGGGCCGCGTCAACGTCGTGATCTCCCGCAGTCCTGACTACGCGCCGCCGGGTGTTGCGGTCGCACGATCGCTCGACGAGGCGATCAGCAAAGCGGAAGCAGCGGGCGACGGCGAGATCTTCATCGGCGGCGGTTCCGGCGTCTTTGAACAGGCCATCCATCGCGCCGACCGCATGTATCTGACGCGCGTTCACGCCGAGCCGGAAGGCGACACGTTCTTTCCCGAGTTCGACGACGTGAACGAGTGGCAGCTCGTGGACGCGGAGCACTACGAGGCCGATGAGCGGAATCCGTATCCGTACTCGTTTCTGACGTACGAACGTGCGTGAGTTCATGCTTCGCTTCGCTCAGCATAAACTTGGCGCGCCCGATGTACTGGCGTCTTCTCAGCACCAACCGCGACTTTCGCCTCCTCTACATCGGCACTCTGATCTCGCTCGGCGGCGACTGGTTTCTCACCGTCGCGCTGCTCGACCTTGTCCTGCAACTCACCGGCTCGGCGACGCTCGCGTCGCTGATGCTGCTCTGCCAGTCGCTACCGATCTTCTTCTTCACGCCGATTGCGGGGCACGCGATCGATCGGGTCGACCGCCGCAAGATCATGATCCTCGTCGACGTCGTCCGCACCGGCGCGTGTCTTCTGCCGCTGCTGGCGCGAACGCCGGCGCTGCTGCCCTTCGCCTATGCGGGCGTCGTGATCATCTCGATCGGATCGGCGTATTTCGAGCCCGCGTCGCAGGCCTCGCTGCCGAACATCGTGCGGCCGGAGGAGCTCGGTCCGGCTAACGTGCTGATGGGATCGACGTGGGGCACGATGCTCGCTGCGGGCGCCGCGATCGGCGGACTCGTGACGGCGACGCTCGGGCGCGACGTGTCGTTCGTCGTCGACGCGGTGAGCTTCCTCATCTCGGCGCTCGTCCTCTGGCGGATGCGAACCCCATTCTCCGAAGCGCGCGCGGAGCACCATGAACAGCCGCCGCTCGTCGAATCGATTCGCGAGACGTTCCGGTACGCTCGCGCTCACCCGCGCGTGCTCGCGCTGCTGACGACGAAAGGCGGCTACGGCGTCGCCGCCGGTGTCGTCGCGATGCTGAGCGTCTTCGGGAAGGAAGTCTTCAAGGCCGGTGCGCTCGGCATCGGCCTTCTCTTTGCCGCGCGAGGCATGGGCGCTCTCCTCGGACCGTTTCTGATACGCGCAATCGTGCGCGGCGACGACGCACAGTACCGCGCCATCGTCTGGTGCGTGCTTCTCTTCGGCGGCGGCTACTGCGCGCTGGCGCTTTCTCCGACACTCACCGTCGGTCTCGTGGCCATCTTCGTTGCCCACCTCGGCGGCGGCGCGTCGTGGCAGGTCTCCACGTACGGCTTGCAACGGGAGACCCCGGATTACATCCGCGGCCGCGTATTCGCCGCCGACTACGGGTTCGTCACGCTCACGATGAGCGTGTCGAGCCTGGCCGCCGGACTGGCCGCCGACCGATTCGGCGCCGTTCCCGCGACGATCGGCACCGCGTCGGCCGCGCTGCTGTTCGCGCTGATCTGGGGCGCGGCGACGTGGCGTTTGTGGCGATAGCGCGGTGCTGCTAAAGTCCGCGGCCAATGATCGTCCGTCCGTACGCAGGGAAAGAACCGCGCATCGGCGCACGTGTGTTTCTCGCAGACAACTGCGCGGTCATCGGCGACGTCGAAGTCGGCGATGACTCGTCGATCTGGTACGGCGTCGTTCTGCGCGGCGACATCCATTACATCCGCATCGGCGCACGCACGAACATCCAGGACAATTCCGTCGTTCACGTCGAGCACAACGCCGGCCCGGCGCTCGTCGGCGACCAGGTGACGATCGGACATTCGGCCGTCGTGCACGCATGCACGATTCATCGCGGCGCGCTGATCGGCATCGGAGCGAAGGTGCTGAGCCACGCGGTCATCGGCGAGCAGGCGATCGTCGGCGCGGGCGCGGTCGTGCAGGAAGGGACGGAAGTGCCGCCGCGGACGCTCGCCGTCGGCATTCCCGCGCGCGTCAAGCGTGAGCTCACCAAAGACGAGCTGGCGCGCATCGACCGCACCTGGCGCGGGTACGTCGAATACAAGAACGAGTATTTGAGAACATGAATCGCACGTACGCAGGCACACTTCGCAAAGAGAACCTCGGGCAGAAGGTCACCCTCAACGGCTGGGTGCACAAGCAGCGCGACTTCGGCGAGCTCGTGTTCGTCGATCTTCGCGATCGCAGCGGGATCGTGCAGGTCGTCGCGGATCAGAAGTACGTCCCAGCCGACGTCGTCGCGGCAGCGAAAGAGTTGCGGGGCGAGTACGTCGTGCGCATCGACGGCGAGGTCAAGGAACGCGCGGAGTCGCAGAAGAACGCGAAGCTTCCGACGGGCGACGTCGAAGTTGTCGCGTCGCACATCGAGATCCTCAACCGCGCCGACACGCCCCCGTTCCCGATCGACGACGAGATCGATGCGGCCGAGGAGCTGAGGTTGAAGTATCGCGTGCTGGATCTGCGACGGCCGTCGCTCGCGCGCAACCTCGTGCTGCGCCATGGCGTGACCTTCGCCGTGCGCGATTACATGAACCGCAACGGCTTCCTCGAGATCGAGACGCCGATCCTCACGAAGTCGACCCCCGAGGGCGCGCGCGATTACCTCGTGCCGAGCCGCGTGCACAAAGGCATGTTCTACGCGCTCCCGCAGTCGCCACAGATCTTCAAGCAGTTGTTGATGGTCGCGGGCATGGATCGCTACTTCCAGATCGTGAAGTGTTTCCGCGACGAAGATCTGCGCCGCGATCGCCAGCCGGAGTTCACGCAGGTCGACATCGAAGCATCGTTCATCAACGAGGAGTTCATCTTCGCGCTCATCGAAGGGATGTTCGCGGAGGTCTTTCCGCTGGCGAACATTCCCGTGTCGACGCCGTTTCCGCGGATGCCATGGCAGGAGGCGATGGATCGCTTCGGCATCGACCGGCCGGACATGCGCTACGGAATGGAGCTCGTCGACATCACCGGACCTGCCAAGGCGATGGCGTTCGAGCCGTTCCGCAATGCCGTGACCGTCCGCGGCATCGTCGTGCCCGGCGGCGCCTCGATTTCGCGCAAGCAGATCGACTCGCTCACGGACGAGGCGAAGAAGCTCGGGGCAGGCGGCTTGATCTGGATCAAGTTCGACGCCCAGCGCGGCTCGTCGATCAAGAAGTTTCTCGACGACGCCGCATTCGAGTCGCTGCGCAACGCGCTCGGCGCGCAGGAGAACGATCTCGCGCTCATCGTCCCCGGCAAACAGCAGACCGTCTGGGACGTCCTCGGCGCATTGCGCGTGAGGGTGGCGAAAGAGCAGGGGATGATTCCCGAGGACTCGTGGAAGTTTCTCTGGGTGACGAACTTTCCGCTCTTCGAATGGGACGAAGGAACCCAGCGCTGGTTCGCGCGTCATCATCCGTTCACGTCGCCCGCGCTCGAGGACGTCGACAAGATGGAGAGCGATCCGGGCGCGACGATGGCGCGCGCATATGACGTCGTCCTGAACGGACTCGAGCTCGGGGGCGGCAGCATCCGCATCAATCGCCCCGAGCTTCAGACGCGCATGTTCAAAGCGCTAGGCATCGGCGAGCAGGAGGCGAAGGAGCGATTCGGATTCCTGCTCGAAGCGTTCCGCTACGGCGCACCTCCGCATGGCGGCATCGCCCTGGGAGTCGATCGGATCGTGATGTTGATGGCGCGCGCCGAGTCGTTGCGCGACGTGATTGCGTTCCCGAAGACCGCACGCGCGCAGGATCTGATGAGCGAAGCGCCGAGCGCCGTGGACCAGAAGCAGCTCGACGAGCTCGGAATCGCGATCAAGGCTTGAACGCGTAGACGCCGGTGACGTCCGTCAGGTTCGAGATGTCGGCGAAGACTGTCGCAAAACGGCCGGTCTGCACATCCACCAATTTGATTGCGCGGCCGTACGAAAACAACCCCTCGTTCTGCGGGGCGACGCCTTCGGTCGGCCGCGCGCGATAGAGCACGTAGCGGCTGTCGACGACGGCGAATGGCGGATCGAAGACAGTGCCGGGGAGCCGAATGGGCGTGCTCGCGCCTGAGGCGACGTCGAGGAGAGCGAACTCGCGCCCCCGCTTCACGGTCACGGTCCGGCCGTCGGTCGATACGACGGGAAAGCCACCGTCGGCCAGAGGTGTGGTCGTGCCGCTCTCCGTATCGAGAATGAGCGTCCTGTAGTTCACAGACTTGCCGTCGCGCGTGACCTGCGCGAACGCGATGCGCCGGCCGTCAGGAAACCATGACGGCGGACATTCGGCTGCATCGACGGCGAATTCCTGATGTGCGCCGGTGTCGAGGTCCCACACCTCGACATTGCCGTGCTCAATCAAACGGTAGCGGCGGCCGTCGCTCCGCGACTTGCTGACGACCGCGACGCGGCCCGACCACGACAAAGCCGGGTGCGTCATCGTGTCATCCCAGAGCGGATCGCCCGGCCGGGTGAGCAGGACCGATTCGCCGTTCGTGCTCACGACCTTCAGAACGGTGTCGATGCGCATCGTCCACCGCGACGCGACGTGAGGCTGCAGCAGGACGAGGCGGCCCTTGCGATCGGGTCCGCTCACTCCGTAAATGGCATCACCCGATCCGGCACCTCCGAACGGACGGACGACCGTCAGGTCGTGATCCGGCAGCGAGACCCGAACGATTCCGCCCACCGGCCTGTCGAGAAACAGCGTGCCGCCGAGCGACTGCGCGAGCTCTGCCGACTCGTGACCGGGAATGGCGAACGATTCGCGAGGTGCCGCCGGTACGCAGGCGGTCGCGGCGGCGAGCAGCAACAGCGCCGCGTGACGCATGCCGCTATTATGCGCTGCCGATGGATCCGTTCATCACGATCAACCAGGCCAGCGCTTCGTATCCGGTCTACGTTGGCCGGAACATCCTCGGCCGCGCCGGCTCGCTGCTGCATTCTCGCGGCCGCGTGTTCGTCATTACGTCGGATGGACTCAAATCGCGCTTCGGCAAACGTGTCGCCGAATCGTTCGAACCCGCTGC
>DASWBH010000475.1:0-2375 GCA_036390755.1 Thermoanaerobaculia bacterium
AGTTCAGGTCCCGCCGAATCTGTGAGGGCGCGTTAGCGAAACACGTCCGGTCGCCGAATCTGTACGCGACCCGCGACGCTCACCGCGTGACGATCACTCCTCGCCCGTCCCCGGCGTCCGCTTCGTAATCCCCCGATTCCCGGACGTCTTTCCTGACTCGTCGCCGCCACCTTCGTACACGGCCGGACGCTCTTCGACGTGGAAGCCCTTCTCGCTCGTGCCGCCGCCGGTCGTGCCGAACACGCCGCCTTCACCTTCGGGAACGCCGTAGCGGCTCGGTCCGCTGTGCGCGGCCTCGTCGTAGCCGGCGTCGGTGCTGTCCTTCTTCTCGTGCGCCGGAGTGCTGCCTTCTGCCGTGTAGTCGATCGTGTCGTCTTCGTGATTGATGCGCTGGTCTGCCATGCTCTACAGAAGTAGCGTGAACCGTGCCCGAACGATGCAACCGCTTCCCGTAGATGGGCATATCGACGAGATCCTCGCGCTCGTGAGGAACGAGCGGCGCGCGATCGTCGTCGCACCACCCGGATCCGGAAAGACCACGCGCATCCCGCCGGCGCTGACCGCGCTGGGCCGCACGATCCTGCTGCAGCCGCGGCGCGTCGCGGCGCGCGCGCTCACGCGGCGCATCGCGGAGGAGCGCGGGTGGGCGGTGGGTGGGGAAATCGGGTGGCAGATCCGGTTCGAGCGGCGGTTCTCGAGAGACACGCAGCTCCTCGTCGCGACCGAAGGCATTCTGACCGCGCGGCTGCAATCCGATCCGCTGCTGAGCGACTTCAACGTCGTGATCCTCGACGAGTTTCACGAGCGCAGCGTTCACGCAGATCTCGCGCTGGCATTGGCGAAGCAGGCCGCCGCATCGCGCGACGACCTCGCGCTCGTCGTCATGTCCGCCACTCTCGATACGAAGCCGCTCGCCGACTTTCTCGGCGCACGCGTGATCACGATCGGCGCGCGGCAGTTTCCGGTCGAGATGCGCTACGCGCCGGGCGTATCGATGTCGCGCGCCGTTCGCGATGCGCTGCCTTCCGCGCGCGGTCACGTCCTCTGCTTTCTTCCCGGCGTTCGCGACATCGAGAACACGATCGCCGATCTGCGCGGCGTCGACGCGCGCGTTCTGCCGCTGCACGGAACGCTGGACGTCGACGCGCAGGAGGCTGCGCTCGCGCCGTCGGACACGAGAAAGGTCATCGTCGCGACGAACGTCGCCGAGACGTCGCTCACGGTCGACGGCGTGACGGACGTGATCGATTCCGGTCTGCAGAAAGTGTTGCGCTACGACTCCGACACGGCCGTCGATCACCTCGTGACGGAGCGGATCGCGCGCGACTCCGCCGAGCAGCGCGCCGGACGCGCCGGACGGACCGGGCCTGGCCGCGTGACGCGGCTGTGGGACGAGCGCTCGCTTCTTCGCCCGCAGCGCGAGCCGGAGATACGGCGCGTCGACCTCGCCTCGCCCGTGCTCGACATCATTTCGTGGGGCGGCGATCCGACGACCTTCGAATGGTTCGAGCGCCCGCAGGAGGACCGCATCACGAGCGCGATCAATCTGCTCGAGCAGATCGGCGCCGTTAGCGGCGGAAGGCTCACGCAACTCGGCGAACAGATTCGCGAGCTGCCGCTGCATCCGCGCCTCGCGCGCGTGGTGCTCGCGGCGAATGGAGCAGACGACGCGATCGCGCTGGCGACCGAAACGGAGCAGCGCGACCTGACGCAGATCGTGAAACGGATCCTCGGCCGGTCGTACTCGCGGCACATCGACGACCAGTCGTTCCGCCGCGCGATCCTGGCCGGATATCCCGATCGCGTGGCCATGCGCCGAGAGCCGCTCTCCCCGCGTGTGCTCCTCGCTACCGGGACCGGCGCGACGCTCGCGCGCGAGATCGAGCACACCCTCGGCGACTTCTTCGTCGCGCTGGAAGTGCGCGGCGACGTCGTGTACCGCGTCGTGCCGATCGAGCGCGAGTGGCTGAGCGAAACGCGGCGCGAGCTCGTCGAGGAGATCGACGGCGATTTCGTCCGCGTAATCGAGCGCAGGTCCTACATGAACATCGTCCTGCACGAGCAGCAGGTGCAGCGCCGCGCCGCTCCGAAAAAGCGCGCCGAAGTCGCGCGCCCCGGACCGGCAACGCTGCAACTGCCGAGCGGCCGCAGCGCGAAGCTGCAGTATCGCGACGACGGATCGATCGTCGCGTCGGTGAAACTGCAGGAACTGTTCGGCCTCGCCGAGACGCCGAGCATCGGTTCGACTCCGGTCACGTTCGAGCTGCTCGCGCCGAACGGCCGGCCCGTCCAGGTCACGCGCGATCTGCGCAGCTTCTGGAACACGACATATAAGGATGTGCGCAAAGAGCTGCGCGGCCGGTATCCGAAACATC
>DASWBH010000476.1:0-15226 GCA_036390755.1 Thermoanaerobaculia bacterium
ATCGACATCTTCCGCCGCCTCGGATTTGCGACAACGACGACCGCCGACGGCATCGAAGTCGTCGTGCCCACATATCGCGGCGACATTCACGAAGAGATGGACCTCATCGAAGAGGTCCTGCGGTTCTTCGGCCTCAACAAAGTTCCGGCGTACCTGCCGCGGCTCACGACGGGTGATGCGCGCCCGAATCTGATCGGCGACGCCGAGGACCAGATCCGCAACATCCTGGCCGGCTGCGGTTTGACCGAGGTGGTGAATTACTCGTTCATTCATCCGGAGTCCAACGCGCTGTTCACGGGCGAGCAGCCGGTCGCAATCACGAACTCGCTCACGGAGAACATCGCGGCGATGCGGCTGACGATGATTCCCGGTCTGCTCGAGACGGCCGCATACAACCGGTCGTACGGCACTCGCGACGGCGCGCTCTTCGAAGTCGGCCGGACGTATCACCGCGATGGAGACAGTGTGCGCGAGCGTCGCCGCATCGGCATCGTGATGTACGGCGCGGTCGGGAGCCACTGGGGCGACGCGAAGCGGCCCGTCGACTTCTTCGACGTGAAGGGCGTCGTCGAGCAGGTTGCGGCGAAGCTGCACGTCGACCTCGAATTCGGCGCATCCGATGCGGATTGGCTTCGCAACGGACGCCGCGCGGTTGCGCGTCACGGTGATCGCGCGATCGCGACGGTCGGATTCCTCTCGAACGAAATCCTGCAACGGTTCGGGATCAAAGGCGACGTCATCGCCGCGGAGATCGACACCGAAGCGCTCCTCGGGTCGATGACGGAGTGGAAGATGGCGCCCGTCGCGCGCTTCCCCGGCATTCCGATGATCCTCGCGCTCACGCATCAGCGCGACCTCGAATACGAAAGGCTCATCGAGACGATCCGGTCGCTCGACGTACCTTACCTGCACGAAGTCGGATTGCGCGACCGCTTCATCCCCGACGGCGAAGAGAACACCATCAAAACGACCCTCGGCATGTGGTATCAGGCGTTCGACCGTTCTCTGACGCAGGACGAAGTCGGGCAGCTGCATCAGCAACTCGCCGCGCGCGTCGCCGATCTGCTGCCGGTGAAGTTGCTGTCGTAGGAGACTCGATTGAAGAAGAAGACATCACAACAACAGATACCGCTCGGCGGAACCGATGAAGACAAGATCCTGGCGCGGCTGAGCGAGCGCGTCGACCGCGCGGTGCAGTTGATTCAGGAGCTGCGGCGCGAGCGCGATGAGCTGAAGGCACGGCTGGAAGAATTCGAGCAGGAGCGCGCCGAGATTCGCGGACGCATCGAGTCGATCCTCGGCTCGCTGGAAAACGTTGAGTAATGTCATTCCGAGCGCCGCAGAGCGCGAGGAATCCGGGCGGTGGAATCGCCCCCTCCCAGATTCCTCGCCGTCTTCGCGGCTCGGAATGACGGCTCACATTTCCGCGATCAACTTCTCCTTGCAGTTGTCCAGCTGCCGCCACGCCAGACCTTCATTCGCGCGGCCGTCGAGCAGCAGCACCAGGTAGTACCCGTCCTTCAGATCGCTGCTCATCACGGTCAGGTGCTCGAAGTCGACCTTGAACCGATGCGGCGTGCCGATGCGTGCCTTCGCGCACATCTCGCGCAGGCGGCCGAGGAAAATGCCCTGGTAGGCGCCGACGATGCGGAGGTCGTGGTCGCTGAGATCGCGGTCGCAGACGAGCTGCACGGTCTCGCCTTCGTAGTCGAGAAAGAGCGCGGCGAAGGCGCCGGAGGTCGTGGACAGAAGCTCGTCGAGGATCGTGCGGTACATCCGGCCTCACTCCCACATGACCAGAAATTCGCGCGCCTCGACTGCCTCGCGCGAATCGGGCGCAGCGGCGACGACTTTCTGCAGATACGTCTTCGCGACGTCGAGACGGTTTGCGCGATGTGCGCAGACGCCCAGGCGAAGCATGGCCACGGTCGAGTCGGGGTGGCGACGGAGGTAGGTGAGGTAGCCGCGCGCCGCGGCTTCGATCTGTCCGCTTCGTTCGCGCAGCGACGACGCCAGCAGGATCGCCGCATCGAAGTTGTTGTCGAGCGCCAGCGCGCGATCGGCCCAGACCAGCGCGTCGGCCGTGCGGCCGAGACGATCGAGGGCGAGCGCGTCGTGGTAGGCGGCGGTCGCGCGGAGCAGGTTGTGCTCGTCGAGCGCGATCTTCTCGAATCCCGCCGACGCCTTGACCGAATCGCCCGCGCGCAGCAACGCGACGGAGCGGTTGAACTGCGCCTCGACGAGAGTCGGATCGGCCGCGATCGCGCGATCGAACGCATCGATCGCCTGCGGCGTCCTGCCTGACAGCATCAGCGCGAGACCGCGGAGATTTTCGTTCGCCGCGTTCGATCCACCGGCGGCGCGAACGCCGTCGAGCTGGCGCAGCGCGCGCGTGTAGTCGCCGAGGGCGATGTAGTAGGCGGCGCGGTCACAAGCAGGCGAGATCGAGGCGGCCAGCAGGATCGAAAGCAGAACGTGAATCAGGCCGCCCCTCGCACTTGCTCTTCGATCTGGATGTCGCCGCGCTTCACCGCCTGCGCGAAGGCGTCGACCACGCGCGGGTCGAAGCGGCTTCCGGCGAAGCTCTTGATCTTCTCGACGACGTAGCCGAGCTCCATCGCCTTCTGGTACGGGCGGTTCGTCGTCATCGCGTCGAACGTGTCGGCGATCGCCACGATGCGCGCCTGCATCGGAATCGCTTCAGCCTCGAGGCCGTCCGGGTATCCGCCGCCGCTCCATTTCTCGTGGTGGTACTTCATGCCGGCGATGCAGTCGCTCAACTGGATGACGCCGCTCATGATCGCCGCGCCCTTGGCCGGATGCTGCTTCATCACTTCGAACTCGTCGTCGCTGAGCGCGCCCGGCTTGCGCAGGATGCGGTCGTCGATGCCGATCTTTCCGACATCGTGCAGCAAAGCGCTGATGCGGAGATTGCGGATGTCGCGATCCGGCAGATGCAGGTTCTTTCCGATCGCGATCGAGTAGCGCGCCACCCGTTCCGAGTGACCGCGGGTGTACGGGTCCTTCGCGTCGATGGCCGCCGCGAGCATCCGGATCGAGTTGATGAACAGCAGGTGATTCTCGTGCGCAGCTTTCTTCAGCTGATCGACCGCGGTCTCGATCGACTGCGACATCACATTGAAGTTCTCGGCGAGGTCGCCGATCTCGTTGTGCGTGCGCAGCTCAACGCGCTGCTGATATTTGCCCTGCGCGATCTCGCGCGTGCGCTCGGCGAGCACGCGGATCGGCCGCGCGATTCCGGACGCGAAGAAGATCGCCGCGACGATCGCCAGGAGCAGGGCGATCGAGCCCCACTGGATCGTCGCGCGGACCATCTGGTTGACCGACGCGAACGCGCGCGCCTCCGGCTTCTCCACGACCACGCCCCACTCGGGATGGCCGACCGGCGCGACGGTGCCGAGGAGGCGGATGGGGCGGCCGGTGCTGTTGTCGGTGTAGGACTCGGTCAGGCGCACGGATGCTTTCGCGAACTCCTGCACGATCTTCAGGTTCGAGAAGTTTGGATGTTGAACGTCCACGGCCGGCTCGCTGTGGATCAGCACGTTGCCGCTGCGATCGACGAGGAACGCGGTGACGTCGCCTTTGCCTTCTTCGCGAATGCGATCGGCGATACGGCGCAGGCTGACGAGGCCGACGACTGTGCCGGTGACCTTGTCGCCGTCAGTAACAGGGACTCCGATGACGACCGCCGGCTGGTTGAGCGCGCCGAGAGACTGAAACGTTCCCACTGACGGCTGGCCGGTGAGGGCGACCTGCCGCGCCGCGTCCATGTCCTGCAGCACCGCTTTGTCGAGCGCCGCCGGCTTCGCCTCCGCTCCCTGACCCGCGGCGTTGAGCACGCGCAACGCGATGAGGTCGCTGTCCGGCGTCATGTAATCGCCGATCCACGACGTCTTCGCGGCATAGGTGAACGGGTCCGTGCCCGCTGGCAGGGCCTTCCTCATGATTCGGATGCTTCCGGCGATCTCATTGAGTTGCTGCGTGTTGCTGGCCAGCAGGTTCTGGATGTCGGTCGCGATTCCGACGGCGGAACGCGTGAGGTATTTCTTCTCGAGCGTCTCGAGCGAGTCGCGGTTGATCCCGATCAGGAAGTAGTGCGAGATGACGAGCGGGAGCAACCCGACGAGCACCATCGCTCCGAGGAGCGTCCAGAGGAGGCGAGGGCGGCGCCGGGTGGATTTTTCTTCCGGAACGGGGACTTCGGACATCTTCGAGATTATAAAGGACGACCTCTTGACGCTCGGGCTCTACATACATCTGCCGTTCTGCAGAACTCATTGCAGCTACTGCGCGTTCGCGATCAGCACGGATGTCGGGCTGCAGGATGAGTATGCCGATGCGGTCGTGCGGGAAGCGTCCTCGGCCCTCGGTCCTCGGTCCTCGGTTGAGGTCGAGTCGATCTACTTCGGCGGCGGAACGCCATCGCGGATGAGCATCGAGAATCTGGAGAAGATCACGGATGCGGTGAACCGAGGACCGAGGACCGAGGACCGAGGACGTCCCTTCGAGTTCTCGATGGAGTGCAATCCCGAGGACATCACCTCCGAGTCGATCGCGGCGTGGCGCGAGCTGGGAGTCAACCGCATCAGCATCGGCGTGCAGTCGTTTCACGACGCGGAGCTTCTGCCGATCGGGCGCATTCACGGTGCCGATCGCGCGCGCGAAGCGGTCTCGCTCGCGGTCGGCAGCGGCGTGCGCACGAACCTCGACCTCATCGCCGGAATTCCGAATCAGACCGCGGACTCGTTCGCGGAGACGCTCGACATCGCGACCTCGCTCGGCGTCGGCCACATCTCCGTCTACATGCTCGACCTCGAAGAGAAGTCGCCGCTGCGCGTTCAGGTATCGCGCGGCCGTGCGGTGTTGCCGGAGGACGAGCTCGTCGCGGAGATGTACGTCGACGCAATCGACCGGCTCGGGCGTGTCGGCCTGCGTCAATACGAGATCAGCAACTTCGCCCGGCCCGGCGAGGAGTGCATTCACAACCTGCGCTACTGGACGCGCGGTGAGTACCGCGGCTTCGGCCTGGCCGCGCATTCGTTCATCAACGGTGAACGATTCGCAAACACGCGCGACATCCACCGTTACATCGCGCAGTCGCCGAATGCCGTTGATTTCACTGAGCGGCTGACGGATGACGACGTCCGCCGCGAGACGATCTTCCTCCAGCTGCGGCAGACGACCGGCATACACTATGCGGAGCTCGAAGCACTGTGCGGACAGGAGGGGACGGAATGGATCGTTCAAGGCTTGCGGGATGGGTGGCTCGAGCAGCGCGGGCCGCGCGTGGCGTTCAGTCCCTCCGGATTTCTGCTCAGCAACGAGTTCATCTCGCAGCTCTTCTGATGGCGGTGGCGCTGCCGCTGCGCGCGCAGGACATCAGCTTCAATCCTGCGATCACCGAAGCGGATTTTCAGAAGTTCTCGCGCCTGATCGCGCAGGGTATCTTCCCTTCGCCGGTGCAGCCGGCGGGCGCCAGCGGACTGCTCCGGTTCGACGTCGGAATCGCGGCGACCGGGGTCAAGATCGATCCGAACGCGACATACTGGCAGCGCGCGGTCGGTAAGGACTTCACCGTCGGCAGCAACTACGTCGCGGTGCCGCGCCTCGTCGCGTCGAAAGGCTTGAGCGCAGCGACAATCGCCGCGTCGTACGCGAAAGTGCAAGGTACGAACGGCTCGATCCTCGGCGGCTCACTCGATGTGCCGGTGATCAACGGCGGGTTGGTCAAGCCGACGCTCGCGCTGCGCGGCAGTTACGCAACCCTGCGCGGCATCGACGTCTACAACCTCAACACCTACGGCCTCGAGCTGTTCCTCGGCAAAGGCTTCGGGCCGATCACTCCATACGGCGCGATCGGCAAACAGCGGAGCAACGCGACGGGCAACATTCCGGCCACAACGCGCACGCCTGAGATCACGTTAACGGACCGCTCGACGATCACTCGCTACACGGCCGGCGCGCAGGTGAATCTCGTCATTTTCCGCCTCGCCGTCGAAGCGAATCAGGCCGAGCAGCGAAGCTACGGCGTGAAGTTGAGCTTCGGGTTTTAGCGGTCGAAGAAGAGCGGAAACCTCTCGGGATGCTCGATCGATTCAAGCGATAGGTCGATGTCGAGCTCCGGCCACTGAAGCTGATCCGTTATTCCGTTCGACGTGGGTGCATCCGAACTTCTTCGCGCGGGTTGAGTACAAACAAAAGCGGCCATCGCAGAAGACCGTCGAACTGATCGCGAGCGAACAAGCATCGCGGAAACTCGCTCTGCCGCTAGTGCACTCGATCATCGGACCTCGGCGCCTACTGTCCGCTTTTCACGGCTAAGGCATTGCCCGTGCTGTCGAGTATCACGCGAGATCGGTTCGCTGACCACCATTGAGACGCTACAGCAAACGATTCCGCGTTTGAGCCCGTGAGCGCGCCAAACAGCCATGATGGTGTATCGAGCTCGTCTTCTCGCGAGACCTTATATGGTTGCAGCTTCCACTCGGCAACGACTTGATCGACTGCTTTTTTCAAACCGTTCAGTCGATCGGTAGGATCGGCGATCTCCGACAGCGGCGTGCGATTGATATGCGCCATATCGCCAGTGGATATCCAGAACATCTGAAGCCGTCGTGAAACCGATACTTTGATTTCATGGAGTGCGGATGCCATCCAGAATTCGACTGCGGGTCTGTATGTGACCTCGTGCGGAGGGCCTGATAACACCGCCGTCTTGCGAGATTGGAATGGAATCTCGCTCACGTCAAGTTCTGCCATCTTCCAGCACGCGCCGACTCGCCACAGCTCCCGCACGTACAACGTCTCCTTGCGATGACTGGGGCCGATCAGTCTGATCTCACTGTCGCGATATACGTCGACTGCGGGTGCGATTCCCTCGATTGCTTGTTCCTCACTCAAGTCACCCACGGCGGCGGAGACAATTTCCCAGCCGGTATACTTTTTCGCGAGTGCCGCTGCGCTCTTCTGAATGCCGCTGCGCACATCGATATTGAATTGACGTGCGTCCTTGTCGTCGCTGCGATTCTCAGCGTCAGGATTGCTCAACGATACGAGAGCCGCCTCCGGATACTCCGGCCCGCTTCTCGTTGCGAGGAGATCGCGAACGGTTTGGCCGAATCGTGTGTCCGCGGGGTCGTACGGCTGGATCGTGTGCTGCGGATTCTCAAGGTACACGAGATCCGACAAACTGACTCCGAGGCCGCTCAAACGCTCGGCACGATTGGTGGTGATGGCGAGCGCGACCTGCTTCACTAGGTCAGCGGCACTGACGCATTGTGCGCTGGCTGTCGTTGCGGATGCGAAGATGATAACGGCATGTAGTAGGACGATCATCTTCTTGCGAACGGCCCGAGCATTCGGCACTGCCTCCGCTCCGGATGATAGTCCTGCGGGCTACTGCGGTTCGCAATCGGCGGTGGGCGCGACAGTCGCTTCGATACGAAGCGTCGACGTGTCGTGCAACTGGCGCTGGCGACCTACGCTGCTGTGTGTTGCGCGATCACTGCCAACGTGTTTGCCGACTGTTCGACACAATTCAATGCACGCGGTTCCGGTCACAACGTGCATCACGCGGCGACCGCAAGGCGCTGCAACGCCCCTCACTGCTTCGCCGCGCCGTTCTTCTTCTTCGTTGCAGGGACCGACGCGATCTTCACCGGCGGGAGTCCGATCGCTTTCCGCACGCTGTTGATCGTGAACTCGCCTTCGGGGCCGAAGCCCATGGCCTCGCCGTTGATGATGTAGGTCGGCGTCGACGAAATGCCGGCCGAGAAGGCGCGGCTGACCTGGTCGAGCAGGGCCTGGCGCTCCGACGGTGAGGCGTAGATCTTCTCGGCCGCGGCCCAGTTGATGTCGTGGTCCGTGCAGAAGTTCTTGATGAATGCGTCGATGTTCTCTTTCTTCAGGAGCTGCTGGTTCGCGAAGATCGTATTCACGTAATCCCAGTACTTCTCCGGCGCGACGCGCTGGATCGCGCGCGCACCCATCGCCGCGGGGAACGCCCACTCGTGATGCTCGAACAGAGGGAGGTCCAGCCGGACGTAGTTGACCTTCGAGATGTTCTTCTCGAGCAGCGGCTCGAGCTTCTTGTGCGCGTTCCCGCAGGTCGGGCACTCGAAGTCGGACAGCTCGATGATCTCGTTCTTCGCCTTCGGATTTCCGCGCCGCGCGCCATTGCTGACGCCGAGCTGATCGCGCAGCGTCTTCTCCGGCGCCTCTTTCAGACTGCCGCGCAAGCCGACGATCAGGAACTGCTCGGACTGATCGACGAACCCGTCGTACGGGAAGTGGCCCCACGGCGTGTCGCGCGTCATCGTCACGGCCTTCAGACCGTCGGGAAGCGAGATGGGCGCGACGCGCGCGGTGACCGGCGCGCGCAGCAGAGTGGTGGCGTGCTCGGCAAGGCGGATCATCATCGGCCGCGTGTCCTCCGGCAGCCGGATGACCATCCCGAAGATCGTCTGTCCCGACTTCGGCGAGACCAGCAGCAGCTTCTGCGTCGCGCAATATTCGTCGCTCGAGCCCTGCGTGATGCGGAACAGGTCGAATCCCGCCGGTCCCTGCTGCATGATCGGCTCGATCTTGAACGACTGCCCCGGGCACTGCGCGGACGCATGCTCCGCGTAGCGAAGAAGAGTGGCCTGGGTGACGGGCTCCGCAAACAACGACGGAGCAACGAGAAGCGCAGCGGCAGCGAGCAGTTTTTTCATCATTGCGCGTTAACAGTCCGATAGCCGCGCGCAATCCACGCGTCGAGACCGCCGGCGACGTGGACGACGTTGCGGAAGCCGGCGAGGCTGAGAAGACGCGCGGCGAGCGCGCCGTCCGTCGAATTCGCTCCATACACGAGCACCGTGTCGTTCTGATACGGCAGGAGCTCGGGGAGTTGTTTCTCGATCGTGTCGAACGGCGCGCTGATCGCGCCGGCGATGTGGCCGGACGGCCCGCGATATTCGGGCGAAGGACGGATGTCGAGGATCACGACCTGCCGCGTATCGAGGATCATCTCGTTCGCGATCGTCGGCGACACCTCGGCGTAGCCGCCGGCAGTGGTGGAGACGCCGACGGTGCGGCACCCGACGAACACGACTAACGCGACCAACACGACTTTTCTCACAGAATCTCCAATTCAAACTCCGCCCGCACTTCGCCCACCAGGTTTCCGGCCACGTTGCGCAGCGGCCATTCTCCGTAGCGGCTCAGGCCGGGACGTGCGGAGAGATCGACTCCAAGGAGCTGCAGCGTGCGCAGAATCACCGGATTCCGCCCGCGTTCCATCGAGCCGTCATTGATCTTGATCGCGACCCCAACCGCGCAATCATCCGCAACGCGCAGCCGTTCGGTCAACTCGTCCCGCAGCGACGGCGCGAGCGCCATCGCATAAAACCCCTCCGCCCCTTCCTTCGCCAGCAGCTCGCCATCGAACGCGGCCAGGAGCGGCGTGGTGATCGTCCAGTTGCCGCCGACGTACTGCGGACACGAAGTCATCGACTCTACGACGCGCGCGGCACTGTCGGCGTATCGCTCGAGCGCGCCGGGCGCGTCCTCGCCCCGGCTCGTTGCCATCAGCCGCGCGTACGCGAATGCCGCGCGATGCAGCGAGAGGAAGAATGCCGGCACGCCGCATCCGTCGGTGGCCATCGGGACTTCGTCGGCACCGAGGCCGGCAAACTCCGCGAGCGTCGTCCGCATCAACGCCTGCAGCGGATGCTCGGCGTCGATGTAGCGGCTGCTCGTGACGTCCATGACCTGCGTCGCCAGGAGCATCCCGGCATGCTTACCCGAACAGTTGTTGTGCAGCGGCGACGGCGCCTCGCCCGACGCGCGAAGCTCGGCGGCCGACTTCTCGTCGAACGGAACGTGCGCGCCGCAGAGCAGGTCGGATTCGTCGAACTCACCTTTGCGCAGTATCGCCGCGGCGGTCGAGACGTGCATCGGCTCCCCGCCGTGCGACGCACACGTCAGCGCGATCTCCTCCGCCGTCAGATCGAACTCCTCGGCGCCGCCGTATTCGATCAGCGGAATGGCCTGGAACGGCTTCGCCGCGGAGCGGAGGCACGCGCGCAGCGCAGGATCGCCGGCGCAGGCGAGCAGACGTCCGGTCGAGTCGACGACAGCGATCGATCCGGTGTGAAACGACTCGATGTGGGTGCCGCGATAGACGTTTGCGAGCGGCTTCACCGTCGCATGCTACGACGCGCGGGCCGTGCTGCTGCCGCTCTCGGCGGCGACCGCCTCTTCTTCGGTGTTGTAGATCTTGAAGACGGCGTCGAGCTTGGCGAGCTTGAGCAGTTTCTGAATGCGCTCTGAGGGGTTCACCAGCACGAGCTTGCGGTTCTGCGTCGTGAATTTGCCGAGGTAGCCGACGAGCTCGCCGATGCCGGTGGAGTCGATGTAGTCGATCTTGGTGAAGTCGATGATGACGTTGGTGCTCTCGTTCTTCAGGACGTTCTCGAGCGCGGAGGAGAAGAACTCGGCGCTCTCGCCGAGCTTGATCAGTCCCTCGACATACAGGATCGTGAAATTCTCGAGGTGCTTCTTTTCTACGATCAAAGCGGGACCTCCGGTCGCGATCATACCAACGACGAAAAGGGTAGCAAATCGGCTGCCACAGCAGTACGGATTGCGACCACCGCATTCATCCCGCCGAAGCCGAACGAGTTGGAAAGAAAGGTCCCCACCTTGGCCTCGCGGGGCGCGTTCGGAACGTAGTCGAGGTCGCAAGCGGGATCGGGCGAGTCGAGGTTGATCGTCGGCGGCAGAAACCCGTCGTTCAGCGCGAGCAACGAGCACGCGATCTCGATCGCGCCGCTCGCGCCCATGGCGTGGCCGTGCATCGATTTCGTCGAGCTCACCGGGATCCGCTTCGCGTGCTCGCCGAAGACCTCGTGAATCGCGCGCGTCTCGGTGACGTCGTTCGCCTGCGTGGCCGTCCCGTGCGCGTTGATGTAGCCGACGTCCTGCGGCTCGAGTTTCGCGTCGCGCAACGCCATGCGCATCGCGCGCGTGGCCCCGTCGACTGACGGATCGGTGACGTGGCCGGCGTCGCTCGTCGCGCCGAACCCGATGATCTCGCCGAAGACCGGTTGGTGGCGGCGGCGGGCGTTGTCGAGCGACTCGAGGATGAAGATCGCCGCGCCCTCGGCGAGGACGAGACCTTTGCGGTCGGCGCTGAACGGACGACACGCGCGCTCGGGATGTTCGTTGTCGATCGCCAGGACGCGCATGCTCTCCCACGCACGGATGATCCCGAATGTCAGCGGTGCGTCGGCTCCCCCGGCGATCACCACTTCGGCCTGTCCGCTGCGGATCGCCTGACAGGCGAGGCCGATCGCATGCGCGCTGGACGCACAAGCCGATACGACGGCGTACGAGACGCCCTTCGCCTGGTACCGCATCGAGATCGCGCTCGCCGCCGCGTTGTACATCGACATGGCAATCGACGCCGGCGGAATGCGCAGCTGACCTTCCTTGTACACGCGGCGGTAACCGGCATCGAGTGTCTCGCAGCCGCCGAGGCCTGTGCCGACGAGAGCGCCGATCGAGTCGGGCCCGACACCCATGGATCCGTAGTCGGCCTGCTGCGTCGCTTCTTCGGCCGCGGTCAGCGCGAATCGCGCGAAGCGGTCGAAGCTGCGCTGCTGCGGATCGACCGTGTCCGGCGGCACCTCGCCGGCCATCTTGCAGTTCAGGTCCGACGCATCGATCGACGTGATGTGCCGGATGCCGCTGCGGCCCGAGCGCAACGCCTCGCGTGCCGCGTCGCGGCCGCGGCCGAACGGGGAGACGATGCCGATGCCGGTGACGACGACGCGGGTCACGATGCGCTCGGGATCAGCGCCTCGACGGCGTCGATCATGTCGCCGAACGTCTTCATCGCACGCGCGCGATCGTCGGGGATGGAGATCTTGAACGTCTCTTCGATGGCGAAGAGGATGGTCAGCGCATCGAGCGAGTCGATGCCGGCCTGCTCGAGCGGCATTTCGGCCGTGAGACTCTCCGCCACCAGATTCGGCTTTTCCTGCCGCACGATCTCGATCAGCTTGCGTTCGATCTCTCCACGCGTCATGGGCCGCTATTATGACCACATCAGATCGCAGATCGCGGATCGCAGATCGCAGGTGTTCGCGGCAGTCTACGTGTCGTGGATCATCCTCTGCGCGATTCTGTTCTTCGCGCTGCGCCACGCCGAGGATCCGTCGAGACGCGCGGGCAGGATTCTCAGCAACGACGCCGGCGACCGCGCGGTGGCGATCCTCAGGCAGCACGGTTTGCGCGACTACGAAGCCGTCCACGTGGCGTACGCCGGGCGGGGGGAGGGCGGGGAAGAGAACCGCTGGATCGTGCTCTGCGATCGCGTGCCGCACACGGCGCTCCGCGACGCGGTTGTTGTTGAGCTACGGGCGGTGGATGGGGGACTGATTACGATTCGAAAACCGGTAAATTAGCGGGATTCGGAGTTCGGGGTTCGGAGTTCGCAAACCCCGAACTCCGAACAGCGAACCCCGAACAGCGAACCCCAACCAAATGAACCGTCCAATCAAACTCACCCCGATGCTCGAGCAGTACTTCGAGATCAAGCGGCAGGTCCCCGACTCCATCCTCTTCTACCGCCTCGGCGACTTTTACGAGATGTTCTACGAGGACGCGGAGAAGGCCGCGCCGATCCTCGATCTCGTGCTCACGGCGCGCGGGCGAGGGCAGGAGCACGAGGCTCCGATGTGCGGCGTGCCGTACCACTCGGCCGACAGCTACATCGCGAAGCTGATCAAGAGCGGATTCCGCGTGGCCATCTGCGAGCAGGCCGAAGATCCGGCGCAGGCGAAGGGGCTGGTGAAGCGGGAGATCGTGCGCATCGTCACGCCGGGAACGGCGACCGAGAGCACGATCATCGAGCGCGAGAGCTGTTACCTCGTCTCGCTGAGCCAGTCCAACGGAACACTCGGCGCGGCGTATCTCGACGTCTCTACCGGCGACTTCTTCGTCACGCAGTATCGCGGCACGAGCGATCCGCGCCTGCTGGACGACGTGGCGCGATTCGGTCCGCGCGAGGCGATCTATCCGGAAGGCTTCGAGATGCAGATGCCGGGCGTGGCCGCGACGGCCGTGGAGCCTTCGATGTTCGAGCGCGCCGGCGAATACCTGGCGCGGCATTTCGGTACGCAGTCGCTGCGCGGATTCGGACTCGAAGGCGACGACGCGCGCGTCGGTGCGGCTGGCGCGGCGCTGCGCTATGCCAGCGCGAGCCATCGCAAAACGCTCGACCACGTGCAGTCGCTGCGCGTCGACAACGACGCCGACTTCCTGCAGCTCGACGCCGCAACGCTGGCGAATCTGGAGATCCTCGAGTCGCGCGACCCCGGGAACCCGCGAGCGACGCTGTGGAGCGTCGTCAATGCAACGCGCACGGCGATGGGCTCGCGCGCGCTGCGGCGCTGGCTCATCCGTCCGCTGAAGTCGCGCGAGGCGATCTTCGCGCGCCACGACGCCGTCGACGAGCTGACGCGTTCGCGTGCGATCCTCGAGCAGATGATCGCGCGCCTGGCACAGATCGCCGATCTCGAGCGCGTCGTCTCGCGCGTCACGCTCCGCAGCGCGACGCCGCGCGAGTGTCTGACACTGGCCGACTCGCTCGTCGCGGCCGGCGACCTCCGCGAGGTCATGAAGCCGCTGCAGGGTCCGCTGCTCCGGGACATTCGCGAACGGTGTCATCCTGAGCCGTCTTCGCAGCTCAGAACGACACTCGGCGATGTCGTCGCCCGCATCGCCGCGACGCTCGACTCGAATCCTTCTGTGAGCATCCGCGACGGCGGCGTGATCCAGAACGGAGTCGACGCGGACCTCGACTCGCTGCGCGCAATCGCCCGAGACTCGAAGTCGATCCTCATGCAGATCGAGACGCGCGAGCGCGAGCGCACCGGCATCGGGTCGCTGAAGATCCGCTTCAACAGCGTCTTCGGCTATTACATCGAAGTCTCGAAGTCGAATCTCGCAAAAGTTCCTTCCGACTACATCCGCAAGCAGACGCTCGTGAACGCGGAGCGCTTCATCACGCCCGACCTCAAAGAGCTCGAAGAGAAGATCGTCGGAGCGGAGGAGAAGTCGATCGCGATCGAGCTGCGGCTCTACGACGAGCTGCTGGCCTGGATCGCATCGCAGAGCGCCGCCGTGCTGTCGGCCGCGCGCGCGGTTGCCGAGTGCGACGCCATCGCTTCGCTGGCGAGCGTGGCCGTCCGCAACCGCTACGTGCGCGCCACGCTCAGCGAACAAGCGGAGATCTGCATCAGCGACGGCCGGCATCCGGTGATCGAGCAGATCACCTCGGAGCGCTTCATCCCGAACGACACCGACATCGACCGCGAGCGCAACGGCATTCAGATCATCACCGGCCCGAACATGGGCGGCAAGTCGACGTACCTGCGCCAGGTCGCGCTGATCGTTCTGTTGAATCAGGCCGGCAGTTTCGTGCCGGCATCGAAGGCCACGCTCGGCATCTTCGATCGCATCTTCACGCGCGTCGGCGCGTCCGACCAGCTGGCGCGCGGCGAGTCGACCTTCATGGTCGAGATGCACGAGACCGCGAACATCCTGAACAACGCGACGGACCGCTCGCTCATCATCCTCGACGAGGTTGGCCGCGGCACCGCGACGTTCGACGGCCTCTCGCTGGCGTGGGCGATCATCGAGTTCCTGCACGACAACGCCGTGCGCAGCGGCATCACGCTCTTCGCCACGCATTACCACGAGGTCACCGACCTGGCCAAGACACGGCCGCGCGTCGCGAACTTCAACGTCGCCGTCAAGGAGTGGAACGACCAGATCATTTTCCTGCGCAAGGTCGTTCCCGGAGCGGCGGACAAGAGCTACGGCATCCAGGTGGCGAAGCTGGCCGGGATCCCGCAGTCGATCATCGACCGCGCCCGCGAGATCCTGGTAACGCTCGAGCGGAAGGAGCGCGACGTCGTCGAGGAGACGCGCAAGCGCGGTCCGGCCTCGCCGCGCCTGCAGCTTTCGCTGTTCGGCGCGAAGGAGCAGAACGTGCTCGATGCCTTGCGTGCGCTGGAGGTCGAGACGCTCTCGCCGATCGAAGCGCTGAACAAGCTCGATGAGCTGAAACGGCTGCTGGACGAATAGTTGCTACGATTCCACCCCGATGAGCAGTGAAATCCTCGGCATCGGCCTCGCCGGCACGTCGCTGTCGGAC
>DASWBH010000477.1:0-3286 GCA_036390755.1 Thermoanaerobaculia bacterium
CGCTCGATGTCTCCATTGATGGAGAACCGGCGCTCACGCTCGGCGAGCCATCCGGTGACGAGCCGTTCTTCGGCGTTGAAGCGCTGAGCACGCCGGAGGAACCGGAGCCTGCACCCGCGCCGCCGCCACGCGCCGCGCCGAAACCGCCACCACCGCCGCCCCCGTCCAAACCGTCCGGACTCTCACGCGACGAAATCGAGAGCGAGTTGATGTCGGCGATTCCCGACGACGAGGAAATCATCGCCGCCCCACCTCCCCCACCTTCCGCCGCCCCAACCCCGCCCCCACCGCCCGCGGCGGCCGCTGCGCAGGAGGAAGGGCTCTTCGCCGACGAGGAAAACTTCTTCGACCTCGCCGCGGAGCTCGAGGCCGATCTGCAGGACGAGGGCGAGCCGGTGGCGCTGGCCGAAGAAGAACAGTCGCTCGAAGAGATCTTCAAGGAGTTCAAGAAGGGCGTCGAACAGCAGCTCGACAGCGAGGACTACGACACCCACTACAACCTCGGCATCGCGTACAAGGAGATGGGGCTGATCGACGAGGCCATCGGCGAGTTCCAGCTCGCGTCGAAGGACCCGAAACGCGCCGTCGAGTGCGCGTCGATGCTCGGCCTCTGCTTCCTCGAGAAAGGCATGCCCCAGCTCGCGATCAAGTGGTATCGCAAGGGTCTGGAGATGCCGGAGATCACCGAGGAGGAGCACGTCGGCCTGCTGTATGACCTCGGTTCGGCGTACGTGGAGGTCGGAGACACCGACAACGCCCAGAAGGCGTTCCTGGAGGTGTACTCGATCAACTCCACGTACCGCGACATCGTCGGGCGGATCAAGCAGGTCGAGGACGCGAAGCGCTGATCTGTTGTCGCGTTTCCGCGTCTCGTTGTAACCTTCCCCGACGGTGTATCGCACAATCGAGGCAGTGCTGCGATTCGTGAATCTCACGACATCCGGTCTGATCGCCGGCTCGCTCGGCTTCGGTGAAGCTGCGCTCGTACCGGGATGGCATCACGAATTGCCGCAGGAGAAAGCGCGTCCGATCGACACGTTGAAGCGCACCTACTACTTCAACGCCATCGGCCCCGTGGCCCTCGGCAGCGCGGTCACGCTGGTGATCGCCTCGCGCGGTGTCAGTCCGGTCAAGCGCCTTCTCGATGCCATGGCCGCGGTCGGCCTGGCCGGTGTGCTCGCTGCGACTGTGATGGTGACGGTGCCCATCAACAAAGAGCTCGAGAACCAACCGCCGCGCGACTACCCCGGCGAGCGCGCGAAGCTCCTGAAGAGCTGGAGCCGCGCGCACAAAGTGCGGACGACGCTCGGCATCGGCGCGTTCATGTGCGCGGTGGCGAGCAACCTCGCCACGCGTCACGACGGCCGGAAGTGATCCCAGCCGCGCGCCTCGAGCGGCGTTCCGTTCAGCAGGACGTCTCTTCCGGTCGTGATCTTTCCGATTGCGTACACCGGCCGCCGCACGCGAGAACTGAGCTCCGACTCGCGCAGCGATGACGTGAAGAGCAGCGCGTATTCCTCGCCGCCATGGAGCACCGCGTCCTGAACCTGGATGCCGAGAGACATGCCGGAGTCGAGGAGGTCGGGAAAAATCGGGATGCGTTGGCGCTCGATCTCTGCGCCGCATTGCGAGGCTTCGCAGAGGTGATGGAGGTCTGTCGAAAGGCCGTCCGAGATGTCGATGCACGCTGTGACTTCGTCGATGTGCGCGAGGTCGATGCCGAGTCCGATCTCCGGTTCAGGATCGATGTGGCGGGAGATCGCGGAGCGCGCGAACTCGCGCTGCACGTACGACGCGCGCGAATCGGCTGCGTCGACGTTCCATCCGTTCTGCAGAAGAAAAAGTCCTGCTGCCGAGCCGCCGACGGGGCGGCTGATGTAGATCCGGTCCCCCGTTTTCGCGCCGCTGCGGAGCAGGGGACGCGTGGTGATGCGTCCGACCGCAGCGATCGAAATGACGAGCTTCTCGGAACGCGAAAAGTCGCCGCCCACGATCTCCGTCTGCCAGCGCGCCGATCCGTCCCGGAGCGCGAGGAGAAACGTGTCGATGTTTTCGCGCGCCCAATCCGGCAGTCCGAGTGCGACCACGGCGTAGGAAGGCGTCGCGCCCATTGCCGCGATGTCCGAGAGATTCACGGCCAGGCTCTTTCGCGCGATGAACGGCAGCGGGATCGCTCGCGTGAAGTCGATGTCCTCGATGAGCATGTCCGTCGTGATCACGAGGTTGTCGACGACCGCCGCGTCATCGCCGATGCGCTGCGAAAACAGCTGGCGGACACGCGCGACGAGCTCGTTCTCGTTCATCGCTTCGCGGGATGCACCGGCACGATCGCGGCGAGCGGCCGGTCGAACGCTTCTCCGGGATAGAGGATCGCTTCGAGAAACAGGCCGGAGGGCGGAGCAGTCGGCGAGAAGGGCTCTGCGTTCGGCCGCAGCATCTTCGCGATCGCGTCTGGCGCAATGGCCCCCCGCCCGACCTCGGCGAGGAAAGCAATCAATTTGCGCACCATTTTCCATAGGAAATGTGATGCAGCAATACGAAGGAGGATTAACTCGCCGTCGGGCGCGGCGTCGCATGCCTCCACGACCACGATGCGAGACTCCTCCGCCGACAGGCGCTTGTCCGTGAACGCAGAGAAGTCGTGACGGCCGGCGATCGACGCCGCGGCCGCGCTCATCGCGCTGATGTCCAGGCGATCCTTGATCCACCAGACGAACGGCTTCGCGAACGCCGTCCGGCGCGTCGAGATCTGGTACAGGTAGACGCGCGAGACGGCGTCGTGCCGCGCGTGGAAGCTGTCTCCGGTGCGCACGGCGTCGAGCACATGGATGTCGTGCGGCAGAAGGTCGTTCATTTTGCGCGTGATCTGCATCGGATCGGCGGCCTTGCGAATCCGCAGATGCGCGACCTGACCGGCCGCATGCACGCCCGCGTCGGTACGTCCCGCGCCGCCGATGTCGACCTCCCCGAACGCCTCGGTTCCGGCGCGGATGAGGTGGCCCTGGATCGTCTTCTGCGTGTTACCCTGCGCCTGCCATCCCGAGTAGCGAGTTCCTTCGTACTCGATCGTCAACTTGTAAGTCGGCATGCGCCCAACTTCGGTTCAGGTTCTCGGCAGTCTGCTCGTTGTCGTCTGGGACGGCGGCCACGAATCATACTATCCGCTCGAAGAGCTCCGGCGCGCGTGCCCCTGCGCGTCGTGCTCCGGCGAGCCCGATCTGTTCGGCCGCTTGGTCCGCGGACCGAAGCCGACGTACCGGCCGGAATCGTTCCAGCTTCGCGACAT
>DASWBH010000478.1:0-2295 GCA_036390755.1 Thermoanaerobaculia bacterium
CTTATCGACGGCGGTCATCTATCATCAGACTCATGCAAGCGCGCGACCGGCTCATCGTTGCCGCGGATCTCTCGTCGCGCGACGAGATTCTCGCACTCGCCGACGAAATGCACGGAGTGGCCGGCGTGCTGAAGATCGGACCGCAGGCGTTCGTCGCGAACGGACCAGGGCTCATCCGCGAGGTCGTCGCGCGCAATGTGCGCGTCTTTCTCGACCTGAAGCTGCACGACATTCCGAACACGGTTGCGCATACGGTGGCGGAGGTTTCGAAGCTCGGCGTTGCCATGTTGACCGTGCACGCGTCGGGTGGGCCTGCCATGATGCGTGTGGCTGCTCAGAGCGGCGGGGGGCCTCCGCGCTCCGTATTGATTCTCGGCGTGACCGTGCTGACGAGTCTTGATGATGATGAGCTGCGGCGGGTCGGGTTCGCGCGAGACTCGCTGAGCACTGCCGTGAGTCTCGCGAAGCTCGCGCAGGAATCAGGACTTCGCGGAGTCGTGGCGTCGCCGCTTGAGATTCGCGCGATTCGCGAGGCGTGTGGCGACGCGCTCACGATCATCGCGCCGGGCGTGCGGCCGGCCGGCTCGGATCAGGGAGATCAGCGCCGGACGATGACGCCGCGCGACGCGATCGCCGCAGGAGCCGACTACATCGTCGTCGGCCGGCCGATCACGGAAAAAAAGAACCGCCGCGATGCGGCGGTTCGGATCATCGAAGAATTCGCGTGAGCGCTCAGCGTCCGGTGGAGCGGCGCCGGTTGGTGCAGTTCGAGCCCGGCCCGCTGAAGAAAATGCGCTGGCTGGCGAACTGACGGCGATTGCCGAGTGCGTCCGTGCCGACCGCGCGCAGAACATGCTCGCCGCGCGCCGTCTGATCGAGATTCACGGTGATGCGCCACGTCAGCGCCGGAGTCGTCGACGAGACGTCCTTGCGCGGCGGGCCTCCGACGCTGGCCGTGCCGAGCGAGCCGCTGTCGAGGAACAGCTCGACATTCGCGATCTTCTGAGTGCCCGTCACCCAGCCGCGGATCTCCGCCCCGTTGCAGTTCAGCGCCTGCGTGCCGTCCCATTCGATCTTGCCGGCCATCTCGCCGCAAGCGCCGTACGTCTGCAGTCCGCTCAGTTCGCCGACGACGTAGATGAACGGGCCTGCTGCGAGCGGATTGAACTTCACTTCGTCCGGCGTCGTGAACGAGACGTTCTCGAATACGCGCGGATCGGAGCCCTGGAACGGCGGCACCGTCAGGTCGAAGACGTCGAACGCGATCGTGCGCGCCGGCTTGAGCGTCTGCGGATCGAGCTCGTCGACCAGCGTGACAATGTGACCGCCCACGTCGTCGATGAACGCCTGCGGGTGGAACATGATCGGATTCGCGCGCTCGAACGTCTCGAACGCCAGCGTGTACACCTGAATCCTTGCGACCGTTCCGCCCGGGCCGACGGTGAAAACGTCGATCTCTCCGTCATTGCCGACGGCCAGCAGATTCGCGCCGTTGCTCGCCAGGAACTTGCCTGCGACGGCGGAAACGCCAGCGCTCACCGGGACGGCGGGATTGCTGATGTTGAAGGCGACCGTCTGCCCCGCGCCGGCCGCGAAGAGGAAGCCCTGATTGAACGCGATGTCGTTGAAGCCGAGGGTCGCGCCGGTCGACGGGATCTGGCCGACGCGCGTCGGCGTGTTCAGATTCGTGATGTCGAACAGATCGATCGTCGTCAAGCACGCTGCGGTCCCCGTCGGCGCGCACGGAAGATCGGTCGCGGGGAACAACGCTGCGAGCGTGTTGCCGCTGACGGCGAGGCGCCGGTAGTGCAGCCCCGCCGTGCGCGAGATCAGAACCGGTGCGGTGCCGCCCGCGCGCACATTCGTCAGATCGAAGATCTCCAGCCCGGCCTCGCTGCTGACGAACAGCCGGCCGTTCGAGAACGTCACGCCTCCGGTCGTTTCTCGCGCGCCGAGCGAGCCGATGAAGTCCTCGCGAGCGATCTGCAGATCGCCGAGATCGGTCAGGTTGTAGGTCGACAGCGTCTGCCCGCGGAGGACGAACACCTGCGAGCCCGAACGGAACACTCCGTGCGGCGACAGGCTGAAGTCGCTCGATGCCGGATTGTTGCTGACCAGGGTCAGCGGACAATCAGCGATGACTTGTTGAGCTTGGAGCAGGGGAGAGGAGAACCCGAGGGCGACGATGACGACCAGAGCGACACGTGACAAAACGCGCATGCAAGCCTCCCAAAACCACACCCTAACGCCCGCCCGTCTCGCGCGCGGAAGCGTCTCACGAACCTGTTGCCGGCA
>DASWBH010000479.1:0-1984 GCA_036390755.1 Thermoanaerobaculia bacterium
GCTCGCGGACGGCAAGACCGTGAAAGCGGGCGACCTCACCCTCGAGCGGCCGCGGCTCACGCGCGTTCTGCAGACGCTGCGCGCGAAGTCGAACTGGGGAAAGAAGCTCGGCTCCGGACGCGGCCAGGGCGTCGCCTGCAACATCTACGACGGCGATACCCACCTCGGCTACGCCGTCGAGGTGACGGCGGATGAGAAGCGGTGGCGCGTCGATCGCGTGGTCTGCGCGGTCGATTGCGGCGTGGCCGTGAATCCGACCGGAGTCGAACAGCAGATCGAGTCCGGCGTCATCTGGGCGCTCGGACAGCTGATGTCGCAGATTACGATCCGCAGCGGACGCGTCGAGCAGTCGTCGTACTCCGACTACAACGTCCCGCACATCGCCGACGCGCCTCGAATCGAAGTGCACATCCTTTCGAGCGACAAAGAGCAGGCATTCGGAATGGGCGAGCCGCCGGTCCCGCCGCTGGTCCCCGCCGTGCTCAATGCGATCTTCGACGCGACGGGAAAGCGGATCCGCCGCCTGCCTGTTGCATAATCCGCGGAGCGATGCAGCTCAGCACGCTCGTCAAGGCCGCAATATTGGTCGCAGTCGTTTTCTTCGCCTGGAAATGGTGGAGCGGCCGGCAGGCGCAGGCGCCCGCGACGCAACAGACAACGTCTCCGGCGGTCAACTGCGTCTCGACCGCGCGCGGTGCGAGCGAATACTGGGGCTCGAACCTGCACGCGTTCGCGAATCCGCCTTACAACATGGACGCGTGGAGCGAATTCAAGTCGCACGTCGACGAGCAAATCTCTCGGGCGCAGTCGAAGTGCGACTGCAGCGATGACGCGTGCGCGAAGGCGAAACAGGCGATGGGTGAATTGGGCGCGCTCGTCGGGGAAATGGACTCGGCGATCCGCTCGGGATCGCCGCCTCCGTCAGATGCGGTGCAGCGGCAGGAGCGCATCGACGACGCGCTGAATGCGGCGGGCGACGCCGCGAAGTGAACTAGGAAGCGGCTTCCGGGGTCTCGAACTGCTCGTCGGCGGGCTCGGTGGTCTCGTCATGCGATGCGAGTTTCCGCTGCGCGCGCCGTTCTGCCTTCATCGCCTGCTTCTCACGTTTCTTCTGCTCGCGCTGCTTTTTCGTAACCGATGGTCGTGCTGTGCTCAAGCCGGCCTCCTGTCAAAGGAACCATCCTATCACCCGAGAATGCCGCGCCATCTGGACGGCTTCGCTTCGTAGCCGGGAAACACCGTCTTGAGCGACGTCACACCGAGTTGTTTGGTCACGAGCTCGCCGAAGACGTCGCGGAAGTCCGTCGTCACGGCGAGATCGCGGTTTTCGTAGAGCTTTTCGGGCGCGAGTCCGGGCCACTGGCCGTACACCTTGCCGCCCTTGACGCCGCCGCCGAGGACGAGCATGACGTTGGCGTGGCCGTGGTCGGTGCCGCGGTTGCCGTTCTCGCGAACCGTACGGCCGAACTCGGACATCGTCACGAGCACGACATCGCTCATGCGCGAGCCGAGATCGCGCGCGAACGCGGAGATCGCGTCGGCGAAGTTCCGCAGATTGTTCGCCAGCTGTCCCTGCGCGCCGCCTTCGCCGGCGTGCGTGTCCCATCCGCCGACGTCGGCGAACGCGACCTCGAGCCCGAGGTCCGACTTGATGAGCTGCGCGATCTGCTTGAGCGAGTTGCCGAGCGGATTGTTCGGATAAGTCGCGCCATTCTCCGGCTGCAGCTTCACCGGATCGGCGCTCTTGAGCATCTTCGCCGCCTCGAACGACTCCTTCGCCGTTCCGCCGAGCGCGCCCGCGACCGCTTCGGCGTACATCGACTCGAACGACGAGGTGATCTGTCCGCTCTGCGCGCCGGCGTGAATGCCGAACTGGCCGACGTTCGTCATCGCCACCGCACCTGCGTTGCCGGACAGAATGCGCGGCAGCGCCGGCGACAGCGCAACGGCGCGCAACGGAGACGCGCCCGGTTCCTTGAGTGCG
>DASWBH010000480.1:0-3453 GCA_036390755.1 Thermoanaerobaculia bacterium
CTTCATCGCCTCGGTCATCTTTTTCGCCAGCTCGTCTTCGCGCGACTTCTCCTCATAGGCGAGGTAATACGCGTTCCAGTCGCGCACCGGCTTGTGCAGGAGCATGTCCGCGAGCGCGTTGCGCATCGCGATCACCGCCAGTCCGCGTCCGAGATTCGACAGGACGACGAAGCCGGAGTGCTGGTTCGGAAGCATGTCGACCTGCGCGCGGAATCCATTGAGCGCGCCTCCATGCGAGACGAGCAGCTCGCCGCGATAGTCCTGAACGCGCCAGGCCATCGCATATGCGGAGAGGTTGCTCTCCGGGTTCTCTTCCTTCGCGTCGGCGACGAGCGGCACGATGATCTGCGGACTCTTCGTCTCGGCGAGCACATTCGGCGACACGAGCTGTTTGCCGTCGATCGAGCCTTCGTTCAGTTGGAAGCGAACCCACTGCGCCATGTCGCGCGCGCTCGATTTGATCGTTCCCGCCGGCGCGAGGCTCTCGTACGGCTGCATCGACTGCGGCATCACGGTCTGATGCGCGGGATCGTAGTGATAGCCGATCGTGTGATCGGAGCGCTGCCAGTCCTCTTCGCTGACGACCGTGTGCGTCATGCCGAGCGGCTCGAAGATCCGCCTCTTCACGAAGTCGCTCCACGGCATCTTCGCTGCCGACGCGACCGCCTCGCCGGCGGTCATGAACATGATGTTGTTGTATTGATACGCGCTGCGGAACGGTTTCGAGAGCTTTGCGTTCGCGATGTGGCGGATGACGTTCTGGCGCGACATCGACGTGTAATCCCAGATCTCATCGTGCCGCGACAAACCCGTGCGATGCGTGACGATGTCGCGCAGCGTGACCATCGAATCGGCGCACGGATCGGAGAGATGAAAGTACTCGATGTACTTCCGGACCGGATCGTCCCAGCTCATCTTCTTCTCGTCCACGAGCATCGCCATCGCCGTCGTCGTGAACGCCTTCGTGTCCGAGCCGATCTGGAAGAGCGTGTCGGGCGTGACGTGCTCGCCAAATCCTTTGAGGTAGACGACGCGGTCGTTCTCGACGATCGCGATCGACATCGCCGGCACTTTCCACTTCGTCATCGTGTCGCGCGCGAGACGGTCGACAGCGGCGCTGTCGATCGATTGTGCAAAAAGTGCCGGCGAGAGCAGGAGAAGCAACAACAGACGGAGGACGCGCATGCGCGCGATTTTATGTTGGGCGCGCCGCCGCGCGCCGCACCAGCGCTTCGCGGACGAAGAAGAACAGCACGCCCGCTCCGATGACGAACAGCGCGCCGACGCGCAATCCCTTCTCCGGCGAGATCGCCACCTTCGCCCACAGACCTAACGCGACGATCGCCGGCAGCGGATACAGCCACATCTTGAATGGCCGGCGGCGGTCGGGCTGCGTCCGGCGCAGGATCACGGCGCCGATGATCTGCGCCATGAACGGGATGATCGATCGGATTGAGACGATCCCGGAGACGACCGTCCGCAGCGGCAGCCAGCAGAACACCGACGCGACGATGCCGAGGAAGAGCACGGCGACGTACGGGTAGGCGTTTTCGGTGTGCAGCCTCGCGAAGATGGAGAAGAAGTTGCCGTCGCGCGCCGCCGCGAACAGCACGCGCGAGTAGCCGAGCATCACGGAGTAGATCGACGCGAACGCAGTCCACAAAATCAGCACCGTGATCAATCGCGCCGCGCCGCTGCCGGCCAGCAGCTCCATGTAATCGGCGACGACGAACTTCGACGTCATCGCCACTTTCATCGGAAGCACCGAGATCATCGACGCCTGGATGACGATGTAGATCGCCGCAATTGCCAGAATCGAGATCACGATCACGCGCGGGATCGTCTTCTCCGGCTCCTTCACCTCGTCGCCGAGATACGCGATGTTGTAGTAGCCGAGGTAGTCGTAGACCGCCAGGATGAGAGCGGTGCCGAAGCCGGCGTAGCCGAGCTTGCCGTCGAAGCGTGGTGCGCGCCAGAAATCGAACGCGGTCAGTTTCAGGTGCGGCAGTCCGACCGCGATCACGAGCACGATCGTCAGCATCACGCCGATCCAGAGCAGGATCGATAAGCGGCCGATCGCGTCGATACGGCGCAGAAGCAGCAGCATGATCAGGATGCAGATGATCGTGGCCGTGAGCTGTTCATAGTTTGCGGTCGCCGGAACGATGCGCGAGAAATACTGCGCGAAGCCGATGCAGCCCGACGCCATCGACAGCGGCGACGAGATCAGGATCTGGAAGAGGAAGAGAAACGAGATCAGACGACCGGCGCGGCCGTACGACTCGCGTAAGAAAACGTACGAGCCGCCGGCGTGCGGCATCTCCGCGCCGAGCTCGGCGGTGACGAGCCCGTCGGCAATGGCGAGCAATCCCGCGAGCAGCCACGCCAGCATGCATCGCGCGCCGCCCATCGCCGAGAGGATCAGCGGGATCGTGATGAACGGCCCGATCCCGACCATGTCGATCATGTTGAGCGCGACACCGCGCCACATGCCGATCTCGCGACGGAGAGTGGTCATGCGGGCCGAGAGGGTACTACTGGTTGTCGGTTGTCGGTTGTCAGTGCGATAGGATTTCGCGCTCGGAGGACCCGACACATGCGCCGCATCTCGACGCTTCTTCTCATTCTCTTCATCGCGGGTTGTGCATCTGCGCCTACCAACAACCAACCCGCGACTGGCAACCAGCAACCAGCAACCAGCAACCATCCGTTATTCGGCGCGCACGGCTTCGACCTGACCGCGATGGACACGACGGCGAACGCGTGCGAAAACTTCTACCAGTTCGCCGTCGGCAACTGGCGCAAACAGAATCCGCTGCCGGCCGAGTACTCGCGCTTCGGCCGTTTCGAACAGGTCGCCGAGCGCAATCGCCAGACGCTGCGCGCGATTCTCGAAGACGCTTCGAAGAATCCGAATCCGCCGGGCAGCGCCGCCCAGAAGATCGGCGACTTCTACGCCGCGTGCATGAACGAGCCGGCGATCGAGGCGGCCGGTTCCACGCCGATTGCGAACGAGCTCTCGCGCATCGAGGCGATCAACGACCGCGCCGCGCTGCAGAACGAGATCTTCGACCTGCAGCGGAGCGCAGTCGCGCCCGTGTTCGCGTTCAGCGGACAGAACGACCAGAAGAACAGCCGCATGATCATCGCCGTCGTCTCCCAGGGCGGCCTCGGCATGCCCGACCGTGATTACTACCTGCGCAACGACGCGAAGTTCACGTCGACCCGCCAGCAGTATGTCGAGCACGTCGCGCGCATGCTGCAGCTCACCGGCGAAGAGCCGGCGCGCGCGTCCGCGGACGCCGACCGCATCATCGGCCTCGAGACGCAGCTCGCCAGGGCGCAGGTCAGCCGCATCGAGCTCCGCGATCCGGAGAAGCGCTACAACATCACGCCGGTCGCGCAGCTCAGCTCGATCGCGCCGAACGTCAACTGGCCGGCGATGCTGCAGAC
>DASWBH010000481.1:0-2914 GCA_036390755.1 Thermoanaerobaculia bacterium
CCAGGCGCGAGGATCGCTGTACGAAGTGCAAGCGCAGTTGATCGCATCCGAACGTCTCGGCTTTTTGAGTCCGGAGCAAAAGGCGCAACTCAGCGACCAGGCGACGGCTGTCGGCCGCCCTCTCGCCGGTCTGATCCGATATGTACAACAATGCGAAGACGAATCGAAACGAGGCGAGAGAAAACCAACCCGCGACTAACAACCAGCAACTAGCAACTCGTGTGACAACTCACCGTAGCAGTTCGAGAACCATCGCCACCTCCGTCTGAATCGCTCTCCGCAACACCAGATCCACCGGCGTCGGTGCGAACTTTGACGAATGCAGCGATGGCAGCAGCGCGCCGCTTGCCACTTTCGCGGGATCGGCGGCACCGATGTTGATCATCGCCGCCGGCAGGGTGCGGTCGAGCGAGAAGCGCGAGAAGTCTTCGCTGGCCATGATCGGGTCGACCTGCACGACATTCTTCTCTCCCACGGTTTTCGCCACCGCGGTGGCAAGCCGCCGCGTGAGCGCCGGCTCGTTGTATGTCGCCGGCGTTCCCTGCGAGACGGTGACGATCGGCAGCCGGTCGTCGGCGAGGCCCGCCGCGATCGCGGTGCCGCGCGCGATCCGTTCGATCGACGCGAGCACGCGCTGCCGCACCTCCGGTTTGTACGTCCGCACAGTCAGCGCGAGCTTCACCTCGTCCGGAATGATGTTGCTCTTCGTGCCACCGTGGATCGACCCGACGGTCACGACGACCGGGTCGAGCGGGTTGTCCTCGCGGCTGACGATCGTCTGCAGTGCGAGCACGATCTGCGACGCCAGGACGATCGGATCCTTCGTGCTTTGCGGCGACGCACCGTGGCCGCTGACGCCGCGCACGGTGATCGCGACCGTGTCGCTCGCCGCCATCGCGAAGCCGGGCGCATAGCCGACCTTCCCCGCTTCGAGCGTGGCCGAGTCGTGTACGGCGAGCGCGTACGCCGGCTTCGGGAAGCGCTCGTACAGACCTGCGTTCAGCATCGCTTCGGCGCCCTTCACCACTTCCTCGGCCGGCTGCCCGATCAACTCGACCGTGCCGTGCCATTGCGACTTCATGTCGGCGAGCAGTTTCGCGGTGCCGAGGAGCGCGGTCATGTGGAGGTCGTGACCGCAGGCGTGCATAACGGGGCTGTCGCCGGCCGTCGCGTCGTCGCTGACCGGCTTCGCGGTGACCGTGCTCGCGAACGGAAGTCCGGTCTGCTCCAGCACGGGCAGCGCGTCCATGTCGGTGCGCAGCAGAACCACGGGTCCGTCCCCGTTGCGCATCACCGCGACGACGCCGTAGCACGTGGCGTTCGGATCCGCGTACTTGCCGAAGCGCTCGGTCACGTCATAGCCGAGCTGGCGAAGGCGCGACGCGACCGTCGCGGAGGTCTTCTGCTCCTCCATCGACAACTCCGGCGCGGCGTGAAATGCCTGGTACGACTTGATGAGCGACGGGAGCTCGCGATCGATGCGTTCGTCGATCGTCTGCGCGCTCAACGGAACGGCAGCGAAGAGGACCGCCAGAAGGATTCTGCGCATGCCGAGAGCCTATAACAGCGCGCTCCTATAATCGCGAGCCGTGACGTGGGAAGCGGTGATCGGACTGGAAGTGCACGCGCGGCTGCTGACCGAGTCGAAGATGTTCTGCGGTTGCTCGACCGCGTTCGGCGCGCCGCCGAACACGCACATCTGTCCGGTGTGTCTCGCCTATCCGGGCGCCCTGCCGGTGATGAACCGCCGCGCCGTGGAGCTCGCACTGCGCATGGCCATCGCCACCGGATGCGAAATCCAGTCGTCGTCGGTCTTCGCGCGCAAGAACTACTTCTACCCCGATCTCCCGAAGGGCTATCAGATCTCGCAGTTCGAACAGCCGCTGGCGATTTCCGGCAGCGTGGTCACGGGTGAGAAGCGCATCCGCCTGCGCCGCATCCATCTCGAAGAAGACGCGGGAAAGCTGATTCACGAGAGCGACCGGTCGCTGGTCGACCTCAACCGCTCCGGCACGCCGCTCATCGAAATCGTGAGCGAGCCGGACATCAGCTCGGCGGCCGAAGCGGCCGCGTACTTCATGCGGCTGCGTCAGGTCCTGATGTACACGGAAGTGTGCGACGGCAACATGGAGGAGGGATCGCTCCGCTGCGACGCCAACGTCTCCCTCCATCATCCCGGCGAACCGCTCGGCACGCGCGCGGAGATCAAGAACCTGAATTCGTTTCGCTACCTTGCGCGCGCGATCGAGTTCGAGATTGAACGTCAGACCGCTCTGCTCGAGCGAGGCGGCAGCGTGGTGCAGGAGACGCGGCTCTTCGACGCGAACCGCAACGAGACGCGCCCGATGCGCACGAAGGAAGAGGCACACGACTACCGCTACTTCCCCGATCCCGATCTCTACACGCTCGCTGTCGACGACGCGCTCATCGAGACCGCGCGCGGCGCAGTGCCCGAGCTGCCCGCGGAACGGAGCACGCGATACCAGCGCGAGCTCGGGTTGTCGCCGGTCGATGCCGAGATCCTCGTCGTGTCACGCGAGCTGGCCGGATATTTCGAAGAGACGGCGCGCATCTCCGGCAACGGCAAAGCGGCGTCGAACTGGATCCGGAACGAAGTCCTTCGCGTGCTCAACGAGCAGCGGCGCGACCTGCGCGATTACACAGTGTCACCGGCGATGCTCGCGTCGCTCATTCGGCTGATCGACAGCGGCGCGATCGGCGGCAAGGCGGCGAAGGAGATCTTCGACGAGATGTCGGTCACCGGTGAAGCGCCGGAGCGGATCGTCGAGAAGAAAGGACTCGCGCAAGTCTCCGATCGCGGCGCGATCCGCGACGCCGCGGAGCGAGTCGTCGCTCGCAACGGAACGCAGGTCGAGCAGTACCGCGGCGGGAAGGCGCAGGTCTTCGGCTTCCT
>DASWBH010000482.1:0-18964 GCA_036390755.1 Thermoanaerobaculia bacterium
CTCCCTCCTTGCGGCCAATATAAACAATGGAAGCTCGCGGCGCACTCCTTGCTTTCAAGGAATTAACAACGATAGACTCAGGTTTTGGATGACAACAAAAGTTGACAATAGGCCGCTCATATTAGCCTAAGTCACAGAAGGAGAAGCAAATATGGCAAAGATCATCGGCATTGACCTCGGCACGACGAACTCCGTCGTCGCGGTCATGGAAGGAAACGAGCCGAAGGTCATCGTCAACGCTGAAGGCAGCCGGATCACGCCGTCGGTCGTCGGATTCGCCAAGAACGGCGAGCGGCTGGTCGGCCAGGTCGCCAAACGGCAGGCCGTCACGAACCCGGAGAACACCGTCTTCTCGATCAAGCGCTTCATGGGACGCAAGTTCGAGGAAGTGAATGAAGAGATGAAGATGGTGCCGTACAAGGTCGTGCGCGCATCCAACGGCGACGCCCGTGTGGACGTCCAGGGCAAGCAGTACTCGCCCCCGGAAATCTCCGCGATGATTCTTCAAAAGCTCAAACAAGCCGCTGAGGACTACCTCGGCGAGAAGGTGGACCGCGCCGTCATCACGGTGCCGGCCTACTTCAATGATTCACAGCGCCAGGCCACCAAGGACGCAGGCGAGATCGCTGGCCTCAAGGTCGAGCGTCTCGTCAACGAGCCGACTGCGGCCGCGCTCGCGTACGGTCTGGACAAGAAGACGAACGAGACCATCGCCGTGTATGACTTCGGCGGCGGCACGTTCGACATCTCCGTCCTTGAAGTCGGCGATGGAGTCGTCGAGGTGAAGTCGACCAACGGCGACACGCACCTGGGCGGCGACAACATCGACCAGCGCGTGATCGACTGGATCATCGACGAGTTCCGCAAGGATCAGGGCATCGATCTGTCGAAGGACAAGATGGCTCTGCAGCGCCTGAAGGAAGCGGCGGAGAAGGCGAAGATCGAGCTCAGCTCGACGATGTCGACCGACATCAATCTTCCGTTCATCACCGCCGACGCATCGGGTCCGAAGCACCTCAACATGGCGCTCACGCGCGCCAAGTTCGAGCAGCTCGTCGGCGACATCATTCAGAAGACGATGGGCCCGGTGAAGCAGGCCCTCGCCGATTCCGGCGTCGATCCGAAGAAGATCGATGAAGTCGTCCTCGTCGGCGGTTCGACTCGAATCCCGATGGTGCAGAAGCTCGTGCAGGACTTCTTCGGCAAGGAGCCTCACAAGGGGGTCAACCCCGACGAAGTGGTCGCGGTCGGTGCGGCCGTGCAGGGTGGTGTTCTGGGCGGCGACGTCAAGGACGTGCTGCTGCTCGACGTCACTCCGCTGTCGCTCGGCATCGAGACTCTCGGCGGCGTGATGACCAAGCTCATCGAGCGCAACACCACGATCCCGACGCGCAAGTCGGAGACCTTCTCGACGGCTGCGGACAACCAGACGTCGGTGGAGATCAAGGTCTACCAGGGCGAGCGCGAGATGGCCGCTGCGAACAAGCTCCTCGGAGCGTTCCACCTGGTGGGCATTCCGCCCGCACCGCGCGGGGTCCCGCAGATCGAGGTGACGTTCGACATCGACGCCAACGGCATCATGCACGTCACGGCGAAGGACCTCGGCACCGGCAAGGAGCAGAAGATCACGATCACCAGCTCCTCCGGCCTGTCGAAGAACGACGTCGAGAAACTCGTCAAGGACGCCGAAGCGCACGCTGAGGAAGATCGCAATCGGCGCGAGGAGATCGAGGCGAAGAACCACCTCGACTCGCTGGTCTACCAGGTCGAGAAGATGCTCAACGAGAACCGCGAGAAGATCGGCGGCTCGGACGTGCAGAACCTCGAGAGCGCGATCAGCGAAGCGCGCAAGGCGATGGAGCAGGGTGGGGCGGACAACATCAAGCGCGCGACGGAGAACCTGACGAAGGCGTCGCACAAGATGGCGGAAGCGATGTACTCGCAGCAGGGTGCGAACGCCGGAGCGCAGAGTGGTCCGACGAGCGGCGGCGATCAACAGACGTCCGGCAGTTCCAAGGACGACGTGATCGAAGCGGAAGTTGTGGACGAGAACAAGTAAGTGTTGGCCCTCTCCCGCAGCGCGGGAGAGGGTGGCGCGAAGCGCCGGGTGAGGGCCCCTCATCCGTCGCTTCGCGACACCTTCTCCCCGCGTTGCGGGGCGAAGGCGATTGATTCTTATGGCACGCAGACGATCCGACGGCTACGTGATGATCTCGATCATCGCGGAGCGATACAACATCCATCCGCAGACATTGCGGCTGTATGAGCGCGAAGGGCTGATCAAGCCGGCGCGGACGTCGGGCAACACGCGGCTGTACGGTCAGGACGAGATCAAGAAGCTCGAGATGATCCTGACCCTCACGCGCGACCTGGGCGTGAACCTCGCCGGCGTCGAAGTCGTTCTGCATCTCGCCAGGATGATGCGCGAGGCCGACATGGAATTCGACCGAGTCCTCGACTTCATCCGCCAGAACGTCTTCGACAAACGCCACGGCATCGAGCGCGGGAACGCGCTGGTCAAGGCGCAGCCGCGCGGCCTGGCGAAAGTGAAGTAGCGTTGCGAGTCCTCATCGCGGGCGCCGGCGGCCTCGTCGCCTCGGCGCTCGTTCCGCATTTCGATGATGTGTTTGCGCTCAGGCACGCCGCGCTCGACATCACCAACGAGTCTGCGGTGCGCGAAGTCGTCGATCGCCTGCGCCCCGATCTGATCATCAACTGCGCCGTGCTCGGCGTCGACGCCTGCGAACGCGATCCGTCGCATGCCGCGCGCATCAACGTAGACGGTCCGGCCAATCTCGCCGATGCCGCGGACAGATACGGCGCCGCGATTCTCCACTTCAGCAGCAACTACGTCTTCGAAGGCCGTCCGGCGAAGCGCGAGCCCTACACGATCGATGACGAGTTACGTCCGATCAACGTCTACGGCACAACGAAACTGCAGGGCGAGCGCGCGGCCGTCGCGCGGTGCAGGCGGACGTTCATCGTTCGGACGTCATGGGTCTACGGCCCGGGTGCGGGCAGCTTTCTGAGCACAGTCGCGTCGAAGCTGGAGCGCGGTGAGCCCGTGAAGGCGATCGGCGACACCTGGGCGTGCACGACGTATGTCGACGATCTGGCACGGCGCGTCCGCGAGATCCTCGGGCGCGGCGTCTTCGGCACGTACCACGTCGTGAACGAAGGCGTGTGTTCGTACGAGACGTTTGCACGCGAGGCGGCGACGCTCGCCGGCGTTCCGAAAGAGATCGAAGATCATCTGATCGACGTGACGACCGAGGCGGCGATGAAGCGCGACGCGCCGCGGCCGCCGTGGACGCCGATGCGCTGCCTGCTCTCGGAGCGGCTCGGCTTCGCACCGATGCGCACGTGGCGCGATGCGCTCGCGGCGTACGTCAGCGCTCAGTGATGTCCGACGCTTCGCCGATGCGTCATGTCCACAGCGTCGCCGAGGAACCGGGCAATCTCGCGCGAGATGAATTCGGGCGAGAGCGTCTTCTCGTAAGCGGCGAGTGCAAACCCATCATCGCGCGGCAGAAGGATCATTTCTCCGGAGAAGCCGTTCCTGCTCATGAGCGGCGTCTCGTCAAGGAGCTCGAGTCCGCGAGTGATGTGTGCCGCACGGACGTCATCGCGGGCGAGGACGACCAAGTATTCATGGCCCGTCCACGCGACCGCGTGTGTGCTGACGTCGCGCGCGATGACTGTCGGTGTACCCCACAGCGGAACTCCGTTGCGGTCGAACCTCTGCGCGCGCAGCTTCTGCCGCGGATCAGGATCGCTTCCGCGCACAGCCGACCAGAACAGGACGTACTCCGAGCCGTTCCAGGTCAGAAATTCGCCCATGCGGAAGTCTTCCGCCGGAACGACGCGCCACGCCGAACCGACTTCGCCGTTGTGCGTGACGAACGCCGACACGACAAATGTCGGCGGCGAGAAGTCGTAGCCGATACCGGAGTCTTCGTCGTACTGCGACCACGCCACGAGGTAGTTCGTGCCGTCGCTCGTCGCGATCGGATCGAATCCCTCCGGCGCGATTGCGAACGGCACGGCATCGAGTTGCGCTCCGTCGTTCGTGATCCGCAGGCCGGCGACTCGGTTATCGGATCCCACCCACACGATCAGGGACTGCGCGTCACCTGACGCGACCGCGATCCGCGAGTCGCGCGCTGCGGATCCGAGGAGGAGCGTGGGGCCGGTGGGCAGGCCGTCGGACCCGATGCGCTTTGCGCGTGCAACGCCCTTCGCGCTGCCATCGGCGTCCTGCTCGATCCACGCGACGAACGAAGACGAAACAGCCGGCGCGATCTGATTCTGTTCGCTCGGCGTGACGACGACGCCGCGTCCGTCGAGCGCAAGGCCGCGATCGTCGATGCGCTGCAGGCGCAGCTCATGCCGCTGCGATGGTCCGACGAGCTCCTCCCACACCAGCACGTTCAGTGCACCGATCCGCGCGCCGGCGACCGACTGTTGCCATGCCGTGCTGTTCGACAGAATCACGGGAGCATCCGAACCGTCGGTCCACGCTTCGATTTCCACGCCGTTCGGCATGTCCCATCGCGTCCAGACTACGACCGTCCTGTGACCGTTCCAGGTCGCATCGGGCGTCAACGCGCGCTGCGTACGGCTGACGCTACGCTGCGCGCCAGTTGCCTCTCCCGAACCATCGACGCTGATGCGGCGGATCTCCTGTGTCGACGCTCCAGGCCGCACTGCGTCTGCGATGTGTCTGAATACGATGTCGTATGTCGCGCCGGTCCACGCGATCGCCAGTTCGGCGTTGCGTTCCGGAGCGCTGATGATGACGCGTTCCTCACCGAGCGTGCCGTCCGGGCCCACCGTGCGCGTGCGCAAGTTCGTGCCGCCGGTCTTCGTGAAGAGCTCCTGCTGCCACGCCACGACGAATCCGTCGCCATTCGATGCGACGGACCAGCCGGTCGGCGAGACGAGGACGGTCGTGAGCCTCTGTGGGTCGCGGAGAATCGCGCTCGGTGAAACGATCGTCACGAACAGCTCCGCGTTGGAACCCGACACGACGAGAAAATTGTGACCGTCGCTGGCGATCTTCGGCGGTTGGATCGCTGCGGTGACGATGCGGAGCGGCTTGCCGAGAGTCTGGGCGTCGCGCGAGACCTCGACTGTCTCCAGTGCGATCGGATCCGCGCCGTACGGCCCCGGCAGGTGATACGCGACAAGGTAGCTGCGGCCGTTCGACGCAATCGCGGGATCGCGTGCGGCCGCGATGAAGGCGCCGGGCATGACGCGACCGTCGGCCGTTACCCGCGCCAGGCATGTGCCGAGGTCCGGATTGCCCGCGCATTCGTAACCGACGAGGTAGTCGCTGCCGTCGGATCCCACCGCGAACCCGAAGCCCGTCTGCGAGCCGATGACGAGCGAGGGCACGTCGATGAGCGCTCCGTTGCGATCGAGCCGCGCTGCGCGGACCACACCACCGGTGCTGTCACGCCAGACGACGAGAAAGCCATCGCCGTTCGATGCGATGTGCGGGAACGAGCGCGTGAGCGCCGACGGCTCGATGGCTGGATCGGAAACGCGGAACTCCGGACCAACGTTCAGCGCTGCCAGCGAAGTGGTGAACAGTGCGACCGCAACAGCCAGTGACCATCGCATTGACGGAGGTACGGAACGCCAGCAGTTTCCGTCCTGATCTTAACGCCGGGCGATGATGATCGTCACATCGTCGTCGCGCCGTGCACCGGAGTGTCGCTCGACCGTGGCGGCGATGTCGTCGCCGATCTCGCGCGCCGTCGCTCTCTTCGCGGCCGCGTTCGAGAACGCAGCGCGAAGAGCGCCGAGCCCGAGCTCTTCTCCGGCATTCGAACGCGCCTCGGTCACGCCGTCGGTGTAGGCGAGGAGCGCGTCGCCACGATGGAACGGCATCTCGATCGAGCGCCACTTCGCGTCGGGCAGGATGCCGAGGACCGGGCCGGTCGAGCCGATGGTCTCGATCGAGCCGTCGCGTCGCGCAATCACGAGCGGACAGTGGCCGCCGTTGACGATCGCCACCGAGCCGGAGTCGCGGATCTGTGCAATGGCGACGCTGGCGAAGCGATTGTTCGGCAGGACGTTCCGCAGGAAGAGATCGAGCCACGTGATGGTGATCGCAGGGTCGCACCCAGTGCGCGCACACGACGTGATCCGGTGCTCCAGCTCTTCCTGAATCATTCCCATGATGACAGCGGCGTGGACACCTTTTCCTGCGACGTCGCCGATTGCGATCCACAGGCGCTCACCGTCGCGGTGCGTGAAATAGAAATCGCCGGTGTACGCGCGCGCCGGACGCGAGATCGCGTGCACGTCGACGTCGCGCGGCGAAGGCGCCGGCGCGCGGAACAGCGGCATCTGCGTTACGCGGCGATCGGCTGACAGTGTTTGCATGGGCGGAACCCCTTCTTCACCGCCTCCCCTTCGTCGCGAAAAGGGACGCGGTTCTCGTCGCGCACGCGGCGTGCGTCGCGGCATGTCGGAAAGCAGAAGATGCCGGTCGTTCGCGATCCGATGTAGCGGACGCCGCGGCGCGCGAGATCCTCGAGCTCGTCGACCGGCACGCCTTCGCTGCGGAGCAGATCGCGTTTGAACGGACTGCCGAACGCGTAACTGCCCACGCCGCCGGCAGCCGGAACGACTCGATGGCACGGCACCACGAACGGGACGACGTTTCGGGCGCAGATGTTGCCGACCGCGCGCACGGCTTTCGGCCGGCCGGCCTGCCGCGCGACCCACGTGTACGTGCGCACTTCGCCGCGCGGAATCTTCGTGAGGATGTCGAGCACTTTGCGCTCAAAGTCTCCGGCGTCGCTGAAATCGACCACCGGTTTGTCGACGCCCTCGCCCGCAAGCGCCGCCACGACCTGCTTGCGCAGCCGCTCGGGGAGCGGTGCACGCTCGAGATCGCGAGCGAATCGCTGCGCGTAGGCGAGGCGAAACTCTTTCTCGGTCGCTCCGGTCGTGATCATGCGCAATCCGCGGCCGGTGAACGCGACGAGCACTTTGCGGCGGCCCGACTCGATGACGTCGAAGTGATCAGTCGCGACCGCGCGAATCGATTTCGGGGGTTCGACGCAGCACTCCTTCAGCGTCACCGTGAGCGCAGCGAGATCGGCGACCGATTCATCGCAGCTGCGGCACTTCTTCAGGTGGTCATGGACTTCGGACGACTCCACGTCCGGCAGTTCGCCGGTGCGCAGCGCGTCGATTCGCGTCAGCACCGTTCTACATCGCATGGGCAACTCCCTTCCTCTCCAGGGCATCGCGAAGCAGCTTGAGCGAGCGGAAGACCTTCCCGCGCAGCGATGCTTCGCTCGTCCCGACCGTCCGCGCGATTTCCGCGTACGGCATCTCTTCGATGAATCGCAGCAGGATGAGCTCGCGCGCGTCGACCGGCAGCAGCGCGAGCGCGCGCCGGAGCAGCTCGACGTCCTGCCGCCGCTCGAGATCGGAGCTGAACGGCTTGACGAAGGGGCCGAGGCGGCCGTCATCGTAGTCGGTCAGCGGAGTCTCGAGCGCGCGCGTCTTCGAGCGGCGCTTGTTCAGGCAGAGGTTGCGCACCGTCCGGAACAGCCAGGGTCGGAGCGCGAGCGCACTGCAGCGGGCCTCGTCGTACTGACGCGTGAGCGCGCGGTGGGCGCGCATCATCGCATCCTGCACGACCTCCTGCGCGTCGAACGCGTTCTGCAGCATCCCCTGCGCGTAGTTGAACAGGGAACTTTCGAAGCGCTCGATCAGACGCTCGAACGCGCCCGGCTCCTTCCGGTGAACCGCGACCGCGAGGTTCTCCTCCACAGGCTCAAGGGGGCAGGCGGCCTCGCCGCCGGTCCACGAGTTCTTCATGGCTCTACTAACACCGGCTGGAGGGGTTCCGTTCGGAAAAGTTTGGGTGAACGGCGGGCCGGCCCGGCGCTCCCGGACTTAGAATCCGCGCGCCGGAAAAGAGGAGGATTCATGACTCAGGTTTCATCGCACGAGCCGGGTTCGTTCTGCTGGGTGGAGCTTTCCACCAGTGACGCGAAATCGGCGCGAGAGTTCTACAAGAGCCTCTTCGGCTGGACGGTCAATGAGATGCCGATGGGCGATCAAGGCATCTATTACATGTTCCAGAAGAAGGGGAAAGACGCCGCCGCAATGTACGAGCAGATGGCACAGGAGAAGAGCGAAGGGATTCCGCCGCACTGGAACAACTACGTGGCCGTGACCAGCGCTGACGCATCCGCACAGAAGGCCAAAAGCCTCGGCGGGAAAGTGCTGGCCGGCCCGTTCGACGTCTTCGACGCCGGCCGCATGGCGTTCGTGCAGGACCCGCAGGGCGCGATGCTCGCCGTGTGGCAAGCCAAGCGCCACATCGGCGTCGGCATTCGCGACGAGCCGGGAACGCTGACGTGGAACGAGCTGCTGACGAGCGACATCGAAGGGGCGCGGAAGTTCTACTCGGCTCTGTTCGGCTGGAACCTGAAGACCTCGCCGGAGTACACGGAGATTCACGTCGGCGAGCGCGCCTACGGCGGCATGATGCAGATCCGGCCGGACATGCGCGGCATGCCGTCGAATTGGGCGCCATACTTCGCCGTCGACGACACCGACGCGATCGCGAAGAAAGCGCAATCGTCCGGGGGATCCGTTTTCATGCAGCCGACCGACATCCCGAACGTCGGCCGATTCGCGGTGATCGGGGATCCCCAGCGCGCGATGTTCTCCGTGATCAAAGTGCAGATGTGATCCAGCGCGAAGAATCCGGGCGGTGGAATCGTTTACCACCGCCCAGATTCCTCGCCGTCTTCGCGGCTCGGAATGACTTATTTCTTCCGCGTGTACGCGATCTCCATCATCTTGTACATCTTGCCGTCGGGCGCGGGACCGTACATGGCCATCGTGTGGTGATCGGCGTCGGCGACCGTGATCCGGCTCTCGCCGGGCATGTCTTTGCCGGTCATCGGATCGGTCGTCGTCGATTTGAACGTCCATGTCTTCCCGTTGTCGGACGTCGAGCCGGTCGATGACATGACGCCGGTGCCGAAATTGTCGAACCACGTGTTGAAGTACTGCTTCTTTCCGTTGTCGTAGCCGGTGTAGCCGATCCCCTGAAACGGCATGCCGTTGAACGTGCCGGTGACGTTCTCCTGAATGTAACGTTTGCCGAGGACCCAGTGGCTTTCGGCCGAGGCAGTGGAGGTGCTGGGCGGTGTGCCCGGCTGCATCCATGACGTGACAGTCGCGTCCCACGTGCCGACCATGTGGTCGAGCAGCTTGTGAGCTTCGCCCGGCGTCATGAACTTCTGCCACGCGTCCATCGCCGCTTTCTGTTCGGCGGTCATCTGCGGCTGCTTCTGTTCCTGAGCGAGTACGGGGAGAGCGCAACAAAGCACGGCCAGGGCAAGGGCGACCCACAATTTGAGCTTCATCCTTCCTCCTTCTTTTGTCGGGAACCGGTGCGGCGGATTCTATCGCCGGCGGTAAGATCGCGGGCAATGCAGTGGAAAGCCGCACCCGAGGAGCTCACGGACCTGTTCGCGAAGGAGCTCGAAAAACTACGGGATGTAGAGCCGAAGAAGATGTTCGGCTATCTCGCCGGATTCACCGGCGGCAACATGTTCGCGGGCATCTTTCAGGACTCGATCGTCCTGCGACTTCCCGAGGATGCGCGCGCGGAGTTCATCAAGAAAACGGGCGGCGAGCCGTTCGCTCCGATGCCGGGCCGCGTGATGAAAGAGTACGTTCTTGCGTCGAAGCCACTGCTGAAGAAGCGCGCCGAGCTCGCGTCATGGCTGGAGAAAGCGCGCGCCTACACCGCGACCCTGCCGAAGAAGGCGAAGAAGGCTGCCGAAAAGAAGGCGAGCGGAAAGAAACGATAGGGCGGCATGGCCGCCGCGCTCCGGATCATTTCGTAAAAACAGTGACTTCGGCCGACGATCCGACCGGCACGCGATCCGCGGTCGGACCGTTCCACGACACGCGCACCGGAATCCGCTGCACGACCTTCACGAAGTTGCCTGATGCGTTGTCGGGAGGGAGCAGCGAGAAGCTCGCGCCCGTTCCGCCGGACAGGCTCTCGACTTTTCCATCGAAGTCCTGACGGCCGAGGGTATCGACGCGCACCTTCACCGGCTGTCCCGGTCGCATGCGGCGGACCTGCGTCTCCTTGAAGTTCGCGATGACGTACGTCCGCTGCGGCACGAGCTGCACGATCGGCTGCCCGATGCTGACGAGCGAGCCGGGATGGACCGACAGTTTCGACGCGATTCCGTCCGCCGGCGCGACGATCTTCGTGTACGAGAGCGTGAGCTGCGCGGCCTGCATGGCCGCTTCCTGCGTCGCAATCTTGGCGTGAGCGAGCTGCGCCTGCGCCTGTGCCCCGGTGACCTGAGCGGCCACCGGCTCGCTCTGCACGACTCGTCCCTGCGCCTGCGTGACGTTGGCCTGCGCGGCCTGATGCGCGTTCTCCGCCTCGCTCAGCCGCGCCCGCGCCAGCGTGACGTCGGCCTGCGCTGCCTCGTTTGCGGCGCGCGCTGCGTCGACTTGTGACTTCGAGATGTCGCCTTTCCCACCGAGCTCCGACGCGCGCTCCCAGTCGCGGCGCGCTTTCTCCGCGTTCGCCTCCGCGCGGTTGATCGCCGCGCGCGCTTCGTTGATCGCCGCCGCGGAGGTGTCGACATTCTCGCGCGAGCTCTGCATCGCGCCTTGCGCAGACACCAGCGCGCCCCTCGCGCTCGCGCTCGTCACGGCCACGCGCGCATCGGCATCGGCCGCCTGCGCGCGCGCGGTCTCGAGATCCCCCAGCGCCTGCGCGAGCTTCACCTGCGCGTCTTTCGGATCGATGTCGGCGATGAGCTGACCGGCGTGCACGAGCTGGTTCTCGCGTATGTACACGTTCGTGATCTGTCCCGCGATGCGCGGCGCCACCGGCACGACGTCTGCGGCAACCTCGGCGTCATCGGTCGACTCCTTGCCGGATGTGAGCAGCGCGTAGATCGCGTAACCGATCAGCAGGAGGAGGACCGCGCCGCCGACGATGAAATACAGCCGCCGCGCCCGCGTCGGCTCGATGACCGGCTCGTGCGGCGCGATCTCCGGAACGGCCGTGGCGGTAGTGGATGAACCGTGATCTGCCATTTACATCTCCACGTGGACTTCGATCCCTTCCGAGACTTTCGGCGCCTTCAGAAGGAGAACGAGAGGGAGGACACAAAGGAAGGCGATGCCTGCGATCAAGAACATCTTCTCGAACGACAGCATCATCGCCTGCCGGCGCATCTGCAGGTCGATGATCCGGGCCGCCGTGCTCTGAGCTGACGAGGAATCCATGCCGCGGCCCATCAGCATTCGCTGGATGGTCTGCACGCGCATCATCACCTCGGGGCGGGCTAGGGTCACGCTCTGCAGCATGCCGCCGCGAATGCGTGTGGCGTTGCGGCTCAGCATCGTCGCAAAAATCGCGAGGCCGATCGAGCCGCCGACCTGACGCAGCAGGGAATTGAGACCCGTCGCGTCGGGCATGCGATGGCGCGGGATCGTGCTCAGCGCCATCGTCGTCAGCGGGATGAACAGGCAGCTGAACGCGACGCCCTGAATGATCAACACGTTGACGATTCCGCGCGACGACGTCTCCAGCGTGTAGTGCCCCATGAGCCACGCCGTGTACGCGAAGAGAAGAATGCCGAATGCGACGACCGCGCGCGGCGAGACCTTGTTGTAAAGGCGTCCGACGATGGGCATGACCACCAGCATCGTCAGCGATCGCGGCATCAGAGCCAGGCCCGATTGCGTGGCCGTGAAGCCGAGCATCGTCTGCATGTACAGCGGCAGAAGGAACGTCACCGTCATCAACATTGCGAACATCACCGCGCCGATCATCGTGCCAGACATGAAAACCGGGTCGCGGAAGAGCGAGAAGTCGACCGCCGGATACGCCGCGCTCAACTCCCGAATCAGCAGCATGACCAGTGAGACGACGGCGACGAGGGTGATGATCTTGATCTCGCCCGACTCGAACCAGTCGTTGCGATTGCCCTCTTCGAGCACGTACTGCATCGTGCCGAGTCCGACGATCAGCAGGGCGATGCCGGACCAGTCGAGGTTCTTCCGCTGCCGCTCCGCCATGGCATGCTGCGCGGCGCGAATGTCCTCGGGCTCGTGCACGAAACGCGTGACCATCATCAGCGACACGATGCACACCGGCACGTTGATGTAGAAGATCCACGGCCAGCTGTAGTTGTCGACGATGTAGCCGCCGAGGGTCGGCCCGAACGCAGGTCCGAGGACGACGGCCATGCCGAAAACGGCCATGGCCATGCCTTGCTCCTTCGGCGGGAACGTCTGACGCAGGATGGCCTGCTCCGTCGGCTGCAACGCGCCGGCGCCGAGCCCCTGAATCACGCGGAACACGACGAGCAGCGGCAGTGTGCGCACCATTCCGCACAGCGCCGAGCCCACGCCGAACAGCACGAGGCAGAAGAGGTAGACGCGCTTCTGCCCGAACAAGCGCGCCAGAAATCCCGTCAGCGGCATGACCATGACGGTCGCGATTACGAAGCCGGTCGTCACCCACGTGATCTGCTCGATGGTCACGCCGAGTGATCCGGTGAGGTGAGGCACGGCGACGTTGACGATCGAGGCGTCGATCGCACCCATCAGCGTGCCGAATGTAATCGACACCGTCACGAGCCACTTGTTGACCGGCGCTCGTTGCGTCGTGGCGGTCGGTGTGGCGCCGCCGAGTCCCGCGGCGTCTCTCATGGCAACGCTGGTCATGGAGTCACCATCGAGTGAATCTCACCCGTCGCATGGAGCAGATTGAAATGCGCCGCGGCGGCATCCGCCTGCGCGGCGATGAGGTCCTCATGGGCCTGCCGGTACTCGTCCTGCGCGCGGTCGACCTCGACCGGCGACCCGAAACCGGCCTCGCGACGATCGCGCGCCACGGTCAGCGCTTCCTCGGCCACACTCACGTTCTCCGTCGCGACCTGCACGCGCGCGTTCGCGTTCTCGAGGTTCATGACCGAGCTGCGGACATCCTGCTCGACGTCTCGCTCGCGCTGCGCGCGCTGGATTTCGACGTCGTGCAGCTGCGCCCGCGCAAGCGCGACGAGCGTGTTGATGTCGGCGCGGAAGAGCGGCAGCGCCAGATTGCCGGCGATGCGGCGCGTCCAGCGCAAATCCGTCGTCTTGTTGCCGCTGTAATCACCTTCGAAATCCGCGTTCACACTCGGCAACCGGCGGCCCTCGGCAGCGCTGACGTTGAGACGCGCCTCGCGCTCGCGCTCTGCGGCCGCGCGCAATTCCGGGCGGTTCTGCCGTGCCGTCGTCAGCGCAGTTGCAGCCGGTGGCGGCGGCGCGAACGACGGAATGGGATCGGCGATCACGACATCCGACGACTCGTCCGAGCCGATCGCATTCAGCAGCGCGAGAATCGCATTCTGCCTGTCATTTTGCGCGAGCAGCAAGGCCTGCCGCGTGCGCGCGAGCTGCACATTCGCCTGGGCAACGTCGAGCCGCGTGCCGGTGCCGGCCGAGAATTCATCTCGCGCGACCTCCGCGAGGCGCGTGAACAGCGTCACGTCGGCTTCGCGCGACGCGACCTGCGCCGTTGCGCGCTGCACGAGCACGTAGAGGCGCGCCACCGCCGCCGCGACGTCGTTCTCCGCCTGTTGCGTCTCCAGACGGCTCGCAGCGAGACCGGCGCGAAGCGATTGCAACCGCCGCAGCGCCGCGACGTTGAACAGCTGCATCGCCGCGGAGAGATTCCCGTCAGTCACGTTGAACGGACCGACCACCGCCGGCTGTCCCGGAATCGAGAGGCCGAAGGTCTGCAGATTGATCGACTGGTTGTAGCGCGTGAAGCGGGCGTCGGCCTGCGGCAGAAGATTCTGGAATGCCTCCGACTGCGCGATCCGCGCGCGCTCCTCGGCCGTGCGAGCGAGCTCCGCAGTCGTGCCGGTTTGCAGCGCACGCTGGATCGCGTCCGCGAGCGTGAGACGCAGCGGCTCCTGTTGCGCGAGCAGCGGAACCGTCAGGAACGAACAGACAATGATTAACCGTAAACGCATGAGTTTTCTTCGAGAAAATGCAGCGGTGAATTGCGGTTATCGTTCCACCGGCTGCTCCGCGGCCGACCGCCGGACCACGTGACGCTCGATGTACTCGGCGTCCCACGGCCGGCTGATCACGCAGGAGTTGATCCCGCCAATTCCCATCGAGAGCTTCCCGCTGTAGCCGCGCGTGACCTCGCACCCGTCGACCTGCACGAACTTGGCCGAGTGCACTTTCACATCCGCGTGCAGCTCTCCCTCGGTCAGAGCGATGGGAAAGAGCTTTCCTTTGGCCATGCCCATGTGCTGGGCAGTGAGCTCCCAGGCCCCTCCAACCGACATGCCGTGCCCGAATGTCCCTTTGCGCGCGGTGAAAATGACGTCGGGGTGGAGCATCTCCAGTGAATGTTCGATTTCTGTGGCATCGCCGGGAGTTGCGGTGGCGTGCATGTCCCAGGTCGTCACGTCGCTCGCCTGCACTTCGCGCAGCGCGGCGGCCATCGCGAGCTGCGGACCGCCTTTCGACGGCGTGATGATGTGGTGCGCGTCCGAGGACGTTCCGATGCCGACGATCTCGAGACCGAGCGGGCGGAAGCCTTCGCGCATCATCGCTTCGGCATCGCCGACGATCCACACGCATGCGCCGCCGGCGACATGCGTTCCTTTCAGTCCCGTCAGCGGCCGCGAGACATCCGCATCCGCCGACAGCACGTTCGCGTTGTAGAACGCCGAGATCACCATGCCGTGCGGCGGCGGATCGGTCATGCCGATGACGACCGCGGTCGCGTCGCCGAGCTGGATCGCGTCGTGCGCCATCTTCGCGGCGATGCCGAACGACGCGCATGCCGCGACCGGCGCGAACGCCGGTCCATTGATCTTGCCGAGCATCGAGATCTGCGACGCCGGAATGTTCGAGATGTTCCACAGCAGATTCGGCGACACCGCCGCCCACGGCTCGTCAGGGCAGCCCCACTTGCGATTCAGCGCGCGAATCCTGTTCAGCTTCTGCCGGATCGAGCTGAGCTTCGCCGATCCCGATGACGCCGGCACCGGCTCGCCGTGCACCGCGCGCGCTTCGGCGAGGTACTCGGTCAGCGCGTCGCTGCGCTCGGCCCAATAGCGCTGCCAGTCGCGCTTCGCTTCGATCCACGCTTCCGATCCGATCTCGAATGTCGACGGGTCGCGCGGCGCGTTCGGATCGGGATGTCCGCCGTCGTGCGCGCGCAATGCGCTGCAGCGCTCGGGCGAGGACCAGAACTCGTTCCATCGGTTCACGGCGCGGTCGAGGCGCCGTGACTCCTCGTACGTCACAGTGATGTCGCCGATGCCCGTGCCGACATACACGTGACACTTCGTTCCGAGGGACTGGAGGTAGGACTCGATGCCGGGGTTCTGCTCGAGCGACTGGATGAACGCGCCGATGGCAAATTGCACCATCGGACCCATCTTGTCCTTCAGCTGTGGGAACTTCGCCGGAGGGAAGCGCTCGTCGAACCACGGCTTGTACGTCTCGAAGTCGAACTGCGGGTAGCCGACGAGGAAGTTCGACTGCCCGAACCCCCGGAACGGCTCGAGCCACGTCCCCGCTTCTTCGAGGTTGCGCTCGAACTGCTTGACGTTCGGAGACTTCGGCGCAACCACGCCCCAGCCGAACACGCCGATGCGCTTCCGCTCTGTCATCCGGTCGGATTGTAATGCCTGTCAGGAAACTTGCATGAGGTTCCGGAAGTGAAAAAGAGGGCCCTGTTCTTCGTTCTGATCGCGCTCGTAGTCGTGCTCGGTTGCAAGGGGCGCACGCAGGGCGCGCAGACGTCGACGCAGACGAACACGATCGCGGCGCCGGCGCCGCAGCCGGCGCCCACGGGCACCGACGCGATGACACAAACGGTCGACATCGAGGACAGCCGCTCCGACGCCGAGGGCGGCGGTCTGACCGAGACGTCGACGGCGAGCACCGCCGGAATCGCGAACAACACGTCGACGGCGACGGCCGTCAAGCGGAAGACCGGAGCGGCCGCCGCGTCGCGCAGGACGCCGACGTCGCAATCGCGGCCGCCGGGACATACGCAGTAGCGGATGGCCTCCGAAGTCAGCGCGCTCTACGAGAAGTTCATCGAGCGCGATCTCGACGCAATCCCCGCCGCCATCCGCACTTTTCGCGAGTCACACTCTTCCGACGATCTCTTTCTCGCCGTGGCGCGGTTTGCGATTCTCGCGTATGCGCCGTCGCAGCACGCGAAGCACGCCGTCCTGGCATGCCTCTCGGCGCACGAATTGCGCGATGCGTACGGCGAGCGCTGGGACGATCTGCTGATCGAGTGCGCGCGTTATGCCGCCGAGAGCCGGCAGCCGTGGAGCGAGCCGCCGCTGCTCGATCCGCCGGCGATCGAGCCCGATCAGCCGCGCGACGTCGACGCTCTGCGTGCCGCCATCGCGTCGCGCGACCGGCTCGCGGGCGAGCGCTGGCTCGCCGCACGCCTCGACGATGAAAATCTGCCCCACGACCTCTTCACCGTTGCCGCCGACGAGTTCGAAGACCTCGGCCACAAACTGATCGTCGCCCGCGCCGCTTGGAAGCTCGCCGGCATCCTCGGCGAGAAGGGGAGGTACGCCGCGCTGCGCATCGCGGTGTGGGAGCTGACGTCGAATCCCGGCCAACGCTACGTCGAACGCGGCGGGGGCACCTCGGACCTGTTGCGCCATCTCGCCGACAACGCGGTGGCGGACAAGGGCTCGCTCGAGAGCATGCACCTCGTGTTTCTGTATCACGCGGCGATGAACACGCCGGTCTTCGAGCGCGTGTGCGATTACCTCGGATCGCAGCCGCTGCGGTCGCCGGAGTCGGAGCTTCCGGCAGTCACTGAACCGCCCGTCTATCGCCTCGCGCGCGACTACGCGCAGTGCCTCAACGCGTTCACGCTCGACGACGAACGCGTGAGGGCGGCGGCGGCCTGGAACCTCGAGCATGCGCCATCCTTTGCGGATTGGAGCTTTGCGTGAAGCCAGAAGGCAGAAGGCCGAACGCAGAAGTGTTCGCCGTGATCGTTCTGATTTCTGCCTTCTGCCTTTTGCCTTCTGCTTTCGGACAGCAGTCGATTGCCGCAGCAGTTGCGGAGGCGCAATCGACGACGCCGTTCACACACGCGCTTCTCATGATCGACGTGGAGGACGAGTCGGGTGCGACGGTTTTCGCGCAGAACGCGCACGCGATGATGATCCCGGCGTCGGTCCGCAAACTCTTCTCCACCTCGACTGTCCAGCAATGCCTCGGCAGCGACGCACAGTTCGCGACGGAGCTGTGGCTCGACGGCGCCGATGTCGTCATCAAAGGCGGCGGTGATCCCTCGTTCGGATCGGAGCGTTACGGCTACGACGAGGGGACCACGTTCGCGCTGTTCATCGATGCGCTGCGGCGTCGCGGCGTGGTGCGCGTTCGCGACGTGATCGCCGATGTGTCGCTCTTCGATCGCGTCACGATCCCGTATCAGTGGAAGGTCGGGAACCTGACGAGCACCGACGCCGCGCCGATCGACGCGATCACGTATCGCGAAAACGCGATCGGCGACGACGCCGTCGCGAGCGGCGGCTTCTACGCCGCGCTCGCGTTTCGCGATGCGCTGCGGCAGGCGGGCATTCCGGTCGAGGGCGCGATGCGTCTGCAGACCGAGCCGCGCGTCTACGCGGAGAAGCTCGCGTCCGTTGCGTCGCCGTTCGTCGCTCAACTGCTCATGACGGTGCTGAAGAACAGCCAGAACCTCTACGCAGAGACGTTGTACAAGCGCGCATCTGCGGGCGGCGAGAAGCCGGCGTCGTATGACGCGTCGCGCGATCTCGAATCGACATTTCTCACGACGGAGGTCGGCATCGATCCGACCGAGTTCCGTTTCGTCGACGGATCAGGTCTCGCGCCGGACGACCTCGTCACGCCCGCGGCGGTTGTGAAGATGCTGCGTTGGATCAACGCGCCCGAGCGGCGCTCGTTGTGGTGGCTCGTCATGGCCCAGCCGGGCGGTGAGGGGACGCTGCGGCTGCGCCTCGCGAATTACGCCGATCGCATGCGCGCAAAGACCGGCACAGTCGCCGGCGTGAACTCGATTGCCGGCTTCGTGGCCGGCCGCAACGGCGGCTTCCGCTATTTCGCGATCGGCTGGAACCACCACACCGGCGCTTCCTCCGCGGCGACGAAGCTGCTCGACGCGATCGTCACGGCGATTGCGGATTTCTGATAAGCGCTTCGGGCCGCGGAGTATGCTGCGCGCAAAGGAGAGGCGCACATGCTGAATTCGTCCCGCATGACAACCATTCTGCCCGTGGTGGATGCCGAACGCGCGCGCGACTTCTATTCCAGGGTGCTGGGACTGACGGACCGCGGCAAGAGCGGAGATGGCAAGTATCTATTCGAAGCAAACGGCAGCCTCATCGCGTTATTGCCAAAAAACGAGCCGACCAAAGCAGATCACACCGCGATCAGCTTCGAAGTGTCCGACGCCGGCGCAGCCGTTAAGGAACTGACCGCGCGAGGCGCGACGTTCGAGGACTACGACCTGCCCGGTCTCAAGACCGTGAACAAGGTCTGCATCCTCGGCAGCGAGCGTGCGGCGTGGTTCAAAGACACAGAGGGAAACATCCTCTGCATCCATCAGGCTCTCGCGGCCGATTGATCGCGCGTGTCAGGAGGAGCACGTGAGGACAATCTTGCCCGTCACGCCTCCTTTGCCCAGAAGCTCGTGCGCCTGTCTTGCGGGGTCTCCGGATGAACGCCCTCGCGCGCGAGCAGGTCGGGGAGGCAGACGCCTGCGGCGAGGACTCTGACGCGCACCTCACCACGCTTCGGCTCGGGGCAATCCTCTTCGAGCACCTGAAGTGCGTCGGGCCCGCCGTAGCGGGTCACGACGATGCGCGTGTGTTTCATGGACCGCCTCCCAGTCGCT
>DASWBH010000483.1:0-17531 GCA_036390755.1 Thermoanaerobaculia bacterium
GTGATGCGGCGGGAGAAGTCCCGAAAGGATCGTCGCATGCGACGGCAGCGTGAGCGGGACCGCGGAGTCGGCGTTGGCGAAGACGACGCTTTCTTTCGCCAGCTTCTGGAGGTTGGGAGTCTCCGCGCCGATGCGGTCAGCACGGAACGTGTCCAGCGTGATGAGCAGGACGTTCGGCCGGACGTGCTCGTGCTTCGCGCAGAACGAGAGCAGAAAGCAGAGAGCAGGAAGTAGAAAGCGTTTCAGGCGCTCAATTATCCTGGAACGCGCCGATCACGGCCTCCTCGGTTCGACGCGCATCATCGTGGCCAGCATCGTCGCGACCAGGATGTCGTCGGCGAAGACGTCTGCGGCGCAGACGCTGAGCGTCCTGCCGACGCGCACGACGCGGCCGCGCGCGATCAGAGTTTCGCCGCGCGCGGGCGCGAGCAGGTTCAGCTTGAACTCGACGCTGATCACCTCAGAGCCCGCCGGCATCAACGTCAACGCTGCGTAGCCGCACGCGGTATCGGCGATTCCGGCCACCGCACCGGCATGGCCGAAGCCGCTCTGCTGCCGGATGTGCTCGCCCAAGGGCAGCTCGATGTCGAGCTCACCGGGCGCGACACGAATGAGCTTCGCGCCGATCGTCCGCAGGAAACTCTGCCGTGCAAAGCTTTCGCGAACCGCTGTTTCAATCGCCTCTTCTGGCATACAACATGCGACCTGACAATATCAGCGTAAATGATGAAAACAACGCTGATTTATCTGGCGACGGCGGCATTGCTGTCCGGTTGCCGTGGCGGCGGAAGCTCCGGCAGTCTCAAACGCGATCAGCAGCAGTACGACGTGGTGCAGGAAGGTCAGGCGACGAGCAGCGTGACGTCCACGATCAACGCGCCCGGTGAAGCCGTGCCGCCGCCCGCGCCCATGACAAACACCAACGCCGACACGACGACGAACTTCACATTGCCGCAAGTCGCAGGAGCGAGCGGAACAGCCGGTCAGCCCGGAACTCTCGCCGGCACGCTTCCCGTGACCGCCGGCGGCACTGGCGCGTTCCCGGGCAACCCGCCGCAAACGGGAGCGCGTTCGGGCGTTCCGCGCCAACACACCACAGAACCTGCGCCCGCGGTTGCATCCGCACCGCCTCCGCGTCCGACTCCCACCGACACGACGTCGACGAGCCTCGACGGACCGCCGCCTTCCACGAGCACGGTCGCGCCGAACACCGACACGGCGCCCCCGGCTCCGCCGAGCGATGACTCTTCACGTTCGTCGGATCGCAAGCGCGACAAAGCCAAGGACAATCCACCGCCGCCGTCGACCGACACGCAGCAGCCGCCGGCGACCACTACCACCTAGTCATTCTGAGCGCCGCAGGGCGCGAAGAATCTGGGTGGGGGCACGATTCCACCGCCCAGATTCTCGCCGTCTTCGCGGCTCAGAATGACAGTAGAATCCGCGCCATGTCGCGGGTCACGTTTCAGTCGCTCATCCTCAAACTGCAGAACTTCTGGGCCGAGCGCGGCTGCATGATCGAGACGCCGATCGACCTCGAGGTCGGCGCCGGAACGATGCACCCGGCCACATTCCTGCGCGTCCTCGGCCCCGAACCGTGGAACGTCGCGTACGTGCAGCCATCCCGCCGTCCTGCCGACGGCCGCTACGGCGACAACCCGTTCCGCCTCGGCAAGCACTATCAGTTTCAGGTGATCCTCAAACCCTCGCCGATCGACGTGCAGGAAATCTATCTCGACTCGTTGCGCGCGATCGGACTCGACCTCACGCGTCACGACCTCCGTTTCGAAGAAGACAACTGGGAATCGCCGACACTCGGCGCGTGGGGAGTGGGGTGGCAGATTCTGCTCGACGGCATGGAGATCACGCAGTTCACGTATTTCCAGCAGGCCGGCGGAATCGATCTCGCTCCGGTCTCGGCCGAGCTCACGTACGGACTCGAGCGCCTGACGATGTTCCTGTCGCGGAAAGCATCGGTGTTCGACATCGAGTGGGGCGCCGGCTTCGATTACGGTCCTGTGCGCCGGCAGGACGAATACGAGTTCTCGAAGTACTACTTCGAAGTGGCGGACATCGACCTGCACTGGCGCCTGCTCGACGCGTACGAAGGCGAGGCGCGGCGATGCCTCGACGCCGGCCTGGTGCTGCCCGGTTACGAGTGGACGCTGAAGTGTTCGCACGTGTTCAACACGCTCGATGCGCGCGGCGCGGTCTCGGTCACGGAGCGCGTGGCCGTCATCAAACGCGTTCGCGATCTCGCCGTGCGCTGCGCCGGCCAGTACCTCGAAGCGCGGCGCGAGCTCGGCTTCCCGCTGCTGCAGCAGAAGGCCTCCTGATGGCGGAGTACTTCTTCGAGCTGCTCGCCGAAGAGATTCCGGCGTGGATGCACGACGCAGCACAGACGGCACTCAAGGAAAAGCTCGCGCAGATCACGCCGGTGGACGGCATCTGCATCAATAGCACGCCGCGGCGCATCGTCATCTACCTGTCGAATCTGCCGCTGAAGGAAGAGGACCGCGAGCAGGAGATCAAAGGACCTCCGAAAAAAGCTGCGTATGACGCGAACGGCAATCCGACGCCGGCGCTGAATGGCTTCCTGAAGAAGAACAATGCCAGCGCCGCCGAGGTGGTGGATGCGGGCGATGAGTACGTGCGCGTGAAGCGGCGCGTCGAAGGCCGCAAGACCGCCGACGTCATTCGCGAGCGGCTCCCGCAGATCGTCGAATCGCTCCGCTGGCCGAAGATGATGCGGTGGGGAACCGGCGAGTATTCCTACATCCGGCCGGTGCACTCGATTCTGTCGATGTTCGACGGCGAGCACCTCCCGGTCGTGATCTTCGGCGTCGAGTCGGGAACGCAAACGGTGGGACACCGCATCCTCGCGCCGGCGGCGTTCGCGGTGACGTCGTACAACGACTACGTCACGAAGCTCGAGCTCGCGCGCGTGGTCGTCGACGCCATGCGGCGGCGGCACGTCATGGCCGAGCGCGCGCGCGTCCTCGGCATCGAAGTTCGCGGCGTGCCGGCCGTCGACGCGTCGATCTGGTCGCAGTGGCAGTACCTCACCGAGTACCCCGGCGTCGTCCGCGCCGAATTCCGCCGCGACTACCTCGTCCTTCCGGAAGAAGTGCTCGTCACGGTGATGCGCGTCCATCAGAAGCAGCTGCCGATTCGCGACGACAAGGAGAAGTTGACGCCGTACTTCCTCGCCGTGCTCGATAACGAGAGCGATCCGGACGGCAACGCGTCGTACGGCAACTCGTTCGTGACGAACGCGCGTTTCGCCGACGCAAAATTCTTCTACGAGACCGATCGCAAGAAGACGCTCGAGGAGCGGGTCGAGTCGTTGTCGCACCTGCAGTTCCAGGAAAAGCTCGGCAATTACCTCGAGAAGACGAAGCGCATCGAAAAGATCTCCGTTGCGATCTGCAAACAGATCGGCGTGGATGGCGCCGACACGCAGCGCGCCGCGCATCTCTGCAAAGCGGATCTCGTCACCGAGATGGTGAAGGAGTTCACCGACCTGCAGGGCCGGGTCGGCGGCATCTACGCCCGCGAAGAAGGACTGCCCGACGACGTCTGGCAGGCCATTTACGACCATTACCAGCCCGTGAACATCGATGACGCGCTGCCGCGCACGGTTTCCGGCGCAATCGTCTCGATTGCCGATCGAATCGACACGCTCACCGGCTTCTTCCGGATCGGAATGAAGCCGTCGGGATCGAAGGATCCGTTTGCGCTTCGGCGCGCGGCGCAAGGTGTCGTGCAGATTCTGCTGAACCGCGACAAGCGGCAGATCCGCATCGGAATCGAGAAGCTCATCGACATGGGGATTGGCGCCGCCGGAGCCGGCGACGCTGCACTGAAGTCCGATCTGCTCGCGTTCTTTGCCGAGCGCGTGCGCACGATCCTCGAAGCGTCGGCCTATGGATTCGCGTACGACGAGATCGCCGCGGCGATGGAAGCGGGCTGGGCATCGTCCCTCACGGATCTCGTCGATCGCATCGAAGCACTGAAGGGGATGCGCGACCAGGCGAACTTCCTCTCCATTCTCGATTCCGCAAAGCGCATCGCGAACATCACCAGCGGCCACGAGTCGACGCGCGTCGACTCCGCGAAGCTGCAGAACGAAACGGAGAAACGTCTCGACTACCTCGCCACATCGGTCGGCGAACAGATCCAGGAGCTGATCTCCGAGCGCCGCTACCGCAGCGCGCTCGAGTCGTTCGCGGCGATGGCGCCGGAGCTCGAGACGTTCTTCAAGGACGTGATGGTGATGGTCGACGATGAGGGCGTGCGGAAGAACCGTATGTCGCTGCTGCGGAAAGTCGGTGGTGCGGTGATGAAGGTCGCGGACGTGACGAAGATCGTGGTCGACCGGCGCGATTACCGGGCGTGATGCGCGCGGCGATCGCAGTCGCTCTCGCGCTCGTGGCAACTGCCGCTGCGCCGCAAGCGCGCGACGATCCGGAGCGCGGCAATCTGCTCAACTTCGCGTACGGCGCGTCGGTGGTATCGCGCACGGCGGAGTTGACGCTCGATCAGTCGGCTCTGCGCGCGATCGACGGCGATCCGCTGTCGAGCTGGAACTCGCCGCCCGACGATACGAATCAGACGATGGTGTTCGCGCTGCCGGCGCGCACTCGCGTCGAGAAGATCGGCGTGCTCACGCCGAGGCTGGCCACGCTCCACGCGACGTCCATCCAGGTCGACTCTTCGCTCGACGGGAAGACGTTCTCGCCTGTCGCCACGCTGAAACCCGAGATGACAGATGACGTTCAGTTTTTCGCGGTGCAACCTCGCGAGGCTCTCTACGTTCGCGTGACCACGCTCGGCGCAACCGGCCGCTACGCCAGCATCGCGTCGGTGCAGGTTCGCGGAGCGGAGCTCGAGCCCGTTGTCCAGCGGCCGATCGACGGCTGCTGGTCGGTGAACGGATTCCCGGCGACGTTCACGAACGACCGCGGGCGGATCACCGGCACGATTGGCGACGATCATCCGATCTCCTTCGACGGCGGCAGCGATGGCCGCGTTGATCGATTCGTGTGGACGAGCGGTCCCGATTGGGGTTTCGGCGCGATGACGACTGCGCCGGACGGCCAACACTTCAGCGGCTTGCGCTGGTACGTCGAGCCGAACGGGAGAGCGGCGGCGGAGAGTTGGTTTGGCCAGCGCGCAAAATGCGGCACGACGCCCCATCAGGAGAACGTCGCGCAGCTCTTCGCGAAACGCGCTCGTCGTCTGCCGCTCTACGGTTTGCGATTCGACGATAAGGGCGCGCTGATCGAGGGAGCGAGCGGCGCCGCGCTCGACATGCTTGCGCGTCTGCCGGCGTCGAGCCGCTTTCGTCTCGTGTCGCGCGAGTTCCGGCAGGCAAACGCAGATGAGAATCGCCGGCTCGCGAAGGTGCGTCTCGACTCCTTGCGCGCCGCTCTTCAGAAGCGCGGTCTCAATTTGTCGCATTTCGACTGGCAGGCGGCCGGCAGTGACGCTCCCCCGATGCCGATCGAATCCGAGATCATGCGCGTGTTGTACGGCACCATCGAGCTGCAGGCGCTTTGAAGCATAATCGCGCCGCAATGGAGAAATACGTCTACTACTTCGGCGACGGTCACGCCGAAGGCAACGCGAAGATGAAGGACGTCCTCGGCGGCAAGGGTGCAGGCCTGGCCGAGATGACCAACATCGGCGTGCCGGTCCCGCCCGGCTTCACGATCTCCACCGGCGTCTGCACCTTTTTCAATGACCACGAAAAAACATATCCGCAAGAACTGAACGCGACAGTCGCTGAGAACCTCGCTCGCGTCGAGAAAGCCGTCGGACGGAAGTTCGGCGATCGCGACAAGCCTCTCCTCGTATCGGTGCGCTCCGGCGCTCGCGCGTCGATGCCCGGCATGATGGACACGATCCTCAACCTCGGCCTGAACGACGAGACCGTGCAGGGACTCGCCAAGTCGTCCGGCGACGAGCGCTTCGCATACGACTCCTACCGTCGCTTCATCCAGATGTACTCCGACGTCGTCCTCGGAATCGACAAGGAGCACTTCGAGCACGAGCTGTTCGCGCTGCGCGACCGAGCCGGCGCGAAAATCGATGCAGAGATTCCCGGCAAGGACCTGAGAGAGCTCGTCGGAACGTACAAGAAAATCGTTACTGATAACGGTAAGCAGTTTCCGCAGAAAGTCGAAGAACAACTCTGGGGCGCGATCGGGGCGGTGTTCAACTCATGGAACAACCAGCGCGCGATCACCTACCGCAAACTCAACGGAATTCCGGATGACTGGGGCACCGCGGTGAACGTGCAGTCGATGGTCTTCGGAAATATGGGTGACGACTGCGCGACCGGCGTCGCGTTCACGCGCGACCCGTCGACCGGTCTGAAACGCTTTTACGGCGAGTACCTGCCGAACGCGCAAGGCGAGGATGTCGTCGCCGGCATTCGCACGCCGCTGCCGATCACGAAAGCGCAAGTCATCAATGACGAGAAGTCGCTCGAAGAGACAATGCCCAACGTCTTCGCGCAACTGCAGGACGTCTACAGGAAACTCGAGTCGCACTACAGGGACATGCAGGACATCGAGTTCACGATTCAATCGGGCAAGCTCTATCTGCTGCAGACCCGCACGGGAAAACGCACCGGCTTCGCGGCCGTGAAAATCGCCTGCGACATGGTCGACGAGGGGCTGATCAAAGAGACCGAGGCCGTCGAGCGCGTCGAGGCCAACCAGATCATTCAGCTCCTCGCGCCTGTGTTCGACATCAAAGAAAAACAGAAAGCGCTCAACGACGGACGGCTCCTCGGCCGCGGACTTCCGGCCGGACCGGGCGCGGCGGCGGGACGAGTCGCATTCAACGCCGAGCACGCCGTCGCTATGGCCAAGGACGGGCCCGTGATCCTCGTGCGCATCGAGACTTCGCCCGAGGACATCGCCGGCATGCACAGCGCGGCGGGGATTCTGACGACGCGCGGCGGACTGACGTCGCACGCGGCCGTCGTCGCGCGCGGCATGGGCCGGCCGTGCGTCGTCGGCGCGGGATCTCTCCGCGTCGACTACAACCGCGGCGAGCTGCGCGGCGAAGGACACGAACCCCTCGAGGAAGGCGACTGGCTGTCGATCGACGGAACGACCGGCGAGATCCTCAGCGGGCAACTGCCCACGCGACCGTCGGAGGTCCTGCAGGTGCTCGTCGAAAACTCGATGAAGCCGGAGGAGTCCGAAATTTATCGGAACTTCGACCGGCTGCTGAAGTGGGCTGACTCGATTCGCACGCTCGGCGTCCGCACGAATGCCGATACGCCGAACGACGCGCGCGTTGCACGTCTTTTCGGCGCCGCGGGAATCGGCCTTTGCCGCACCGAGCACATGTTCTTCCAGGAAGAGCGCATCCTCCGCGTTCGCGAGATGATCCTGGCGCGCGACGAGAAGGGCCGCCGTCACGCGCTCGATCAGCTCCTGCCGTATCAGAAGGGCGACTTCGAAAGCATCTTCCGCGAGCTGAACGGAATGCCCGTCACGATCCGTCTTCTCGATCCCCCGCTGCACGAGTTTCTACCGCAGAACGAATCGCAGATTTCGACGGTCGCGCGCGACATGGGGTGGGGCTTCATCGAGCTGCGCGCGAAGGTCAATCAACTCCACGAGCTCAATCCGATGCTCGGCCACCGCGGCTGCCGCCTCGGCATCACGTTCCCTGAGATTTACGAGATGCAGGTGCGCGCGATCTACCAGGCTGCCTGCGACGTGAAAAAGGCCGGCATCGACGTGCACCCCGAAGTGATGATTCCGCTCGTCGGCACGATCAAGGAGTTGCAGCTGACCGTCGACATGACGCGTCGCGTGGCCGCGGAGACATTCAAGGAGCGCGGCATCGAGATTCCCGTCGTCGTCGGAACGATGATCGAGATTCCGCGCGCGGCGCTGGTGGCGGACAAACTGGGCGCCATCGCCGAGTTCTTCTCGTTCGGCACGAACGACCTGACGCAGATGACGTTCGGCTACTCGCGCGACGACGCGGGCACGTTCCTTCCCGAATACGTCGAGAAGAAGATCCTGCCGAAGGATCCGTTCGAGTCGATCGACGTCGAGGGCGTCGGCGAGCTCGTGCGCATCGGCACGGAGCGCGGACGCTCGGCGAATCCGAAGCTGAAAGTGGGCATCTGCGGCGAGCACGGCGGCGATCCCGACTCGATCCGCTTCTTCCGCACGTGCAACCTCAATTACGTGTCGTGCTCGCCGTATCGCGTGCCGGTCGCGCGGCTGGCGGCGGCGCAGGCCGAACTCGAACAGAAGGCGTACGAGGGATAGAGCGCGATCATTCCGCGCTGCCATCTGCGATCTGCGATCTGCGATCCTTCCAGCGGTGATACGCCCACACGGCAACCCCGACCGCGATCAAAAAGATCAGCCCGTATTTCTCGATATGCGCGGCGCGGCCGAGGACGCGCTCCACGGCGGCGCCGAAGAAGTAGCCGGCGGCTGAGATCGCTGCCGCCCACGCGATCACGCTGATGGCTTCGAAGAACAGAAACTTCAGCACCGAGATCCGCGAAATGCCGATGATCACGGCGCACGTGATCCGCAGGCCATAGAGCCACTGTGTGATCACGATGGCCATGGCGCCGTAACGCTCGAACAGGCGGATGCCGCGGCCGAAGTGCTTCTTCATGCCCGGGAAACGGTCGAGCAGCCGGACTCCGTACCGCCGTCCGAGCCAGAACCAGAACACGTGACCGAGGTACGCGCCGGCCGCCGCGACGAGCGCGACGATGAAGATGTCGAGATACCCTCGCTCGGCGAAGAACCCGGCCATGACCAGGATCGTCTCGCCCTCGAGGAACGTACCGACGAACACCGCCAGGTACCCGAACTTATGCAGAAGCAGTTCAGGCGTCATGCTGAAGCTGGCTCAAAATGCAAGATTCGGGGCCTCTTGAAATTACCCATACCGGGGACAGCATTACACTGGTACCGGAGAACTCCATGAAACGGACGATGATCGTCTCGCTCGCCCTGCTGGCGGCGGCCTCGCTCGCCGCTGCGACCGAGAACCAGAACCAGCAGCAGACCACGACCGCGAAGACCGACACGGCGCAGACGACCACGGCACCCGCCACAACCACCACGTCGGCCGCGACGACGACGGCTGACTCGCCGATGGTTGCTGCTGCGAAGAAGACCAATCGCGCCGCCAAGAAGCGCGTCGTCATCACGAACGATAGTCTGAAGCAGTCGACCGGACACATCTCGACGGCCAGCTCCCAGTACCCGGTCGACATCCCCACGCCGGAAAAGGGCGCCGAGCAGGTTGCGATCGAGACGCGCGCCAAGGAAAAAGAGCGCGCCGCCGAACGCGACAAGATCGAGAAGAAACGAGCCGAAGAGAAAAAGAAGAAGCTCGAGCGCATGGCTGCCGCGGTCGAAGAGGGATCGCTCTATGGCGATGTCGATCCCGCCGCCGCCGAGCAGCAGATGAACGAGGCGACAAAAGACGCCACGAAGAAGCCCGCCGACCAGAACAAGTCGAACGACAACAAGCACCAGTAACGCACTTTATCGTGCGTGCTCGGCTTTGAGCGACCGCGACATCAGGCGCTGAATCGCCGCGCGCGGCGACTCGTTCTCGTACAGAACGCGGAACATCTCGGTGGTGATTGGCATCTCGATCCCGTGCCGTTCCGCCAACTCCTTCGCCGACTTCGCCGTCTTGACGCCTTCGGCGACGAACTTGCTCTCGTCGAGAATTTCGTCGAGACGCTTGCCGCGCCCGAGCGCGGCACCGACTGTGCGGTTGCGCGACAGCGAGCCGGTGCACGTCAGCACGAGGTCGCCCATGCCCGCGAGTCCGGCAAACGTCTCGAGCCGGCCACCGAGAGCCATGCCGAGGCGGGTGATCTCGTGCAGACCGCGCGTGATCAAGGCGGCCGTCGTGTTGGCGCCGAGGCCAAGACCTTCGAGAACGCCGGCGGCGATCGCAATGACGTTCTTGAGCGAGCCGGCGAGCTCGACGCCGACGACGTCCTCCGAGTTGTAAAGACGGAACGTGCCGCACGACAGCGTGCGTTGCAGCTCGAGAGCAAATTCCTTGTCGTCTGACGCGATGACCGCGGCAGTGGGATCTCCGCGCGCGACTTCGACCGCGAACGTCGGCCCGGATAGCGCCGCGAACCGCCGCAGCTTGTCCCCGAGCACCGCCGCGCTGACCTCGGACATGCGATCGAGCGACTGGTTCTCGATGCCCTTCGTTCCCGAGATGACGGAGACAGGCCGTTGAATGTGAGACGAGAGACCGCTCAGGACCTCGCGGTAATGATGGCTCGGCACGATCATGAAGATGGTGTCCGAGAATTCCGCCGCGTCCGCGATGTCGTGCGTCGCCCACACGTTGTCGCCGAGGGGCACATCGCGCAGATAGGAGGGATTCGTCCCCGTCTGCCTCAGACCCTCTGCCACTCTGACGTCGTGCGCCCAGAGCAGCACCTCGTTCCCGCAGCGTCCGGTGACTGCCGCCATAGCCGTACCGAACGCACCGGCGCCGATGATGCTGATCTTCATTCGCTCTTCCGCTGTCCCATCCGCCGCTCGGTTCCCTGCGTGAGCCGCGCAATGTTCGAGTGGTGCTTCGTGATCACGCAGATCGAGATGATGATCGTAATCACGATGCGCCAGAACGGCGCGTCGTGCACGAGAAAACGGAAGAAGACCGGAATCGACGCGGCCGCGAGAATCGACGCGAGCGACACGAACCGGGTCGTCAGGATCACGATGATGAAGACGATCGCCGCAGCTGCGACCACGATCGGATCGAGCGCGAGGAACACGCCCGCCGCGGTGGCGACGCCTTTGCCGCCGTGAAAGCGAAGCCAGACCGGAAACATGTGCGCCAGTACCGCGATGAGCCCCGCCAGGGCGACCCACATCTCGCGCGAGTGCACCGGGCTCGTGGACACCGCGGCGAACGGCCAGTCCGGGCGCGCCACGATCCAGCGGGCGATCTCGATCGTCGTGTAGCCCTTGGTGATGTCGAGCAGGAGCGCGATCACGCCCGCGCTCTTCCCGGCCGTTCGCGCGACGTTCGTCGCGCCGACGTTCCGGCTGCCTTGCTGACGAATGTCCGCGCCCGCGGCGACGCGCGCGACGAGGTAACTGAACGGAATGGAGCCGATGAGATAGGAGACGACGATCAGGGCCAGCGGGAGCACCGGCGCATTCTAGCCGCCATTCCTGAGCCGCGAAGATGGCGCTCAGAATGACAATGCTGCGAACGCGTTCTCGAGATCGGCGATCAGATCGTCGACGTCTTCGATGCCCACAGAGATCCGCACCAGGCCGGGTGTGATGCCGAGTCGCTTCCGCGTTTCCTCCGGCACCGAGCCGTGCGTCATCGAGACCGGGTGGGAGATCAGCGTCTCGACGCCGCCGAGAGACTCGGCCAGTGAGCAGAGTCGCACGCGGTCGAGGAACTTCTTCGCGTTCTCAAACGAGCCGAGCTCGAACGAGATCATCGACCCGAAGCCGTTCATCTGCCGCTTCGCGAGCTCGTGCTGCGGATGATCGGGCAGACCGGGGTAGTAAACCTTCTTCACCTTCGCGTTCTTCGACAGGTACGCCGCGATGGCGCGGCCGTTTTCCTCATGGCGCTTCATCCGCACGGCCAGCGTTTTCACGCCGCGCAAGACGAGCCACGAGTCGAACGGCGACAGAATCGCGCCGACCGCGTTCTGCAGAAAACCGATTCGCTCGCCGAGCTCGTCGGAGCTCGAGATGACCGCGCCGCCGACGGAATCGGAGTGCCCGTTGAGAAACTTCGTCGTCGAGTGCAGCACGATGTCGGCGCCGAGCTCGATCGGCCGCTGCAGGTACGGCGAGCAGAACGTGTTGTCGACGACGACGATCGCACCGCCGCCGTGCGCCACCTCCGCGCAGGCGCGCAGATCGGTCACGGTCATCATCGGATTCGTCGGCGTCTCGAGGTAGACGATCTTCGTCTCCGCTCGCATCGCCTCGCGCACGGCATCGACGCTCGAGGTGTCGACGTACGTGAACCGCAGTCCGAACTTCTCGAGAACGCGGCTGAACAGGCGATACGAGCCGCCGTACATGTTCTCGCCGGCGACGATGTGATCGCCCGCTTGCAGCAGCCGGAAGACGACATCGATCGCCGACATCCCCGACGCGAAGCAGTGGCCGTGCTTGCCGCGCTCGAGTGTCGCCAGATTCGCTTCCAGCGCGCCGCGCGTCGGGTTCTGCGTGCGCGCGTACTCGTAGCCTTTGTTGCGGCCGAGCTCCGGCTGCACGTACGTCGACGTCTGGTAGATCGGCGTCGTCACCGCGCCGGTCGACGGATCGGGCTCCTGCCCGGCGTGAATGCAATCGGTCGAGAATCCCATCACTGGCTCCGCCACTTCGTATAGATGCCCTTCGACATGTAGCGCTCCGCCCCGTCGGGGATGATCGTGACGAGCCGCTTGCCCCTGCCGAGTTTCTCCGCGACGCGCAGCGACGCCGCGACGGCCGCACCCGACGACGAACCTGCGAGCAGACCTTCCTCGTCCGCGAGACGGCCGACCATCTTGAATGCCAGAGGGTCGTCGATCGTGATCACCTCGTTCGCGAGCGACATGTCGAGCACCGGCGGGATGAACGACGAGCCGATGCCTTCGACTTCGTGGTTCCCCGGCTTGCCGCCGCCGATGACCGAGCCTTGAGGCTCGACGATGACGCAGTAGACGTTCGGGTTGCGCTCGCGCAAGTACTTCGCGACTCCGGTGAACGTCCCGCCCGTCCCGGCACCGGCGACGAACGCGTCGATGCGTCCGTCCATCTGTTCCCAGATCTCCGGTCCGGTCGTCTCGTAATGCGACTCGGAGTTGAAGACGTTGCGAAACTGCTGCGGCACATACGAGTTCGGAATCGATCTGGCCATCTCTTCGGCTCGATCGATCGCACCCTTCATTCCGGCGTCTGCAGGAGTGAGCTCGACTTCGCCGCCGAGGGCGCGCATCACTTCGCGTTTCTCGGTCGAGAAATTTTCGGGAACGCAGAGGATGGCGCGATACCCCATTCGCACGCCGGCGAGCGCGAGGCCGATTCCGGTGTTCCCTGCGGTCGGCTCGATGATCGTCCCGCCTTTCTTCAGCAGACCTGCAGCTTCCGCGCGCGCGATCATTCCGACGCCGATGCGGTCCTTCACCGAGCCGCCCGGATTGAGAAACTCGAGTTTCGCGAAGATGTCCGCGCGCACTGGTCCGGCCAGCCGCGCGAGCCGGAGCACCGGTGTGTTGCCTACGAGATCGAGAATGTTGTCGACTGGCGGGAGGAGAGGTCTCGGCAAAGCCCGCGCATTGTAGCGGAAACAAAAACGGCGGGCTGTGCGCCCGCCGTCTGCGAGAACCATGAATTTTTCTTTATGCCCAGGAGGAGGGACGCGTTGTAGAACGGCGCTGGTTGTAGCAGTCGCGGCAGTAGACCGGCTTCCCGCTGACCGGGGTGAAAGGAACTTCGGTGGTAACGCCGCAGCTGTCGCAAGTCACGCTGACCATCTGGCGCTCGCGAGAGCCGCCATTTCCGTCGCGCGCCATCTTGCGCTTGTCGCGGCAGTTCTTGCAGCGCTTCGGCTCGTTGGTAAAGCCGCGCTCCGCATAGAAAGCCTGTTCGTTCTTGCTGAACACGAAGTCCTGCCCACAATCAGCACATTGAAGGGTCTTGTCGTTGAAAGTATCCATGAACCTTTGATCTCCTAATGATCCACTGCATGTTGCCTTTGAAACGTGATATGCCGCAGCGCTGTCTCATGTGCGGGGTGCCGCGACGTCGCCCCCGCAGGTACCGGGTGTCTACAACTGCCTTTGCCGATCAGCTCCCTTCTCGCCAAAAAAATACACGACTCCTCAACGCCCGCTGCTGTTCCGTCGGTTGTTTTTTTGGAGTCGTTGGCGAGTTTTCTAGCACATTTGTTCAATCCGCGCAAACACTTACGTGAAAACAGCAAATAACGATCGAGACGCCCCTTCGGCGATGAATGATCCGAAAGTTCGCGTAGGTGTTGCCGGCTGGAGCTACAAGGACTGGGAAGGCACCGTCTATCCGCAGCATGGCTCCAGATTCGACCAGCTCGCGTATCTAGCGAGTTTTTTCGACACGATCGAGATCAACTCGCCGTTCTACAGGATCCCTCCGCCGTCCCACGCAAAGAGCTGGGTGCGTCGCGTGGCGTCGAATCCCGATTTCAAATTCACGACGAAGATCTTTCGCGGCTTCACGCACGAAAAAGCGGCGCTCGCCGCCAACGACGTCAAAGCGTTCAAACAATATCTCGATCCGCTCGCAGAATCCGGCCGCCTCGGCGCCATCCTTCTGCAGTTTCCATGGAGCTTCAGGAACTCGCCAGAGTCCTGCCAGAAACTGGAGGCACTGTTCGACGCGTTCGCCGAATACCCGAAAGCGCTCGAAGTGCGTCACGCGACTTTTCAGAACGACGAGTTCTTCCGCTTTCTCGACGAACACAACGTCGGATTCGTCAACGTCGATCAGCCTCTCTTCCATGACTCGGTGAAACCCGCCGACACCGTGACCGGCCCGCTCGCATACGCGCGGTTCCACGGACGCAACTACGAGAAGTGGTTCGCACACGAAGAAAGTTGGGAGAGATACAACTACCTCTACTCGAAAGAGGAGCTCGAGCCGTGGGTCGAGCGGATCAACAGGATGGCGAAGGACAAGGACACGTACGTGATCACGAACAACCACTTCCGCGGACAGGCAGTGGTGAATGCGGCGGACCTGAAGGAGGCGCTCGGGCAAGGAGGGAAGTTGCCGCCGCAGTTGCGTGAGGTGTACGGGGAGCGCGTCGGACGTTAGCGGTTAACCGTTAACCGTTAACCGTTTCCGGTACGATCCGCGCATGCCTCGCAAACGCCGTGTCGTCGGCACCGCCGGTCACATCGACCACGGCAAGACCGCGCTCGTGAAAGCGCTCACAGGAGTCGATACCGATCGTCTGCCGGAAGAGAAGCGCCGCGGCATCACGATCGATCTCGGTTTCGCGAGCTGGGTCACGCCCGACTACCAGATCGGATTCATCGATGTGCCGGGGCACGAGCGGTTCGTGAAGAACATGCTCGCCGGCGTCGGCGGCATCGACAGCGCGCTGCTTGTCGTCGCGGCGGACGAATCGATCAAGCCGCAAACGCGCGAGCACTTCGCGATCTGCAAACTGCTCAACATCCCCACCGGCGTCGTCGCGATCACGAAGAGCGATCTCGTCGACGAAGACATCCTCGATCTCGTGCGGCTCGAGATCGATGAGCTCGTCGCCGGAAGCTTCCTCGAAGGCAAGCCGACGATTCCGGTGAGCAGTGTCACCGGCGCGGGACTGGACGCGTTACGCGAAGCGATTCTCGAGTCCGTGGCATCGGTCGAGGACCGCGATGCGACCACGCGCGTGTTTCGCCTGCCCATCGATCGCGTTTTCACGATGAAGGGATTCGGCTCAGTCACCACCGGGACTACGTTCTCGGGCAAGCTCGATATCGAATCGGAGATCGAAGTGCTCCCCGGCGGGAGACGCAGCCGCGCGCGAGCGATTCAGGTTCACGGCGAGCCTCGCCACTTCGCGGCGGCCGGTGAGCGAACGTCCGTCAATCTCGCCGATATCGCGACCGAGGATCTGCATCGCGGACAGCAGCTGGTGAAGCCGGACACGCTGCGTACGTCGCAGGTCATCACGGCGAAGCTCGATCTCCTCGACGATGCCAGGCCGCTGAAAGAGCAGACCCGCATCCGCTTCCACCACCTCTCCGCCGAGCTCCTCGGCAACGTCCGATTCGTCGACGACACCGCCGACGAGCTGAAGCCCGGCCGCAGCGCCTATGTACAGATCCGGCTCGAGTCGCCGGTCGTTGCAGTCGCGGGCGATCGATTCGTGGTGCGCCGCTACTCGCCTGCGCTGACGATCGGCGGCGGCATCGTGCTCGACACACACCTTCCGAAGCTGAGCCGCGGAACACGGCCGGGGATTCTGGACATGCTGGCGACAGGATCGCTGCGCGATCGCGTCGAGTTGATGGCGAAGATGGAAGGGTTGCGCGGCCTCACGACGGAAGCCGTCCAGGCCCGGACCGGAATCGCCGTGGCGACGCTGCGGCGCGAGCTGAGCGATCTGCCGAATCTCGCCACGATCACCGACGGGCGCTGGATCCATCACGATGCGGTCGCAGACTTTCGCCGCCGCGCGATGGAGTTTCTCGACGGCTACTTCAAGGCGAACAAGATGGCGCTGAACGTCCCGAAGGGCGAGTTCGTGCAGAAGCTGCTGCCGCACAACGCGGATGCGACGCTCGTCAACTTCGTCCTGCACGATCTCGCGAAGGAACGAATCGCTGTGCTGCAGGGGGACGCGCTCGACATCCCCGGCCGCTCGAAGGCGCTCGGCGGATCCGAGGGCGAGCTCGCGCGCGCGATCGAGCACCGGTTTGCCGAAGCCGGCCTGCAGCCGCCGCCCGTGTCGGAATTGATCCAGACGATGACGCACAAGCCGAAGATGATCGAAGGCGTCATCGGATTTCTCGTCAAGCAGGGGACGCTCATCAGGCTCGCCGACGGCGTCTACGTGCACAAGACCGTGATCGCGTCCGCGCGCGATGCGATGTCGAAGAAGAAGGGCCAGACGATCGACGTCGGAGCGTTCAAGGAGTTTTTCGGGCTGTCGCGGAAGATCGCTATTCCGCTCCTGGAGTTTTTCGATCGGGAGGGTGTGACGAAGAGGCAGGGTGATGTGAGGCAGGTGCTTTAGCCGGCGCCTTCTTCTTCGCGGGTGCCTTCTTCTTCGTGACCGGCGCCTTCTTCTTCGCGGGTGTCTTTTTCCTCATGACCGGCGCCGTCTTCCTGACCGGCGGATTCTCTTCTGACACCGCCGGCTGAGTCACTTGAACGGGCGGGGCCGGATGCGCGGGAGGTGGCGGCGGAGCAGGTTCTTTCAGACGAACGACGCGCGGCGGCCGCGGCGGCGCCTTCACTTCGCGGTAGTCGCGCGGAATCTGCAGCAGCGACGCCGCCACGTTTCGCCGATCGACGGAAACGACTGCGCGATCGACGACGAACTTCGCGTTCGCGTACGGCAGTTCGGTGTGTTCGCGCAGCGGAAATCCGCGCGCGGAGAGCAGCGCGTCCTCGACGTGCTTCGCGATCGGCAGGTCCTCGCTCGCCGTTTCGCTCGCGTGCATCAGCGCGAAGAGCTGCGGCGGAACGAGCGGATGATTGCCGAACCAGATCTGGCGCTCATAGCCACCGAGCTTCACGACCGACTGCGTCGCCGGAACGCCGAGGATCGTCTCGTGTGCGCCGGTGACGGCGTACTTGGCGACGGGAGCGGTTTCGTCGATCGGATCTGCCGCGTCGTCGGCGCGGTCGCTTGCGAGCGATTCCAGCGATTCCCACCGGAACGTCTTCGCGAAGTCGTCCACGAACGCGACGCGGTTCGCATTGAGGTCGAACAGCCGCCACGTTCCGACCTCCTGCACCCCGCGCGCTAAA
>DASWBH010000484.1:0-3196 GCA_036390755.1 Thermoanaerobaculia bacterium
CATCGTCCTTCCAGGCACGCTGCAGGAGGAGGACGAAGGCGTCGTCGCTCAAGTCGAGGCTCTCGTCATCAAGATCAACAAGGCGGTCGATCCGCCAGGTGAAGCGCGCCAGGACTGGCGCATCATCCAGGACATCGCCCGCGCCCTCGGCCGCGAGCGCGGATTCACGTTCGCGAGTCCGCGGGAGATCTTCGACGAGCTGCGCGTCGCCTCGAAAGGCGGGGTCGCCGATTACTACGGCATCACCTACGAGAAGATCGAGAAGCAGATGGGCGTCGTCTGGCCGTGCCCGTCGGAAGATCATCCGGGGACGCCGCGGCTTTTCGAGCCCGGCTCATGGAATCCGATCGCGAAAGGCGCCGGGCCGTTTTACTTCGCCGACGGCAAAGCGCGCTTCAACGTCGCCGCGTATCGCCCACCGGCCGAAGACGTCGACGACGCGTATCCGATCATCCTCACGACCGGCCGCGTCGTCAGCCAGTTCCTTTCCGGCACGCAGACGCGCCGCATCGGCCCGCTCGTCGATCAGTATCCGGAACCGCGCATCGAGATGCATCCGCGCCTGGCAAAGCAGTACGGCATCGCTTCGGACGATTGGGTGACAGTCGACTCGCGACGGGGCTCGCTCACGTTGCAGGCGAGCGTCGTGACGACGATCCGTCCCGACACGATCTTCATCCCATACCACTGGCCGGGACGGAAAGCGGCGAATCAGCTGACGATCAGCGCGCAGGACCCGATCTCGAAGATTCCTGAGTACAAAGTTTGCGCTGTGCGGATCTCAAAAAAGGCATGAAACCGTCGATTTACGAGTTTTTCGTAGATCCGAACCGCTGCATCGGCTGCCAGTCGTGCGTTCAGGCGTGCGGCGAGTGCGACACGCACAAGGGGACGCCGATGATCCACCTCGAGTACGTCGACCGCGCGATCTCCGTCGAGACGGTGCCGGTCATCTGCATGCATTGCGATTCGCCGACGTGCGCGGAAGTCTGCCCGGCCGACGCGATCAAGCGCACCGCCGACGGCGTCGTGCAGACCGCGCGCAAGCCGCGTTGCATCGCCTGCAACAACTGCGTCCTGGCGTGCCCGTTCGGCGTGCCGAAGATGCAGTCGAACTTCTCGCTGATGATGAAATGCGACATGTGCTACGACCGCACCTCGGTCGGTCTCAGGCCGATGTGCGCGAGCGTCTGCCCGAGCGGCGCGCTCTGGTACGGGACGCGCGAAGAGATGGAGCGCCTGCGGCCGCGCTCGCGTCCGGTCAACACGTTCCGCTTCGGAGAGCAGACGATCACGACGAAGGTCAGCATGATGGTTCCCGTCGCCGGCTCCGCCCAACACATCGACGTCACCTCGGCGATGAACGAAGAGCCGACCGGCGAGTCGAACGCGCTCGATTCCGTCTTCGAGGACATGTAAGTGGCCACCACCAATCCGGATTCGATCCCGCCAGACGGCCGGCCGTATCACGAGCAGCCGCAGTGGAGAAACGACTTCCCCATCGACTGGCCGCAGGACGAGCTCGTAGCGCGCCGCGACTTCACGAAGTTTCTTGTGCTGACCAGCCTCGCATTCGTCGTCGGACAGGCGTGGATCGCGTTCGAGAACTGGTCGCGCAAACGTCAGGGTCGCCCGCCGGTGCACAAAATCGCGCGCGTCGACGAGGTGCCGGTCGGCGCAACGCGCGTGTTCACGTATCCGGTCGCACACGAGAACTGCCTGCTGATCCGCTCCGGTGCTGACCGCTTCGTCGCGTACAGCCAGAAGTGCACGCACCTGAGTTGCGCCGTCACGCCGACGAGCCGCGGCCTGCACTGCCCGTGTCACAACGGATGGTTCGACACCGCGACAGGCCAGCCGACTGCCGGCCCGCCCCGCCGGCCGCTTCCGCGCATCACACTCGAGATCCGCGACGGAGTCCTCTACGCGACCGGGGTCGAGGTGCGCTCATGAAGAGAGCGTTCTCGCGCGAACAGAAGATCACGATCATCTACGGCATCCTGTCGATCGTGCTGATCATCGTCATCCTGCAGCTCTGGCTCCTCACCGCGACGATGAACGCGTTCCTCGGCGGCGAGGAGAGCGTGATCGTGCCGGCCGCGATCGCGAGCGCAGTGTGTTTCGCTCTGAACGCCGGACTGCTTCGCTACATCTATTTGATGGAGTCGCGCTGACGTCATTCCGAGCGATGGCGAGGAATCTGGGTGGGCGTGGCGCTCAACGCGCGGGACTCTGAACGAGAATCACGTACCCATCCGGATCCTGGACGCGAAACTGTCCCTGCGGCCGGAAGAACGGCTTCTCGACTGGACCGACCGTGACTCCGGCGGCGGTCAGCTCGCGGTGTTTCGCGTCGACGTCGGTCACGTACATCGCCGGCACGATCGACTGCTGCGCGGCGGCCACGGGCGCCGTCGCAAGCCCAAGCATCATCGACGCGCCGCCGCTTTTCAGAAACGCCCACGACAGCTCCTTCTCGTTGTCGGCTTTGTACGAGTACGCGACGGTGTAGCCGAGACGTTCGTAGAAGGCGATCGAAGCAGGCACGTTGCGTACATGAACGAGCGGAACGAGAGATTCGAATGGAATGGCAGTCATCACTTCACCTCCCGGCGATGGTAGCGCCTCTCGCTGTCGACGAAGTTCTATCGCGGATGTTGCGTCCATTGACATCGCAGTCGGGCCGAGGGAGCCTCGGCACCATGTTGCGAACGCGATTGACGTTGTCGCCCGGCGCGAACGGAAGGAAGAAGCTTGTGGAGAGATGTGGTGAGAGGCTGGTCTGTGTTCGGAATCGCCACGACACGGAGCGGCGGAAACGGCTGAAGACATGACCGCGGTGGACCGCGAGGCGGCTTCGAGAATCGCGGACCTCGCGACTTTCGTCCGCGTGGTCGCTTCGACGCGGGCAGTGGTGGCGGACATCCTCGCGGACCTGGAGGCCCACGCAGGGGGCCACGGTGGTCCTGGTGGCGGCCGGCCGGGGGTGGGCGGCGTTTATTTCACCTTCGTAACTCCGAATTGCCGTCAACGTCTTTTACTCTGCCCGCATGAGCCGATCCTTCTTCTCGGTGGTGGTGTGGATGTTGTGTGCAGTCGCGGCGTTCGCTCAGGCTCCGCTCGTTGAAACGATCGATGTCCGTGTGGTCAACGTCGACGTGGTCGTCACCGATCAAGAAGGCCGCAGAATCACCGG
>DASWBH010000485.1:0-21585 GCA_036390755.1 Thermoanaerobaculia bacterium
ATCGGGCTGCTGCTGCTCGCGCTGGCCGGTCTGTTCGACCCCTTTTTCGATTTCCGACACTTAAAGCGAAAGGATGACTCTCATGAAAGTCATACTGACTGAGGAGATTCGCGGCCTCGGCACGCGCGGCGACGTCGTCAACGTCAAGGACGGGTACGCGCGCAATTTCCTGATCCCGAAAAATCTGGCGCGCGAAGCGACGCCTGGTAACCTGAAGTCGGTCGACCAGGAGCGCAAGAAATGGGCGCTGCTGGCCCAGCAGGAGAAGACGGTCGCCGAGAAAGCTGCCGCAAGCGTGCAGGGCGTGAAGATCACCGTGCAGAAGCGGGTCGGCGAGAACGGCCAGCTTTTCGGCTCCGTCACGGCAAACGAGATCGCAGATGCGCTGGAAGCGAAAGGCATCGACGTGGACAAGCGCCGCATCGAGCTCGCGCATCCGATCAAGTCGCTCGGCGTTCACGACGTCGACGTGCGTCTGCACCGCGAGGTGAGTGCGCACATCCAGGTCGAGGTGGTTCCGATCGGCGTGGAGAAGATCGAAGAGCCTGCCGCGCCAGCCCCTGCTCCGCCCGCCCCGGCCGCCCAGCCGTAGCGCGCGATGAGCGACGACCGGTACGTCGACGCGCCTCCCGCGGGTGCGGCAGGGTGGGCGGAAGTGTGGCGCGAAAACCGGCGCTACCGCTCCGGCGGCGGCTTGCAGTCGCTCCTGCAGAAAATCTTCCGTCGCGGTTCCGCTACCGACCTCGATCGGCAGCGGGACTTCAATCTGGCTCTGATCGATCTGCTGAACGACGTCCGCGCGGAGATCGCGAAAGCACGCGACGACGCGCGAGCGGACGTCAACGCGTTGCAGGCCGACGTCCAGCGAGGCGACGAAGCTCTGGCCGCTGACGTCAAGTCCTTTCGCGATCTGATCCCGATTGCGTCGCGGCGCAACGACGCGCTCGTCGCCGCGCTCGATCAGAAGATCGAGTCAGTTGGCGCGCGCCTGCGCGACATCACGACTCCGATGCTCCGGACCGAGGACCGAGGACCGAGGACCGAGGACTTCATCTACCGCCGGCTCGAAGAGTCATTCCGCGGGAGCGAGCAACAGGTTCGCGAGTCGCTCGACGCCTATCTCGCCTTCGCGCGCGAGCACCAGCCGCTCTTCGACATCGGATGCGGCCGTGGCGAATTTCTCGCCCTCTGCCGCGAGGCCGGAATCACCGCGCGCGGATTCGATACGAACGAGCGATCGATCGCCGATCTGAAGCAGCGCGGCTTCGATGTCGCGCTCGCAGGCGTTCCGGAGTGCTTCCGCGGCGTCGCAGACGGATCGATCGGATCGATTCTCGCGACGCACGTCGTCGAACATCTTCCGGTCGAGGTGCTCTTCGAGCTCTACCGCCAGGCGTCGCGCGTGCTCCGTCGCGGTGCCCTGCTGATGATCGAGACGCCGAACGCGGAGTCGCTGCTCGTGACCGGCTCAGATTTCTGGCGCGATCCCACGCATCTCGCGCCGCGTCACCCCGCTGCTCTCGTGCTTCTTGCACGCGAGCACGGCTTCGACATCGAAGAGCTCCGCGCGGTGCATCCGTTTCCCGATGCGGCGCGGCTTCCGATTGCGGCGAACGACTCGCCCGACGTCCGGCGTCTTGCCGAGGCGATCAACGAGCGTTTTTTCGGCCCGCAGGACCTACGCCTGATCGTGCGGAAACGATAGGCCGCCTTCGTCGTAAGGCTGCACGTCGATGATGCGATGGCTCGGGGGTGGCGGCGGGACGCGATGCGGCAGGAATCCCATCAGCAGACCCGAGATGAGTCCGGCGATGTGCGCGACGTTGTCGATCTGCTTGACCTGAAATCCGAGCGCGACGTTGAGCAGCGCCCAGAACACGAGCTGCGCGAGGAGCCCGCGCGTCCACGGCTCATGACGCCACTGGGGCGAGCGGCGGATCGAGAAGATGAACGCGCCGAGGATGCCGAGGATCGCGCCGGACGCGCCGACGGAAGGACCGTGAGTGAACATCGAGCTCGCGATCGACGCGCAGGCGCCCGTCACGAAATAGACGAGCAGGAACCGCGTCGAGCCGAACATGATCTCGTACAGCATCCCGAGCTGGTACAGCGCCCACGAGTTCGCGGCCCAATGCAGCCAGCCGCCGTGCAGGAACATGCCGGTGAGAATGCGCCAGTACTCGTGGCGCTGCATCATGCCGGGCATGATCGCGCCCATCTGCACGAGGATCTCGTCATTCGACAACGCGCCGCTGAACCATTCGAACGCGAAGATGACGGCGATGATGACGAGAATCGATGTCGTCGCCGGCGCGCGAGAAAGGCGAAACTTCATCGGCGCTCCATCATGAACGACACGCGCCGGAACATCGAGTGGGCGAATCGCGGGAAGAATTCTTTGAGCCGGACGAACAGCATGGCGTTGAACGGGAGAATGCGGCGGTAACGGCCGTCGATCGCGGCGTCGCACAGCGCGCGCGCGACGCTCTCCGGCCGGATGCCGGGAATCAGACGCGACGCGCCGGGCAACTTCTTGCGCTCTGCTTTCATGAAGAAATTGGTTTCGGTTGTGCCGGGGCAGACGAGTGCAACCTGCACGCCGCGCCTTATCACCTCATCCCGCAACGCCTCGGCGAAACCGGTGATGGCGAACTTCGTCGCTCCGTAAGTCCCCATGTTCGTATAACCCATCAGCCCCGCGATCGAGGAATTGAAGACGATCGATCCGCTGCGGCGTTCGAGCATCTGCGGCAGCACCGCCTGCGTACAGTGCAGCGCGCCGAAGTAGTTCGTCGCCATCATCTGTTCTGCGTCTTCCGGCTTCGCCGTCTCGATCGGATCGAAGATTCCGAAGCCGGCGTTGTTCACGAGAACGTCGACTTCACCTGCTCGAGCGATGAGCGCGAAGCAGTCCTCGCGCTTCGTGACGTCAGCCGGAATGACCCTCGCGTCGACGCCGAGGGAGCGGCACTGGACGGCGACATTCTCGAGCTCCGCGGCGCGTCGCGCCGCGAGGACGACGTTCGCGCCACGCCGCGCAAACTCGAGCGCCGTCGCGCGTCCGATGCCGCTCGACGCACCTGTGATGATGACCATTTTCTGTTTGATTTCCATTGTGTCAGGATGCAGCTAACCCTCGGGCAAATGGCAGGTTTATAGCATTGACAGTGAAAAACAGCGGAACCTATACTCGACTCGGCCCCGATCCCGGCTCACCACGAGTTGTCCGCAGCGAATCTTAGGGAGGCCCCGATGCCGTTCGAGGAAGTCAAAAAGATCTGGATGAACGGCCGCCTGGTCGACTTCGCGGACGCGAAGGTTCACGTCTTCACGCATGCCATCCACTACGGCTCGGGCATCTTCGAAGGCATCCGCTGCTACGTCACCAAGGACGGTCCGGCGGTGTTCCGCCTCGACGAACACCTCCGCCGGATGTTCGACAGTTGCCGCATCTATCGCATGGAAGTGCCGTTCTCGCCGGCGGAGACGAAGCAGGCCTGCCTCGACGTGATTCGCGCCAACAACTTCGACGATTGCTATCTGCGGCCGCTCGTCTACCGCGGCTTCCATTCGCTCGGCGTGAACCCGGCATCGTGCCCGGTCGACGTCATCGTCGGGGCCTGGCGGTGGGGCAAGTACCTCGGCGCCGACGCGCTCGAGCAGGGCGTCGACGTCCGCGTCTCGTCGTGGAATCGCATGGCGCCGAACACGTTTCCCGCGCTCGCAAAAGCGACCGCGAACTACATGAACTCGATCCTCATCCGCCAGGAAGCGGCGATCGACGGATATGCGGAAGGTATCGCGCTCGACATCCACGGCTACGTGAGCGAAGGGTCGGGCGAGAACATCTTTCTCGTCCGCGACAATCGCATCCTGACGCCGCCGCTCGGCGCGTCCGTGCTCGCCGGCATCACCCGCGACACGATCATCCGTCTCGCCCGCGACCTTGGATACGAGGTCGTCGAGACGCTCGTTCCGCGCGAAGCGTTGTACATTGCCGACGAAGTGTTCTTCACCGGCACGGCCGCGGAGGTCACTCCGATCCGGAGCATCGATCGAATTACGATCGGTGCCGGGAAGCGCGGCCCCGTCACCGAGAGAATTCAGAAAGAGTATTTCGCCTACATCGCCGGCGATGTCGCCGATCGCCACAAGTGGCTGACGCCCGTCTACGTCGAACGCCGCGCCACTTCCCGCAAACCCTTCCTCGTAGCGACCTAGGGAACCTAGATCTGCCCTCGCTGGCGCATTGAATAGAACCTGTTGCCGCCGATCACGATGTGGTCGGCGAGATCGATGTCGCACAGCCGCAGCGACTCCGCCATCTTTCGCGTGAACATCAGATCCTCCGCTGACGGCGACGGATCGCCGGAGGGATGGTTGTGGTACAGCACGACCGCGGTGGCGTTTTCGTCGAGCGCGTGGCGGATGACATCGCGCGTCGAAACCGCGGCGTGATTGATCGTGCCGACGTAGATCTCGCGCTGCCGCAGGATGCGGTGCCGCGAATCGAGGAACGCCGCGCCGAGGCGCTCCTGGACGTGATGCGAGCAGGCGGTGACGAGCGCGCGGCCGAAGGCATCAGCGTCGTATGACGGCTGTTGATCGTTCTCGTGCGACGCGAGCCGCCGCGCGACCTCGAACGCAGCGATCAACTTGCTCGCTTTCGCCGGCCCGATGCCGGAAGTTTTCGAGAGCTGCGACGGCTCCCGCTTGCGCAAACAGGCCAGCCCGTCGCAGAGCAACTCGCGCGCAAGCTGGATGGCGTTCTTCCCCGGCACGCCTGAGCCGAGCAGGATGGCGATGAGCTCCGCGTCAGAAAGCGTCTCGGGCCCGTGCGCAAGCAGGCGCTCGCGGGGACGGTCGTCGGTAGGGAGATCGGAGATGAGGTCAGTCATTTTGTGGGGTTCGGGGTTCGGAGTTCGGGGTTCGCGTTCGCACAATCAGCGAGTTGCGTAAACGGTTCAGTTTTCGCGAGACGTGATCGAGCAAGTCGATCACATGAATCGTGTCCGCCACGTAGTGACGCCGTTGTGCGACTTTGAGTTCTGTCCATAGCTCTGCAGTCGAGCCCTGTGCGCACGACACGAATCGCGCGTATTCGCGACGACTGTTCCGCGCGCGTCCCTCGGCCAGATTCGATGGAATTGAAAGGGCCGCACGCCGCATCTGCGGCAGCAACACGTAGCTCTCCTCACGCGGAAAGCAGCTTGTCAAGTCGTAAATCACGTCCACGAGTTCCATCCCGAGCTGCCAGACTTCGAGTGTCTCAATACCCATCTTTGTCCTCCGAACTCCGAACTCCGAACCCCGAACTCCGAACCGCATTCGCAATTACCGGCACCTCCTCCGCCGCCCTTCCCGCCACCCGAAACATGCACGCGCTCGACACTTCGGGATTCACCTCGATCGAGATTCCCCGCGCGAGCGAAACCAGCCCCGCTGCCGGGTAGACCACGCCCGAAGTGCCGATGACGAGCAGGAGGTCGGCGCCGATGATCGCGACCGAGGCGCGGGCGAGTGCGTCTTCGGGCAGCAGTTCGCCGAACCAGACCACGTCGGGACGAAGGAGCGCGCCGCAGCGGCAGTGTGGCGGCAGCTTGTCGAGCGGATCGTCACAGACCGACGTCGTGCCCTCGCGCACGCAGCGCACGCGAAAGATGTTGCCGTGCAGTTCGATGATGTCGCCTGCTCCGGCGCGCGCGTGCAGGCCATCGACGTTCTGCGTGACGACGGTGGTGTTCGGGAGCTCCGCGATCGCGATGTGCGCGGCGTTCGGCTGCGCCTTGCGGATGAGGTCGCGGCGCCACTCGTACCACTGCCATACGAGATCCGGATCGCGGGCGAACGCTTCGGGAGTGGCGAGGTCCTCAGCGCGGAAGTCGCGCCAGAGACCACCCGGGCCGCGGAACGTAGGGATGCCGCTGTCGGCCGAAACGCCCGCGCCGGTGAACGCGACGATGCGCCGCGGTTTGTGTCTGCGGATCGCTTCGATCGCGCGATCCATCTCGCTCATGCGCGCCGAGGATACCTCGGCGCGCGAGCGAGTCTACGCTGTGTGGAGAGGGTTACGTCGTAGGGATGTTCTGATCGTTGATCTGGATGAATGCATCCTTGCGCAGGCGATCCAGATAGGCCTTCAGGTCGCGCTGGAACGTCTCTTCGCTGACGTCTTTGCGCAGCTTGTCCTTGACCGATTCGAACGCCGGCACCTCTGACGGCATCCGCTGCTCGACTTTCAGAATGTGCCAACCAGACTTCGTCTCGATCGGGCCGATGATGGTGCCGGCCGTGGCGTTGAATACGGCCTTGTCGAGATCGGGCAGCAGTTCGCCGCGCGCCACTTCCCCGAGGTCGCCGCCTTTGTCTTTGGTGCCGGATTCGGATTGGGCCATGGCCGTCTTCGCGAAGTCAGCGCCGGCGCGAAGCTGCGTCGCGACATCATTCGCTTTCTGCCGAGCCGTTTCGACCGCCGCCGGCGCGTCGGGCCGAACGACCACGATCTCGCGGAGATGCGCGCGCTCGGGAAGGCGGTACCGCTCCTTGTCGCGATCGTAACGCTCGCGAAGCTCGCGGTCATCCAGGTCCTCGCGGTTGCGCAGCTCGCGGCCGAACACCTTGTTCGTCAGCAGCGTGTCGCGCAGGCGCGCCTCCATGTCGGCGCGCGACAGACCTGATTTCTTCAGCGAGTCCTCGAACTGCTCGTCCGTGCTGATGCCGTACTGCTGCTTGAGGCGCACGACGGCCTCCTTCAGCTCCGCGTCCGACACCGTGACGCCGATACGATCCGCGCGGTCCTTGATCAGCAGCTCGTTGATCAGGTCGTCGACGAGGTTCTTGCGGATCTCCTGCTTCCTTGCCGTAATTTCGGCCGGAGTTCCGCCGCTCTGTTCCGCTTCTGCATATGCATCGCGGAGCCGCTTCTCGTATTGGGACCGCGTGACGATGCGATCGCCGACGCGAACGATGATCGACTCGAGCGTTTGCGCGGCGAATGCGCTCGCCGCTGCGAGAGAGATAGCCAGTGTGATGAGTGTTTTTTTCATGGTTCGAAGATTCCGACGTGCAGCGTCGACAACAAGTTACGCCCGGATTTATTCATTCGCGGCCGTCGGGAGCGTTCCCGAGTAACGGAAGGGGAGCCGCTTCGTCAAAACGGCAATCGGCAGGTCCCGGCGCGCCGAGGAAACGAGCTGAGCCATGCGGTCGCGGATGGCATCCTCGCGCAGCCGCTGCCGGATGACGGGCGCGGCCGTGCTGAAGTCGACCACTCCCGGCGGGCGGCGCTCGTCAACCTTGAATATATGGAAGCTCGCGTCGGTGCGGATCACGTTGCTGACCGAGCCCGGTGAGAGGCCGAAGATCTCATCCTCGAACATCTTCGGCAGCTCGCCGTGGCTGACGTAGCCGATGTCGCCGCCTTTCTTCGCATTCGGCGCGAGCGAGTACTGCCGCGACAGTTCTTCGAATGAGGCGCCTTTCTTGAGTTTCGCCACGATCTGATCCGCGAGCGTTTCGTCATGCACGAGGATCTGGCGGACGTGCAGCTCCTCGCCGCTGCGGAATTCGTTCTGGTGCTGTTCGTAGTACGTCCGGACCTGCGCTTCGTCCGGCTCGGGAAGTTCGGCCGAAATGTTCGTGATGAGTTTCTGCCTGCGCATCTCATCGCGCTTCTCGACTACGGTCGCGCCGGCGTCGCTGCGAACAGCGGCAGCAATCGCGTCGGCGGGCACCTCGACGCCGTGCGTCGCCGCATATTCGGCGAGCACCGCTTCCTCGACGTACTGATCGAGCATCGCGCTCGCGACTTCCGGGGCCGTCTGCGCGAGCTCGGTGCCGGCGTTGCGCTCGAGGTAGCGCTTGAAGTCGGCGAGCGTCAGTTGCCGGTCGCCAATGCGCACGATCACGTCGGGTGGTGTGGCGGGAGTGCGGTGGCACGCGACGATCGCGATGAGTACGAACGCGAGGAGTCGGCGCATTCGAAGGGAGAGGTTAGCAGAGCGGCGGCAAGCCGTCGCGGTCCGGATCACGCGGCGATCGACTGCAGCAGCTCCTCGATCGCGTCGATCACCTTCGATCCGTGCTCTTTCAGCGGGAACGACAGCGCTCCGTTCGGCGTGAACTTCATCTGCGGGTCGGAGTGGATCATCTGCAGGAGCTTGTTGGGATCGACGCGCGCCGACTGCGAGAGTTTCACCACGCCGCGCGCGCCGTCGCGGACGATCGAGATCACGCCGAGCGACTGCGCGTAACGCTTCACCTTCACGAAGCGCAGCAGGTTGTCGATATTCGGCGGAACGGCGCCGAAGCGGTCGCGCAGCTCGTTGCGGATGTCTTCGAGCCGCTGATCGTTCTGGGCCGAGGCGATCTTCTTGTAGAACGTCATGCGCAGGTTCTCGTCGCTGATGTAGTTCTTCGGGATGTAGATGTCCACGCCGATGTTCATCGAAGTCTCGACTTCTTCCTCGATGCGCTCGCCCTTCATCTCGCGGATCGTCTCTTCGAGCAGCTTCGTGTACATCTCGAATCCGACGGCGGCGATCTCTCCGGACTGTTCGCCGCCGAGGAGGTTGCCGGCGCCGCGGATTTCGAGGTCGCGGGCGGCGATGCGGAATCCGGCGCCGAGGTCGGAGAACTCCTGGATTGCGGCGAGGCGTTTGCGCGCGTCGCTCGTCAGCACACGGTCGCTCGGCACAAGCAGGTAGCAGAAGGCCAGGCGATCGCTCCGCCCGACGCGGCCGCGGAGCTGGTAGAGCTGCGAGAGGCCGAATCGCTCCGCGTGATTGATCAGAATCGTGTTGCAGGCCGGGATATCGATGCCGTTCTCGATGATCGTCGTCGCCAGCAGCACGTCGTATTCTCGGTTGATGAATGCGAGCATGGCTCGCTCGAGCTCGCGCTCATCCATCTGCCCGTGGCCGACGATCACGCGCAATCCGGGCAGGAGCTTCTCGAGATACTCCTTCATCCCGTAGATGGACTCGACGCGATTGTGAACGAAGAACACCTGCCCTCCCCGGCCCACTTCGAACTCGATCGCCTCACGGATGAAGTCATCGTTGAACGGCACGACGTTCGTCTGGATCGCCAGACGATCCTTCGGCGGCGTCTCGATCACGGAGATGTCGCGGATGCCGACGAGCGACATGTGCAGCGTGCGCGGGATCGGCGTCGCCGACATGGCCAGGACGTCCACGGCTTTCTTCAGCTGTTTGAGCTTCTCCTTCTGCGCGACGCCGAAGCGCTGCTCCTCGTCGATGACCACGAGGCCGATGTCCTTGAACGCGATGTCCTTCGACAGGATGCGGTGCGTGCCGATGATGATGTCGATCTCGCCGGTCTCGAGCTTGCGGACGATTTCCTTCTGCTCTTTGGCCGAGTAGTAGCGCGACATCAGCTCGATCGTGACGGGGAACGACGCGAAGCGGCGCATGAACGTGCGCGAGTGCTGGAAAGCGAGGATGGTCGTCGGGGCGAGCACTGCGACCTGCTTGCCATCCATGACTGATTTGAACGCCGCGCGCATGGCCACTTCCGTCTTCCCGTATCCGACGTCGCCGCAGAGAAGGCGGTCCATCGGCTTGCGCGACTCCATGTCCGACTTCACGTCGTCGATGGCCGCCTCCTGATCCTCCGTCTCGTCGAATTCGAACGCCTCTTCGAACTCGAACTGCCACGGCGAGTCCTTGCTGAACGCGTGACCCTGGACCATCTGCCGCGTGGCGTAGAGCTTGAGCAGCTCATCGGCCATGTCGCGCATCGCTTTCTTGACAGACGCTTTCGTGCGCGCCCATGACGTGCCGCCGAGCTTGTCGAGTTTCGGCGGGACGTCCGTGCCGCCGGAGTACTTCTGAATGAGGTTCAGGTTCTCCATCGGCATCAGCAGCTTGCCGCCGGAGGAGTACTCGATCTCCATCACTTCGCGTTCGGTCTCGCCGAACGGGATGCGCTGCAGGCCGACGTAGCGGCCGACACCGTGATCGACGTGAACGATGTAGTCGCCGACCTTGAGGTCGCGCAGATCGGTGACGAAGGCGTCGCTCGTTTTCTTCTTCCCGCCGATGCGTGTCGATGTCGGTGGTTCAAAGAGGTCCCATTCCGAGTAGGCGGTGAGGTTGATCTCATCGAGAGCGAAACCGCGCGCGAGATTGCCCGGCGTGACCAGCAGCTCGGATGTGAGCTGGCTCGCGTTATCGGCGAACGGCACATCGAACTCGCGCAGGAGGCGCTCGACTTTCTCGCGGCCGCCTTTCGTCGCCGTGAAGAAGATCTGCCGGCGCCGTTCTCCGTGTCCTTTCCGGAGATCGGCCGTGAATTCGGAGAGCCGGTTCGTGTAGCGATCGACCGAAGGACCGTAAATGCGCAGCTCCTCGAATTCCTGCGACGCGACGTGCACTTCGCTGAGCGCGATGCCCGCGTTGCCGATCAGGTTGAGAACGTCGGGGCCGGGAACGACGACCTTTTCCGGCGGATAAGCGGCGCGGCCCTTTTCGGCGGAGGCTTCGTATTCAGCGCGCAGGAGACTCTCGTATTTGGCGATGGTTGTCGTGATCTGGTCCGGCTCGACGAGCGCCATCTGCCAGTCGTCGCCGGTGATGTACTCGGCGAACGTGACGGATGGCGCGACCACGGGCAGGTAGTGGTCGACGCCGGGGAATGTCCCGTTCTCGGCGAGGCGATCGATCTTCTCGGCGAGATCGCGTTTGTAGAGCGGGTCGTTGAAGTCGAGCGACAGGCGCCGCGCCAGTGCCGTGCGCATCTCGCGATCGATCGAGAACTGCGTCATCGGCAGGATCATCACCGGGCCCGCGGCTTCTTCCGACCGCTGCGTCTCGACCTCGAACCAGCGCAGCGAGTCGATCGTGTCGCCGAATAGCTCGACGCGCACAGGCTTCGGTGCCGTCGCGGGAAACAGATCAAGGATGCCGCCGCGGAATGCGAACTCGCCGGCCTCGCCGACGAGATCGGTGCGCACGAAACCGTTCTCGACGAGCTTCTGCAGCAGGTCATGAAGGTCGAGGTCCTCACCTTCGGCGAGGCGGATCGTGCGCGCGCGAAACTTCTCCGCGACCGGCAGGCGCTGGAACAGTGCGCGGGCCGGGACGATGAGCACGTCCACGGCGCGATCCATCAGCATGCCCAGCGCGCGGATCTCTTCGCGGACGACCCCGAGTGAGGGCCCGAGGTCCTGGTAGGGCGAGAGGGATGGAGCGGGGTAGACGGAGACGCAGCGCGGATCGCGATGGAAGAGGCGCAGCGCGGTCTCGAAGTCGGAGGTCGCCGATTCGCCGGCCATCACGATCGCCAGCCGCTTGCGCGTCTGCTCCTGCAGCGTGGCGAGCAGCAGCGCGCGCGCTTCGACCGAGGCGCCGGTGATTTCGAACCGGCGATTGGCCGAGATCAGGCGCCGGAAGGAAGGCGTGGTGGCGAGCTCGTGGCGGATGCTCGCGATGAGGGTGTCGTTGCGCAAGTGACTGGACTGGACTTTATCCTGAGCCGCGAAGACGGCGAAGGCACCTGCAAGGAGGGGGTCAGGTCTGTAGTTCCCAGTTTTTTCTTCGCTGGGTAGAAAAAACTGGGAACTACAGACCTGACCCCATAATTAATCTCAAGGCGCGAAATACCCGCGGATCGTCCGCGCCGTCAGCTTCGGCGACGCCACCAGCACGCGGATGGCGCGCCACTGGTTCGGCTTCGCGTAATCGGTGACCTGGTAGCGGATGACGAACTGCGCGCGCAGATCGTTTTCGATCTCGTGGTACTTCGCACGCAGGTCGCTCGCCGTCGCCGTCGCGACGAAGCCGCCCGTCTCGACTGCGAGATTCTTCAGGTACTCGATGTCCTTGATCGAGGTGTCGCTGCCGGTGTCGTAGGCGATGAAGTACAGCGGGATGCCTGCAGTGGTCGCGGCTTTTTTCACGTCGTCGTACGAATCGATCGACGATGTATCGCCGCCATCGGTCAGCACGACGATCGCGCGGCGGTTCTGCTCGTCCTTCAGCTCGCGAATCGCGCTCTCCACTGCGTCGTACAGCGCTGTGCGGCCTTGCGGCGTGATTCCCTCCAGCGCCTTCGCGACGAGGGCGCTGTCATCGGTGAGCGCCTGCTTGCGTCGTGGCACATCCTGGACGGCGAAGACGCTGCAGCGATCGCCTTTTTTCAGCGTGTGGGAGACGAACTCCTGTGCCGCTTTCGTCGCGCGATCGATGCTGTACGTCATGCTGGCCGACGCATCGACCAGAAGCGCGATCGAGATCGGTTGATTGAACGCCTTGCCGAACTCGATGATCTTCGCTTCCGATCCGTTGTCGAGGACCCGGAAGAGCGAGCGGTCGACGTCGTCGTGCGTGACGCCGTCGCGATCGACGACCGACACGAAGATCGGCACCGTCCGCACCTGGATCTGCTCGACGTGCACGTCGCCGGCGCTCGACCAGAAGTCGGCCGCTTCATCGCCCGACTTCGCCCGCGCCGTCACTTCGACGAATCCGCTGGCGATAACATCGGGAGGAATCGTGAACCGGTACGGCGGCTCCTTCGCATCGACAACGAGCTTGCCCGCGTCCCAGAGCTCGACGACTTCCACCGGATCATCGGCCGGCGCGGTCGTCGTCGCTTCGAAGATGTGCGCGACGAGATCGACGGGCTTGACCTTCACGCTGAGCGGGAGATGGCCGCGGTTGATCGTCTCGTGCCACTGGACTCGATGCTTGCCCGCTCCCGTTGCCGTGACGCTGATCTTGTGCTCGACCGCCGTCGGTCCGAAGTCGACAGTCAGTTTGTAGGGGGACGGAAGCGCATCGGCGATCCGCTGTCCGTCGACAGCCACCGCAACGCGCGCGTCATCGAATCCCGGATCGACGGTCACTTCGACGACGCCTTTGTATTCGGTAGTGGGGACCTCAGCGTTGCGACTCAAAACGAGCTGGGTGCTCGCGTTTGCCGTTGCGACAACGCTACCGAGGAGGAGTGCTGACAGGACCCACTGCTTGTGAAACCGTGCTGCGTTCATAGACTCGCCGGTACTCGAACCGGTTCCGTGTCACCGTCTTTACGTAAAGTCGGGTCTCCGCATACGGGATCGACTCGACGAACAGGTCCGGGTCGCCATCGACCGGCGTTTGAGCAAGCCATCTGCCAACAGCATCCTCTCCAGCATTGTACGCGGCGATCGCAAGGATGTGGTTGCCTCGCATCGATGCGAGTTTCTGGGAGTATTCGGCCGTCCCCACGGCGATGTTCGTGACCGGATCGAACAGACGCTCGCGGCTGATTCCCGGAATGCCCGCTTCCGATGCGATGCGCGACGCCTCGGCCGGCATGATCTGCATGAGGCCGACGGCGCCGGCGTTCGAGACGATGGTGGGCTCGAACCCGCTCTCCTGTCTGATGATAGACGCGACGAGATACGGATCGAGATTCCGCTTCTCCGCCTCTGCACGAATCGTGTCCCAGTAGGTGAGCGGAAAGAGTATTTGCCAGAATCGCTGGGGGATATTCGATCCGCCGTGGCGGACGAAGGGTCGAAATCGGCGCTGCACGATGTTGATCGCTTCGAACGCTTCGCCGCCGCGCGCGTAGACGTCGGCGAGCATGAACTGGACGCCGGCGTTCTCCGGATACGCAGCGGCGAGCGACTTCATCTCGCGCGTGGCGTCGCGCTCGAGGTCGACGGCGAGCAGCTCGCGCACAGCATCGAGCCGCGGATCGCTGATCTTCGCCAGCTCGGCGTCGAGATTCGGGAACACCGCGTCCTCGGTTCTCGGTACCCGGTTCTCGGTTGGGGAGCTGCCGAGGATTTCGCGCGCGCGGTATGCGTAGTAGTTGTACGGATACTCGACGATCAACTGATCGAGCGCTGCATCGCGCTCCGCTGTGTTGCCGTGGCGCTCGTGAATCTTTGCGGACCAGAAGAGCGCGTTCGTTCTGTAGTCGCCGTCCGGGTACTCGCGCACGCAGCGGTCGAACGTGCGCAGCGCGTCGTCGTACTTGCCCCACAGCACGTAGGTGAAGCCGAGCGTCCAGATGTTCTCGCCGTCGGTGCCGGTCGCGCCGGAGTCGACCGCTTTCTGAAGATTCTCGGTCGATCGCGCGTAGTCGACTTCGTCGGTCACGTAGTACTTCGCGCGCAGCAGCTTCGCCTCGATCGCTTCCTTGCTCTTCGGAAACTGCTGCTCGATGCGGTCGAGGCCGGCGAGGAACGCCGGCGCGTCATCGGCGCGCCAGGCTGCGCGCGCGCGGGTCAACGCAATCGCCGGATCGCGATCGTCGGCTGACGTTTCCTTGAGCAGTTGTGCGTAATTGCGCGAATTGAAAAGCGCGCGGACGCGCACGGTCTTGTACAGCGCACTCGTCGCGGCGTCACCGCGTGTGCCGATTCGCTGCAGGAGGTCGAGCGCCTGGTCGTAGCGGTTCGATCCCGCGAGTTTCGACGCGAGTTTCGTCGCGTCTTCCGTCGACAGCGCATCGAGCGGTGACGGCGTCGCGGACTGCACGTCCGAATACACCTCTTCGGTGTAGCGGCCCTGCGGGTAGTCGCGAAGAATTCGCATGCGGATATCGGCCGCGCGATCGGCTTTGCCGGCCTTCGCCAGCTTCGACGCGAGCGACACGAAATCGCCCTCGGTCAACTCGTCGATTGGAATGACCGCGACCTGTTGGAGCGCGAGATCCATGTTCGCGTCGTCTCCGGCGGCTGCGTAGAGCCCCGGAAGCTGCAGACGCGTGACGGTCGCGGCGGAGCTCGCCGGAGCCGTGGCGATGATCGTCGAAGCGGTCGTGATGGCATCGGCGAGGTTGCCCATGTTCACGCCGGCTTCGAGGATGCGGCGCTGGAGGTACGGCGCGATCGCCGGATCCGCAGTCGCCGCCGCCTGCAGCGCCGGGATCGCATCGGCGTATTGCTTGCGGTCGAACAGATCGAGCGCGAGGAACGCCTGCGCGCGGCGGGCGGTGACCTGATCCGTGGATGCGGTGAGCGCGCGGAGCGCGTCGTCGTACTTTGCCGGATCGCCGCTCAGCCGGAGCGCGAACGCGTCATCGAGCGTCGGCAACGGCGCGGGTGCGCTCGGAATCGGAGCAGGCAGAGGCGGCGGTTCGGCGACGCGCATCGAGCGGCCGCACGCCCCAACCAGGACGATGGCGAGCGCTAACGGGACGCGCGTTCTGCGCCGCGAAACCTGACGTGCCGGATCCACCTCGCTCCCTCTCTCTCGAATCCTACGCGGCGAAAGAACTCGTCTCCGCGGCTCTCGCTCACGATCAGCCGCGCGCGGTCCATCTTCGCGGCGATCTGCTCGAGCTCATCGAGCATCACTCTTCCGATTCGTTTGCGGCGCAGCTCGGACGCGACCACGATGTTGTCGATGTGGACGGCGTCGGGCGTGATCGCGATGCCGACAACTGCGACGAGCTCGCCGACGAGCTTGCCCAGCAGACCGCATGCCGGAACTTGCAAAACGACACTTTGCTCGCGAAGGAAGCGGTCGACCGCCTCGTGATCCGCCGTCTCGATCGGCCGGATGAACAGCTTCTGACCTCGCATGCGTCGTTGCCCGCGCGTCCGCTATGCAGCATTGTGTCATGCTTTTACAGCATATGGGGCTGACAAATAATTTCTTGACAAAACGGTGTCAGTCCGTAGACTCGCGCTTGGGTCTCCCAATAACAACAGAGAGTTGACTGATGAACGTGCAGCAGGCGATTGCCGATTTCCTCCAACACGGACAGACCGTTCGCAATTTGTCTGACCGCACCATTCGCGCGTATCACTCTGATCTCGCGCAGTTCAACCAGCACGTCAACGAGACGAGCATGGTCGACATCACGCCCGAGGATCTCGAGGGTTATCTCGAGAAGCTGGGCACCGGACCCTATCGCGACACCTCCATCCGCAGAAAAGTCGCTGCGCTCAAAGTGTTCTTCCGCTATCTCGAAGAGCAGGGTGTAGTCAGCGAGTCGCCGGCGCGACGGCTGAAGATCAAGAAGCCTGTCGAGAACCGCGTGCCGACGGTGCTGTCGACGCGCGAGATCCGTGCGCTGCTGACCGCGCCGAAGGAGCAGATCACCGATCTCTTCGTGATGCGCGATCAGTCGGCCGGCGGCCGGAACCGCTACTTCTGCGCCGTTCGCGACAACCTCATTCTCGAGCTGCTGTTCTCGACCGGCATTCGCATCGGCGAGCTCGTCGCGCTCAACGTCGGCGACTTTGATCGCGAGAAGAAGCAGATCCAGATCACCGGACGTGCGACGCGTGGCCGCGCCGTCACCCTCCCGTCCGAGGTCGTGCTGAGTGCGCTGAATCAGTATCTGGAGCTTCGCGGGGATCGCACGCTCGAGACGCAGGCGCTGTTCGTCGGACGCTCGGGAACGCGGCTGACGATCTACTCGATCGAGAACATCTTCAAGAAACACGTGCGGCTCGCCGACATCAAGCGGCACATCACCCCCCACGCGCTGCGGCACACCATGGCGGCCATGCTCGTCTCCTCGGGCACCGACATCCGCGAGGTCCAGGAGATCCTGGGACACGCGTCGATCCTGTCGACGCAGGTGTACATGAAGCTGCCGATCCAGAAGGGCCGGCGGGCGACGATCGTCGCTCCGGCGCGTGTGTTCGTCGATCCCGACTCGACGAAGCTGCAGATCAAGAAGAAATAGCTTCGTTGCCGGCTTCAGTTAGAATCACGCGCCGTCGAGCGGGCGTAGCTCAGTTGGTAGAGTCGGAGCTTCCCAAGCTCAAGGTCGCGGGTTCGAACCCCGTCGCCCGCTCCAAATTCCTGCAATTTCGGTAACCGTGATCTGTTTGGCAGCGCGATTGCTGCGAATCTCCGTGCATGCCTACTGATCTCGAAAAGCTCCTCGATGACCTCTCACGCCGGCGCGACGAAGGCAGCCGGCGAGAAGCCGCCGTGGATGCGGAGGATCGCAAAGCGACGGCCGAGTTGCGTGTGCGAGTCGCGAGTGGCCCGAAGCGGCACGACGATTATGCGGATCCCAACGCGGACACGATTCGCAGACATCGCTGAAGCGCCTCGCCGATCCTCACCGCCGCTCCGCGATCCGGCAACAAACGCCGTCTGATCCGCGTATACGGGCTCATGCTTCGCGTCGAGTCCGTCTCGAAAAAGTTCCGCGGAGGCAACTTCGGCGTCCGCGACCTCTCCCTCTCCGCGACCAGCGGTGTTCTCGGGCTCCTCGGGCCGAACGGCGCGGGCAAGACGACGCTGATGCAGATGATCGCCACGATCACGCGGCCGACCGCCGGGCGGATCTACTTCGACGACGTCGACATCGTCGCGCGGCCTGACGAACTTCGCCGCCGCCTCGGCTATCTGCCGCAGGACTTCGGTGTGTACGACAATCTCACGGCGCTCGAGTTCCTCAGCTACTTCGCCGCGCTCAAAGGCGTTCGCAGCCGCGCGCGCGTGATGCAGATGCTCGAGACCGTAAACCTGCACGCCGTCGCGAATCGCGCCGTCGGCGGATTCTCCGGCGGCATGAAGCAGCGGCTCGGCATCGCGCAGGCGCTGATCAACGATCCCGACCTCGTGATCGTCGATGAGCCGACGGCAGGTCTCGATCCCGAAGAGCGCGTCCGGTTCCGCAACGTGCTGTCGGACATCGGATTCGGCAAGCTCGTGATTCTGTCGACGCACATCGTGTCCGACATCGAGTCGATCGCGACGCAGATCGCGATCATGAACGGCGGTGCGCTCGTCTCCGCCGGCACGCCGGAGGAGTTGCTCCGGAAGGCGGTGGGGAATGTGTGGGAGGTCGTCGTCCACTCGGATCAGTTCGACGAGATGCGGCGCACGCTGCCTGTCTCCGCTGCCGTGCGGAAGTCCGACGGTGTTCACGTTCGCGTCGTTTCCGCGCAGTCGCCCCTGAGCGGTGCCGTGGCCGTCGAGCCGTCGCTGGAAGACGCGTTTCTGCTGACGATGAGCGGCGAGCGGGCAGCGTGAACGAGCGGCTGCAGCGGATCGGCGCGATCGTGACCGCCGACGTACGCATTCGATTCCGGCGCGCGTCGACGCTCGTCATCTTTCTGCTGCTCAGCGGACTCGCTTACGTCTGGATTCCCGATCCGGCGAGCGGGTCGACGCTGATCGTGATCGCGGGCAGGCGCGCACTCTACAACTCGGCCGCGATCGGCGTCGGGACAGCATCGCTGGCGACGATCTTCGTCGGCCTGACCGGCTTCTATGTCGTGTCGAACGCGATCCGCAAAGACGTGACCTCGCGCTGCGGCTCCGTGATCGCGTCGACAACGATGCGCGGATCCGAGTATCTGTTCGGCAAGTTTGCCGGCAACGCGATCTTCCTTGCCACGTTCACGTGCGGCTTCATGCTGACGTCGATGGCGATGCTGCTCATTCGCGGCGAAGCTCCGCTCCAGCCGCTCATCTTCATGTGGCAGTACGTGCTGCTCGTGCCGCCGTCGATCATGTTCGTGTCAGCGCTGGCGGTCTTCTTCGAGTCGGTGCCGCTGCTTTCGGGGAAGTTCGGCGACGTCGCGTACTTTTTTCTCTGGGCAATGTCGCTCGCGTCGGTGGCGGCGTTGATCGAGAAAGGCCGCGATCCGGGACTTGCCGCGTATTTCGATTTCACCGGCTTCGGCTTCCTGCTCGATTCGATGCACAGTTCGCTGCACACGAGCAACATGTCCATCGGGCACACGACCTTCGACAAATCGAAAGGCGTTTTCATCTACCAGGGCCTCGACCTGACGCGGCGCTGGCTGATGCCGCGCGTCGTGGCCACGGTCGCGCCGGTTCTCCTCGTCATCGCAGCGGTGCCGTTCTTCCACCGCTTCGATCCCGCTCGCGTAAAGCGGACCGGCGAACGCGGCGGCCGAAAGTGGCTCTCGCGTATCTCGAGCCTCGGAAAGCCGCTCGCGCGCCTCGCGTGGAGGCTCGCCCCGCCCGGCGGCTCATCGCTGGCAGGCGCGGCGTGGACCGACGCATTGCTGGCGATCGCAGTGTCGCCGCTGATCATCCTCGTCGCCGCAGCTCTCGCGATTGCCGCGTTGCTCGCGCCGCCGTCAGGCGTCATGCCGATCGCGATGCTCGCGGCGGCCGTGCTGATCGCGGACATCGCCTGCCGCGACAAACGCTCCGGCACCCTCGGCTTCATCTTCACGGCGCCGCGACTCAGGTCGCGGCTCGTATGGTGGAAATTCGCGAGCAGCGCGATCACGGCGATGCTGATCCTGTTCGTTCCGTGCGTGCGGCTGGTCGCGGCGCGGCCGTCGTCGTTGCCGTACGTCGCCATCGGAGTCGCGTTCCTCGTTGCGTTCGCGACGATGCTCGGCATCGTGAGCGCGAATCCGAAGACGTTTCTCGTGCTGTTCCTGACGTTCTGGTACATCGTCGTGAACGACAGCGGCCACATCGCCGCGCTCGACTTCGCGGGCTGGTACGGCCGGGCCACTCCGGCGGTGCTGTTCGGCTATGCGGCGCTGTCGATTGCTGCGCTCACAGCGGCCGAGGTGTTCCACCGCGCCGACCTGCTGCGCAACTGGTAACATCGCGCGGCAGCCGTGCGAAGCATCCTTCTCGCGCTGTCCTTCCTCGCCGCGGCACTCCCGTCCGGTGCGGCCTCGTTTCCGTGGGAGGCCGAGTGGAACACGGCATTCAAGACGGCGAAGGAAGAGCACCGGCTGGTCTTCGTCGACTACTACGCGATGTGGTGCGCACCGTGCCGGATCATGGACAGGACCGTCTTCGCCGACGCGGGCATCAAGCAGGCGCTCGAGCAGTTCGTCGTCCTTCGCATCGACGTCGACAAATCGCCCATCGGCCGCTTGCGGCACGTCGAAGCGCTGCCGACGTATGTCATCTACGATCCGGCCGAACGCGAACGCTTCCGCGTGAGCGGGACGAAGACGGTCGAGAACTTCGCCACGGCGCTGGAGGGAGCGCAGCGGTCGGCGCCCGCACTCGTTCGCGCTGCGGAGTTGATTGGCAACAATCGCCCGGTCGAGGCGGACGTGCTGGTGGGCAATGCGTACGCGCGGCTCGGGATGATCAGCGACGCGCGTCTGCAGTACCAGGAAGCGCGCACGACCGCCGAGCAGAATCAGGACAGGAAAATGGCCGAGACGGCCGAGGCGATGTTCGATTCGACGTTCGCGAGGGAAGGGGATGTGGCGCGCTCGCTCAAGATGCTCGAGGAGCTCGCGCAGCGGACGACCGATCACGACGTGAGCGCGTTCGTCTTCCTGACGATCGGCAACATCCAGCGCGCCGCACTGAACGAGAAGGAAGCGCGCACCGCGTTCGGCAAGGCGCTGCTCCTTGCGCCGGCGGATAGCGCTGCGCACAAGGAAGCGGCCCTGGCGCTCGCCCGAACGCACTGAAAAAAAGAGGGCCGCTCGCGCGGCCCTCTCGCACTGCTGCAGCGGTCGGGAGTTACTTCACGACAACATACGGTCTCATCATGTCGTTGTCCTCGTGATCGAGGATGTGGCAGTGCCACATGTAACCGGGGCCCTGCGTCGGGTCGAACGGATAGAGATTCACGCCAGGGATCGTTGTGCCGGTGCGGGTCGTGGTCGGCGCCCAGCGAACGAGGATGCGGGTCACCTGACCCGGCATCGTCTTGACCGTGTCCTTCCATCCGGCTTCGTTTGCGGCCGGGGCAGCAGCGTCATTGAGGAGGAACGGGGTGACGTCGGGGTTGCCGCCGACGAGGGGAACGATCTGGCCGTTGGGAAGCGTGATCGTGTCGCCCTTGTCGTACAGAAGCGGCGGACCGAAAGCCGGGCAGGGGTTCAGCGGGTCGGCCAGCTCGCAAGGCTTGGTGCGCTCGATGGTCGCGAACGCCTGCGCCCATACGCCGGGGATCGGAGGATTGATGCCGTCATCGAATCCGACGTAGCCAAAAGCGCCACCCGGGGAGCCCATCGTGCCGTCGACGTCGATGGACTGGCGATTGAGGATCTGGAACTGCACGAGGTGCGTATGAATCGGATGCGCGTCCATCGTGAGATTCAGGATCTCCCAGAGTTCCGTCGATCCGATGACCGGCTTCTCGCTCGGGCCATCGCCAAACGCGAGTAGGTTCGGAGCGATCAGGCCGTCCGGAGCCAGGCCGTCGAAGTGCGTGTTGTTGAGCAGAACTTCCAGCGGGCCGCCCGGTCCCTCATGCTCCTTGAGCGCGAGGCGGCGGACCTTGTCGACCTTCACGGCTGAGTCGATCTGGCCGTTGATTGCCAGCCGCGGAATCGGGACCGGCCGCCGGCAGTCGCCTACCGGGTTGCAAGTCGAGTCGGACACTTTCTTCGCGCTGACACGGAACTGCATCACGTTGACCATGCCGGGCTGATCGATCTGTGGAACGAGTCCGCTGGGGAAAGGAACCGGTGCGTCGTTCGTGACGAAGACCGTCTTTCCGGCGAGCTGGCTGAAGTCGATGATGACGTCCGCGCGCTCGGCCGGCGCAAGAAAGACCTCGCTGACCGGAACCGGTTTATCGAGGTAATTGTCGTCGGCGCCGATCTGATAGACCTTCGCGCCGCCGAACTGCATTCTGTACATGCGCGCGTTCGAGCCGTCGAGCAGACGGAAGCGATAACGGCGCGGC
>DASWBH010000486.1:0-1774 GCA_036390755.1 Thermoanaerobaculia bacterium
CCGGCGACCATGAGGACCGGATAGTCGAGGGATGTGCCGAATGAGCCGCCCGACTGGACCGAAACCGAGACGTTGTTGCCGTTGACCAGCGCGACGCCGGCCGTGTCCTGAAGGCCATCGCCGAGGGCGACGCCGACGATCGAGCTAAAGGCGCTCGTGGTGAGTTTGCCGGTGCCCGTCGAGATCGGCTGCGGCTCGGTCACCATGACCTTCACCTGTGTAATCGAACCGGCTGGTGCGATCTCCCTGCTGCCGGCCAGAGATATCGTGGCCGGTACGGCCGTCTGGCCGAAAAGGCTACTCGCCACCGAGATGGCGGCGAGGCTAAGAACAATCCAGCGGTTCGTAATCGACATGAAAGGACTTCCCCCCTACGGCTGTCCGGGCGCCACCCTGAATTTCTGTTGTCCCGACTGGGCGAGGACGGATGCACCGCGGCGTGCCGTCACTTCCCAGAGGATCGTCTTCGCGGGAACGAACTGCGAGCTGACCGAGGACGGCAGCTGGATGCGAGAGTCGCGCGTCTCGCCCTGCCAGAGAACCGTTCCGTCGACTTCGGAGACTGTGACGCCGTAGCTCGTTGCGCCGGCGACTTCCTTCCACTGCAGCTCTTTCGGCGCAGCGGCGACGTCGCCCACCGGCGTCGTCACTGCGATCGATGAAGAGCGATAGACGTTTGTATTGAACGGCACGTTGACCGACGGCTCGTGGTTCTGTACGACGTAGCCGATGGTGATCGCGATGATCAACATGGCGGCCGCAGCGAGCATCCGCGGGCGGAAGACCGGCCGGCGGGACGCGAGCGGCACGACGTTGGTCGGTACCGTCCTGGCCGGCTCGACGCGGCGGCGGATCTCGTCGCTGACCCAGCGGACCACCGGCGCTTCCTCGATCGTGATCGCGCCATCGCGGAACTCGTTCCACAGTGCGACCTCGGCCTCGCAGCGGGCGCAATGTGCGACGTGCTCCCGTTCCTGCGCGTTCAGTTCACCGGCCAGCCGTTCGATCGACGGACATTCCGTCGTCGGGCGAAGTTCTTTCTTCCAATTCATGCGAGCGTCGGTCACAGTCGTTCTCCTCTTGCGCTCAGGCGTTTCGTCGCGCGTACCAGCTTCCGCTTCGCGCTCACGATGTAGGCCTTCGCGCCACTGGCGTTCTGGAGGTGAAGCATGCGCGTGATCGTGTCGAGTGGCATGTCTTCACCGAAGTGCAGCGTGAACACGGTTCGCTCCGTTTCGTCGAGGGTCTCGGCGAGGAGACCATGCAGACGACGCGACCGGCTGCTTTCCGCAGCAAGATCCTCCGGTCCGGGCCCGAGAGCCGGAACGTCGACCAGCACCTCTTCGGTGTCGGTCATCGGCGGTCCGCTGCGTTGCAGTCGGTTGAACGATTCGTTGCGCACGATGCTGTACAGCCATGTGGAGAAACGAGATGTCCCCTGAAACGACTCGAGATGACGATGAGCCTTGAGGAAGACGTCCTGCGCCAGATCCGCCGCCGATTCGCGATTCCCGGTAAACCGGTAGGCCCATTTCGCGACCCGGTCGTAGTGTCTGGCGAAGAGTTGGTCCGCAATGGCGCGCCGTGATTCGGGCGCCGCTTGCCGGTACTCCCCGACGAGGTCTTCGTCGGAGAGCTGTCGGTCCATCAAAGTTATGCATGAATTTCGTCTCTCCTTCGTGTAAGACCCGTGACGCAGCTCACACGGAACAAAATTTTCGCTGCTGCTACGATCCGCCTGATGGCGAAGGTGTTGTTCGGGGTGATGCTGATG
>DASWBH010000487.1:0-10083 GCA_036390755.1 Thermoanaerobaculia bacterium
GCGCTCTATTCGCCGTATCCGGTGTAGATCCCGATGCGCGGCTCTTCTTCTTCACCACGAGCGGCTGCGGCCTCGCGCGCCATCTGTTCGCGCCGCGCGCGGATGTCGCGCAGCGCCTGGAACACCTGCGCCTCTTCCGCCGTGTACTGTTCCTCGGTGATGTCGCCGACTTCGAGCATCATCTGCAGCTCGATCAGACGCTCCTTCCACGGCTGATCGTTCAGAAGCTCGTCGTCGGCCATCTGCGCAATCGTCTTCATGATCCAGCGGAAACCGGCGATCGGCCCCGTGATCGGAAAGAGGAGGATGTCGTCGAGGAGGAACGCCATCAGCGCTCCGCGCGCTCGAGCTTGAGGCGAATGTTCACGAAGTTATAGGGCGGCCACGGGCCGGTGTAGAGGAAGGACAGCTTGTTCTCGTACTTCTTGGCGACATCGGAGATCTGGTCGTCGAAGGTCTTCGTCTTCTCGCGTTCGACGAGGAACGCGGCGTTCATGATCATCTTGTCGCCGATCGGCTTGTTCGACCGCGACGCAATCGCGGCGTCGCGCAGCGCCTCGTAAATCTCGCTGACGTACGCATCGGCCTTCGCCTGCAACGCCGACTCGACCACGCGGCCGAGCTGCATGCGCGAGAAGTAGGTCGACGTCGTCGTGTTCGACGCGATCTCCTCCTTCAGCCGGCGGATCTCTTCGTTCTCCGTCTCGATCTCGCGGATGATCTGGTCCTTGTCCCAGTTCACCTTCAGACCAAACTCGATCTTCCCCTCCATCTTCTGGAGGACATCGCTCAAGGCCTCGTACGTGCCTTTCAGGAAGGCCTTGATGTCGTCTTCGGTGCGGAAGACGGTGCCGAACGACATCGGCAGCACGGTGAAGTCCTTCATCACCACTTCGTTCACGTGCTCGTGGGCGAGGGCGTTCTCGCGAGTAGGATCGAAAACGATCAGCGGACAATTCGAGACGACGGCCGCGAATTCGTTGTATTGGACGGTATAGACGCGGTCGCTACGGCCTCCAATTCCGACCGTTCCGAAGTCGCGCGGCGACTCTGTTTTGATGATGCAGTAGACGTACTTTCCCTGTTCGGTGTCCGTCTGCTGCGCCTGAACCTGCTCACTCATCAGGGCGACCTCGCGAAGGCGAATACTACAATACAAGCAAGTTGCCAATTCGCTCTCTCCGCCGCGTCGCTGCAGCTGTCGAAACGTGGTTCGAGGCGCATCAGCGGCCGCTTCCGTGGCGGCGGAGCTATGACCCTTACTACGTCTGGGTGTCCGAGGTGATGCTGCAGCAAACGAGGATGGAGGTGGTGCTGCGGTATTACCAGCGCTTCCTTTCCCGTTTCCCGGACGTTGCGTCTCTCGCAAAAGCTGCGGACGACGAGGTCCTGGCAGTCTGGTCGGGTTTGGGCTATTACCGGCGGGCACGCATGCTCCGCGATGGCGCGCGCGCGGTGGTCGAGTGGCACGGCGGGATCGTGCCCCGCGACGTCAGCGAGCTCACGGTGATCCCGGGCATCGGCCGGTACACAGCGGGCGCAATCTCCTCGATCGCGTACGGCCGGCGCACTCCGATTGTCGACGGCAACATCGCCCGGATCATCTCGCGCCTCGGCGGCATCGACGAGCCGGCCGGCAGTGCGGCACTGACGCGCGCCGCCTGGGTTGAAGAGGAGCGCCTCGTCCAAGCCTGCTGCTCGCCGCGTGAGCTCAACCAGGGCCTGATGGAAATCGGCGCATTGGTCTGCACGCCGAGGAAGCCGGATTGCGCGGCGTGTCCGCTGAAAAACTATTGCTACGCATTTCGGCACGATGCGACGGAAGCGCTGCCGGGCCGGAAGATCAAACCCGCAGCGCGCGATCTCAGCGTGGCGCTGTACATCGTGACCGATCGTCGCGGACGGATTCTGATGCGACGCGAGTCGGGCGCGTTGATGAACGCGATGATGCACCTGCCGCACGGCGACACGTCGCTGCTGACCGGCGCGCCGCTCGACGTGACGTCCGCACAACTCCTCGGCACGTTCCGGCACACGATCACGACGCGCCGCGTGGCGTTCTCGGTTTACAGCGGCGAGCTCCGATCGACGATTCGCGATGACGGTGAATATCAGTGGATCGATCCGGCGCAGCTCGCGAACGTGCCGCATCCGTCATACGTGGACAAAGCGCTAGTGCAAGCGTCACTCTGAGCCGCGGGATGACCTACAATCAACTCGATGCGTGGGCGGGTGATCGCGGTTCTCCTTTCCTTCTTCCTCCTCTCTTCAGGTTCTGCGTTCTCCCAGTGCGATTACCGGCTGCAGTTCAGCGGCGAATATCGCGCTTCCGTGTTCGACATCTGGATCGACGGCAATGATCTCTGGACCGCGAGCGGCTACGGCGTGCAGCTTTACGATCGCACGATCGATCCGCCGCGGCTCACCGGGTCGGTGCGGATTCCGGGACTCACGCGTCTCGTCCGCGCGGCGAATGGAGTCGCGTACGCGGGGGGCTCGGCGGGACTGAGCGTGGTCCGGAAGAGCGGCGGATCGCTGCAGTTCGTCCGCACGATCCCACTCGCATCTGCCAATGACCTCGTCCTCGGACCTATAGCTTTGTTCGTCGCGACGTCCGCGGGAGTCATCGAGCTCGACCCGCTCGATCCGCTGAACCCGTCGAGATCGCAGGCGGCGTTCCCGACGAGCAACACGGCCGTGAGCTCGCTCGCGATGATCGGATCCACGCTGTACGCGGCCGACGGCGATTCCACGATCGAGTCGTTCTCGATCGTCGTCCCGTCTTCGCCGCAGAAGAGCGCCTCGTTCCCATCGCTCGCACATGTCACCAGCGTGAAGGCGGCCGGCACGCGGCTGTACGCGTCGGACGGACAGCGCACCGAGGTGTTCGCGGTGAACGGCGGAACGCTGATCAGCGCCGGGATCCTGCCGTTCGTCGCGACATCGATCGCTGAAGCGGAAACGAATATCGTCGCGATCGCCGGCAATGACCGACAGATTCACGTCATCGACGCGTCCGTGCCGGAGAGCTACATCGAGCTGTTCACAACCGAGCTTCCGCCGACGGCAGGCACCGTGAATCGCATCAGCGCAATCCAGATCGCCGGCGGCCGGATGTACGTCGCCGCCGGTGACGGCGGCCTCGCGACGTACGACCTGTCGCGATTCGCTCCTCCATTTCCGCTCCGCGCGTACGGCAGCGGAACGGCGACATCGGTCGTCGTGCTGTCCGAGGCCGTGTACGTCGGCCGCACGCCGACCGGCATCCAGGAGCTCGTGCGCTCGCCATCGTCCGGCAATCTCGTCGTGCAGCGCCAGTGGTCGCCGGCGAGCGAAACCGTGCAGGACGGCGCGGCCGGACTGCTGCTCAGTTCATCCGGAGCGACGCTGACTTTCTGGACTCTCGTGTCGACGATTCCGACATCGATCTCGCAGGCGACGTTCCGCGCGAACGTCCGCGGTGCAGCGCTCGACGGCTCGACCGCGATCGTGCTGCTCGACGACGGCACGCTCTGGACTGCGGACATGTCGCAAACCGCACCGGCTCCGCTCCGCGTGGCGAGCGGGGGCGGATCGTTGTCGCAGCTCGCGCATTCGGGCAATGCAACGGCTGCGACGGAAGTGTCGACCAACGGCACGACGACGATTCATGACTGGAACAGCAACGATCTGAACATTGCGCCGGTGAACGCGACGGTCCCGGGCGCCGCGACCGCGCTCGCGCTGAACGGCTCGACCGCAGCGGTCTTCACGTTCCGTGGCATCACCGTCGTCGACATGACGACCGGCGCTCAACTTCTGCTGCCCGGCTCGAATTCGGCGCTCGTCGTCGCGGTGAAGATCGCGAATGGAAAAGTCATCGCCCTGACCGATCAGAGCACGGTGCGCATCTGGAACATGGCGAATGCCGCACTCGAAAAAGAGATCGTCGTGCCCGGACCGGTGTTCGCGCTGGATGCCGCGGAAGATTCGACGTTTGCGAGCGTGGCCACGGCGACCGGCGTCGCGGCGATCGACTACGGTTCGTCCTCTTCGCTGCCCGCGCTGATCGGCCGAGGCAACGGCAACGCGTACTTCAAGAAGGCGGCAGCGTCCGCGAGCCGGCTCTATCTGTTCGACGGACGGCTGATCGAAATCTACGAGTTGGCCTCGACGCCGGCTCCGCACTGGATCGGCTCGCTGCTCGCGCCCGGCACGATCGATCTCGCCGCGTCCGACACCTCGCTGTTCACTGTGTCGAGCAGCGGAGTCGTTTCGGAGTACAGCGCAGCGGGCGTGCTCGTGCGATCGAAGGCGCTCGACGAAGGTGCAGACGCGGCGCCGGCCGGCATCGTGGCCATCGGCGGTGCGCCGTGGGTGTCGTTCACGCGCGGCTGCACGACCACGGGATGCGAGAAACGCGCGGCCGTGCTCGACCCGCAGTCGCTGGTCCGCACGGCCTTGCTGCCCGGTGGTGTCGTGGACGCGGCGGCGAGCGGCACCCGCGCCTACGCGATCTTCGACATCCCTTCCGAGCTCCGCGTGTACGACGTCGCCGACCCGCTGCATCCGTCGACCGTTGCGAGCCGCGCGACCGACGTCGCGGCGGTTGCGATCGCGTACAGCAGCGGCACGATCTACCTTCTCGCGGACAAAGCGTACGCGTACAGCGAGTCTTCGCTGACGCGCACGGGCGAGCAGCTCACCGCGGCATCGCCTTCATCCGCCGCTGATCTCGTCGTCGACAGCGGATGCGCGACGATCGTCGGCCGGTCCGCCGCGGCAGCGGAAACCTACGCGCTTCCGCAGTGGACGCCCGGCGCACCGTTGCAGATTCCCGGCGCGGTCCGCACGATGAAGCTCAGCGGCGGACGGTTGCTGATCCTCACGGATTACTCGATCGAGATCTGGTCGCGCACGGCGGCGCCGGCGCCGGCGCGGCGGCGCGGTGCCGGCGGAAACTTCTGATGCCGAAGATCCGATTCGAATCGGACGATCGCGCCTACCGCGTCACGCTCGACGATCCGCCGCTGCACATCCTCGACATCGCGATGCTCGAAGAGTTGCGCGACGCGATTCAGCGCGTCGGCAACGATCGACACTGCCTGATCGTGGACTCGACCGGCGGCCGCGCATTCTCCGCCGGCGCGAGTGTTCAGGACCACACCGGCGAGCGCGTCGAGGCGATGCTTCGCCGTTTTCACGACTGCTTCCGCATGCTGGCGCGCCTCGAGATCGTCACGGTCGCGATCGTGCGCGGCCCGGCACTCGGCGGCGGTTGCGAGCTCGCGCTGGCGTGCGACTTCGTCCTCGCCTCCGATCGCGCCCGCTTCTCCCAGCCCGAAATCAACCTCGGCGTCTTTCCGCCGGTCGCCGCGTATCAGCTCTCGCGGCAGCTCGCGCCGCGCAAAGGACTGGAACTGCTTCTCACCGGCGAGGCGATCGACGCCGCTGCCGCCGAGCGGCTCGGCCTCCTGAACGCGGTCTTCGCCGAACCGCAATTCGATCGCGACTGCGACGCGTGGCTCCAGCATTTGTACAAGCAGAGCGCGTCGTCGCTGCGTTTCGCGAAGAAGGCGTTCACGCTCGCGAAGCGCACCGACTTCGACGACCGGCTGGCCGCGGTCGAGCGGATGTATCTGGATGAATTGATGAAGAGCGAGGATGCGAACGAGGGGTTAAAGGCGTTTCTCGAGAAGCGGCGGCCAGTGTGGAAGCATCGATGAGATTCGCGATCACCTCTGCTCCTCGAACACTACCGTCCGATTCGCGTCCAACCTGATGATCATTCGGTTCGCAGGCGGCTTTGTGGCTACGAACTCCGCGATCATGATGACGCCGGACGAATTGCCGTCGCAGCCGACCGGCATCGGCCGCACAATCTTCAAAAAGCCGACCTCGCGGGCGATCGTCTTGCCGGACGCATCGAGCCACTCCAGCGGCGCAGCCTTGCCCTGGCGAATCGCGTCGGCCAGAGCGCGCGCGCTGTCGAACGTCAGCATTCCTGTGAGCAGAGTGACAACCTGCCGCGGGCGCTCGGAGCGGTTCGCGAACTTGTTGAGGCAGTCGGCGTGAAGCGCGGTCGCCGCGGCGATGAACACACCGGCGGCCACGGCAATTGTGCGGATCCGCATGAGCACCAGACGGAACCAAGTGTAAATCCTGAAGTATTTCCGCTGTCAACTCCTTGAACCGGAGAGCGGAATCTGCGTATATGCAGTCGTAAGCTCACTTTGCGGTGGGCGTCACCGGTACCGCGATGACCATCACCGAGCCGCAGACGCCGCGTTCCCATACCGGCCGGACGACGTTTGTCGTCTGGCTGGTTGCGCTTGCTTACATCGTCGCCTACAGCCAGATCGCTCCGCTGCTGCGGCGAATCCACGTCAGCACCGCCGCATTCACGCTGATCTCGTTCTTCGCCTGGCTGATCGTCATCGCCGTCTCGCTGTTCTGGCTCGCGATCGCCGTGCGCTGGACGATGCGCAAACTGTTCTGGCGCGTCGGCCGGCGGCTCTTCCTCAGCTACGTGATGATCGGCGTTCTGCCGTTCATCCTCATGACGATTCTGCTCTTCGCAGCCGGCTACATGATCGCCGGGGTCATGAGCCAGGCCGCGCTGCGCGGCGAGCGCCAGGCCACGCTCGGCCAGATGGAAGCGTGGGCGCTCGAGTACGGGCTCACCGGCAGGAAACCGGCGGACGCGCTGCCGACCCTCGAGATTCACGACTCCGCCAACGGCTCGACGAAGGACCTTCCGGAGTGGCTGAAGAACACGGCCTTCAGCGGAATGGTGTGGCGCGACAAGAAGCCGCTGCTCGTGGCCTCGCGGCAGTTCCCCGACGAAGAGCGCTCCGTCGTCTTCGTGCAGCCGCTCGATCAGAACTGGGCGCGCCAACTGTCCGACAAGGACGGCATGGTCATCACCTACGACCGCGGCACGGAGAACACGACCGTGCGCGTCGGCGGGAAGAAGACCGAGGATGAAGATTACGACCTGGAGACGAATGCGGGGCTCAACGAGCTCCTTCGGCGCTGGTCGCCAAGACAGGTGTTGTGGATCGATTTCACGGCGCTGACGTCGTGGGAGAGCGGAAAGACCGAGAAGAACCACCACCTCGTCACCTTCATCCTCAACCCGCTGAGCAACCTGTTCCAGTTCTACTTCGGATCGTCGGCGAGCAACCTGATGACGATCCTGCGCAACGTCATCCTGTCGCTCACGGTCATGCTGATGATCATCTACATGTTCGCGGCGCTGTTCGCGGCCGTGTTGATCTTCTCGATCTCGCGCGCGGTGAACCGGATCGAGAAGGGCACGAAGGCCGTGGAGCGCGGCGACTTCACGTACCGCATCCGCATGCGCCCGAACAACCAGCTCGGCGAGATGGCACAGTCGTTCGATCGCATGACCGACTCGATCGGGTCGCTTCTGCAGTCGGTCGCGGAGAAAGAGCGCCTGCAGAGCGAGATCGCAATCGCCGCATCGATCCAGCGAAACCTGCTGCCGAAGGAAGGCCCGTCGGCGCGCGGCGTCTCGTTCTCGGCGCACTTCGAGCCGACCGCCTCGATCGGCGGCGACTACTACGACGTCTTCAACCTCGACAAGTCGCGCCTGGCCGTCGCGATCGGCGACGTGTCCGGCCACGGCCTCTCGACCGGACTGGTGATGGCGATGGTGAAGGCGGCGATCACGACGCTCGTCGAAGAGGGCGCCGACGAAGCGTCGCTGTTCGAGCGGCTGAACGAGCTCGTCTACCGCTCGACCGAGCGTCGCGCGTTCATGACACTCGCGTTCACGATCTTCGATCTCGAGCGCGGCCGCATCCGTCACACGAACGCCGGCCATCTCTACCCGTATCTTCTGCGCGAAGGCGAGCTCGGGCCCATCTCGATCGAGTCACCATCGCTGCCCCTCGGCGTCCGGTCTGCGATCACCACGCGTACGGTCGACCTCGATCTGCGCGAAGGCGATTCGATCGTCTACCTGTCCGACGGCATCGTCGAAGCGCAGAACGAGCACGGCGATCCGTTTGGATTCGATCAGCTCGAGTCGCTGCTGGCGCAGCAGTCCGATCGCTCGCCGGCTGCGATTCGCGACAGCATCCTCGAAGCGGTCGCGCGACACTCCGGGACGCGTCCCGCGGACGACGACCGCACGGTCATGGTCCTGCGATTCGAGCAGTTCCGGACGGCTGTCGTCCCGATGACAGAGCTCGCCGAACCCGCGGCGGTTTAGCGAAGCGCGTCCGCGACAGGCGCCGAGACTGAGGCCGTAGACGTCGCCATCGCCGCACGCACGTGCTTCGCGATGCGCCGGATGTAGGTCAGCGTCTCCCGGAACGGCGGCACACCGTTGTACTTCCACACGCTGCCTTCGCCGGCGTTGTACGCGGCAACGGCGAGGTCGGCGTTGCCGTCGAACGTGTTCAGCAGCCAGCGCAGATAGCGCACGCCGCCGTAAATGTTCGCGGTTGGATCGAACGAGTCGGTGACGCCGAAGCGCGCCGCGGTCGACGGCATCAGCTGCATGAGCCCGCGGGCACCCTTGTCGGACATCTCGCGCGGGTTGTAATCCGACTCCGCTTTGATCACGGCCGAGACGAGCGCCGCGTCGACGTCGAAGTGCCGCGCTGCCTCGTCGATGAGCTTGTCGAATTTCGTCCTGAAGATGGGCTTGCTCGACTCGGTGTAGCGCCACGACCGCCTCGGAAACACCCCTTCCTCCGCGATCTTTTTCACCTCGGCCACGACTTCAGGCGTGATGACTTCGTCGTCGACGATGCGATCGACACGATTCAGGGGGAGGGTTACGACACCGCCGCTCTTGAGCGTCAGATGGACTGCCTCGTCATCGACTTTGTACGCAGCGATCTTCATCGCACGGCCGTCGGTGAACACGGCAATGCCGGCGCTGGCGGCCTGAGCCGCAGCCACGAGCAGTATTCCGAGGATGAGACGTTTCATTGGACCGTGAAGGGAAAGGCGATTGATCGACGAATTATGCCCGCGGGTGGTACTGCTCGTACATCCGCTGCAGACGAGCCCGCGAGACGTGAGTGTAAATCTGGGTAGTCGAGATATCTGAGTGGCCAAGCATCATTTGGACGGATCTGAGGTCCGCTCCGTTCTCCAGCAGGTGCGTGGCGAAAGAATGCCGCAGCACGTGCGGGGAGATGTGCGACGTAATCCCCGCTTTCCGGGCGTAGCGGACGATCTTCATCCAGAACGATTGGCGCGACATGGCCCGGCCTCGATTCGACAGAAACAGGTGCGGGTCGGCGCGTTTCACGAACGCCGGCCGTCCCTGCTCGATGTACGCGACGATCGCGTCGCGCGCGGCGTCGCCGAACGGCACGATGCGTTCCTTCGATCCTTTCCCGAACGTTCTCAGGAACCCGGCATCCATCACGAGGTCCTCGATCTTGACGTGAATCAGCTCCGAGACGCGGAGACCGGTCGCGTACAGGAGCTCGAGCATCGCCGCGTCGCGCAGACCATCGGGAGTCGTCCGGTCGGGGGCGCGCAGCAGCGCCTCGACTTCCGGCGGCTGCAGACTCTTCGGCAACGTCGTCCAGAGCTTCGGGTTCTCGAGGTTCTCCGTCGGATCGTGCTTCAGGTGCTTTTCCGCGACGAGGAAGCGGAACATCCCGCGGATCGCCGCGAGCGCGCGAGCGACGGAACGCGCCGAGATGCCTGCGCTGCGCAACGACTGAAAGTGGCGAACGATGTCGATGCGCTCGACGCCCTCCAGGTCGAGCTCCTTTTCCTCGAGGTACGCCTCAAAGCGACGCAGGTCGGTGGCGTACGAAGACAACGTGTTCTTCGCCAGTCCTTTCTCGACGGTGAGGTAATCGAGGTAGAGCAGCAGGAGCGTTTTCATCGCGCGGCGATCGTGTCGGCCATGTAGGAGCTGCGAACGAACGGGCCGGAGAAGACGGCGCGGAATCCGAGCTCGTCTCCCATCCTCTCGTACTCCGCGAACACCTCGGGCCGAACGTACTCGACGACATCGAGCTTCTCTTTTTTCGGCTGCAGGTACTGGCCGATGGTGACGATTTCGACGCCGGTCTCGCGCAGATGGCGCAGCACGCCGACGACTTC
>DASWBH010000488.1:0-1521 GCA_036390755.1 Thermoanaerobaculia bacterium
CGCACCGACGCCATGCTGCGGCAGGCGCTTCGCGGGCCGACGCGCGACAAGACGGTGATCATCGTCGCGCAGCGCATCGGCACGATCATCAACGCCGACAAGATCGTCGTTCTCGACGAAGGCCGCATCGTCGGCGAGGGCACGCATCGCGAGCTCATGGAAACGTGCGAGGTCTACCGCGAGATCGCGCTGTCGCAGTTGAGCGAACACGAGCTCGCCGGCGGCGGATTGCTGGTCCAGGCGACAACATGAGCGACTCGAAGCGCACGCCGCCACCGCCGCAGGCTGGTCCCATGGGCCGCGGCCCGAGCCCGTTGGGCATGATGATGCCGAGCCAGAAGCCTCGGAACTTCCGCAAGACGATGCGGCAGCTGCTCACGTATCTGCGTCCATTCCGGTTCTCGATCGCGATCGTGGTGCTCTTCGCCATCGGCAGCACGCTCGCCTCGATCCTCGGTCCGAAGATCCTCGGCGGCATGACGAACCAGGTGGTGAGCGATCTCGTGGCGCGCGCGCGGACGCGATCGCGCGTGCCGTTCCACTACGCGGTCATGGTGCGCATCGCCATCGAGCTCGTCGTGCTCTACGTATTCAGCGCGATCTGCAACTACATCCAGGGATGGATGATGACCGGCATCTCACAGCGCGTGACGTACACGTTCCGCCGCGACATCTCCCTGAAGATCGGCCGGCTGCCGCTCCGCTATTTCGACCGCCGGACGCACGGCGAGGTCCTCAGCCGCGTCACGAATGACGTCGACACGGTCAGCCAGACGCTCAATCAGAGCCTCATCCAGATCATCACGTCGATCACGATGATCACCGGCGTGCTGGCGATGATGCTGGTGATCAGCTGGGAGTTGACGCTGGTCGCGCTCGTGACTCTGCCGCTCAGCTTTGGTCTTCTCGGAATGATCGTCGGCCGGTCGCAGCGCTACTTCAAACAGCAGCAGGACCAGCTCGGGCGTCTGAACGGACACGTCGAAGAGATGTACGGCGGGCACCCGGTGATGAAGGTCTTCGGCGGCGAGGCGCGCTCGGTCGCCGCGTTTCGCGGCATCAACGAGCAGCTCTATGCGAGCGGATGGAAAGCGCAGTTCCTCTCCGGTCTCCTGTTCCCGCTCATCAGCTTCGTCGGCAACCTCGGCTTCGTCGGAGTGACCGTCGCCGGCGGCTGGCTGGCGCTGCGCGGGCGCGTGAACATCGGCGACATCCAGGCGTTCATCCAGTACCTCAATCAATTCAATCAGCCGATCATTCAGATCGCGAACAGCGCGAGCATCCTGCAATCGACCGCTGCTGCCGCGGAACGCGTGTTCGAGTTCCTCGGAGAAGAGGAAGAGGCGCTCAACCCTGCGCCTGTCGCGCCACCACGTCCTACGGCCGGCTCCGTCGAGTTCGATCACGTTCATTTCGGATACGAGCCGGACAAGGTCGTGATCCAGGATTTCACCGCGTCCGCTGCGCCCGGACAGCGCGTGGCCATCGTCGGTCCGACCGGCGCCGGAAAAACGACGATGG
>DASWBH010000489.1:0-2244 GCA_036390755.1 Thermoanaerobaculia bacterium
ATCCGGCGCGTGGACGAGATCGTGATCGGACCGGCGACGTCGAACGACGTCGAGACGATCAAGGCGATTCTCGACGCGAACGAATTACCCACGGCCGGCGTCGATGAACACTGGCGCACATTCCTCGTCGCGCGCGACGGCGACCGGATCATCGGCTGCGGCGGCGCCGAGGCGTATCAGGTGGCGGCGCTGGTGAGGTCGGTGGCGGTGATGCCGGAGTATCGCAGCCACGGCGTCGGCCGGCGCCTCGTTCGTCAGTTGCTGGACCGCCTCGCGTCGCACGGCATCCGCGAGTTCTACCTGCTGACGACAACGGCCGAACCGTACTTCCGCAAGCGCGGCTTCAAGAAGATCGATCGCGACGAAGTTCATCCGCAGCTCTTGCAGTCGCGCGAGTTTCAGGACGCTTGTCCCGCGAGCGCCGTCTGCATGCGTCTGGTGATGCTGAGCTGACGTGCAAGTCTTCGACGTCCACATCCACGTCCAGCCGTGGGAGATGATCAATCCGGACGTTCTGCCGCTCATCGACGACGCGGCCCACGCCGACGCACGCGACGTCATCTCGTCGCCTGACGCGCTCCTGCGCTTCCTCGACGCGAACGGCGTCGAGCGAGCCTGCTGCATCAACTACGTCTCGCCCGACGTCATGGGATTCACGCGCGAGGTCAACGATTGGGTCGCGAACTTCACGCGCGATCATCGCGACCGCCTCGTGCCGGTCGGGTCGGTCAACCCGCTCCACGAACGCGACGTCCCCGCCGAAATCCGCCGAGTCCTCGACCTCGGCATCGGGCTGATCAAGATCCATCCGCCGCATCAGCTCTTCGCGTCGAACGCTTATCGTTTCGATCTGCCGCAGGTCGCCGAGATCTATCGCGAGTGCGAGACGCGCGGTGTGCCGGTCATGTTTCACACCGGCACGTCGATCTTCCCGAAGGCGCGCAACGTCTACGCCGACCCGATGCCGATCGACGACGTTGCGATCGACTTCCCGAAACTGCGGATCATCCTCGCGCACGCCGGCCGGCCGCTGTACGGGGAGACGGCAGCGTTTCTCGCAAGGCGGCATCGCAACGTCCATCTCGATTTGTCGGGCATCCCGCCGAAGGCGCTGCTGAAGTACGTGCCGCGGCTGCGCGACCTCGCCGACAAAGCGCTGTGGGGAACCGACTGGCCCTCGCCGGGAGTGGTCTCGATCCGTCGCAACATCGAGGAGTTTCGCGCGCTGGGACTGGGCGAGGAGACCGAAAGAAAGATTCTGTGGGACAACGCGACGCGCCTTCTACCCTCGCCCCGCGAAGCCGGGAGAGGGTGGCCGAAGGCCGGGTGAGGGGCCGCGCGAAGTGCGATGCACGCGCCCCTCATCCGCGCTCCGCGCACCTTCTCCCCGCGAGCGCGGGGAGAAGAAGGAATTAGCTACACCTTCACTCCCACTTTGCGCAACGCCTCGAACGACCCCACATCCGACCACCCGAAGTCGCCGCGCACCGTCGCCACGTTCTTCGCTTTTTCCATCAGCGCGTAGTCGATGGAGATCGACGGCATCGACTCGTAGTTCTCGCGCGTGACGCGCGCGATCTCCGGCGCGGCGCGCTCGAGCTCGCGGCGGAAGACGCTCGTGCGCCAGACGAACATGCTCGCGTTCCATGCGTAGTTGCCGGCGCGCAGAAATTGCTCAGCGGCTTCGCGCGACGGCTTCTCTGTGAATCTGCGCAGCCGGCGGACACCCGGCGCGATCTCTTCGCCGATTTCCACGTAACCGAAGCCGGTATTCGGCTCCGTCGCTTCGATCGCGATGGCGACGAGTTCGTCGTGCGTCTCGGCGTGGTTGTACGCACGGTCGAGCACGCGGCGGAACTCGTCCTCCTCGGCGATGTAGTGGTCCGACGCGAGGAACGCCACGACCGATTCGCCAAGCTGCGCCTCGATGGCGAACGTGCAGAGCGCAATTGCCGGCGCAGTGTTGCGCCGAGCCGGCTCGGTGATGATCGAAACGCCCGGAAGATGTTCGCGGCATTTGTCCGCGTACCGATCGTTCGTCGAGACGAAGACTTCATCGACGGCGCCGCGCAGCCGCGCGTACGTCATCTGCAGCAGCGAGCGCCCGTCGAACAGTTTCAGGAACTGCTTCGGATTTTCTTCTGAGCTCAGCGGGTAGAGTCGCGTGCCGGCTCCGCCGGCGAGAATGATGGCCGCACGCTTCACGGCGCGACCTCTTCCGCCGCGACTGACTCGAGCAAGGGC
>DASWBH010000490.1:0-1541 GCA_036390755.1 Thermoanaerobaculia bacterium
AACATCTTCCAGTTCGGCGACACGCCGGCGCCGAGCCATTTCAACTTCTACTTCGCACCAAGCCTCTTCTACACGCGGCGCATCGGGCGAGCGCCGCAGGGCGTCGTCAACGCCGACTTCGTCGACATGCCCGCCGAAACATCGATCCTCGGCGCGGCCAAGCTGACAGGGAAGCTGCCGAACGGCGTGGCAGTGGGAGTGCTGGACGCGCTCACTGATGTCGAGCGCGCGCGGTTCGTGACCGGATCGGACTTCGGGCGGCAGCAGGTCGAGCCGATGACGAACTACTTCGTGTCGCGCATGACGAAGGAGATCGGGTCCACGTCGCGCGTCGGATTTATGTTGACGTCCACGGATCGCCGGCTGCCGGACGATCTGTCATCGACGCTGCGCAAGTCGGCGCAGAGCGGCGGCGTCGACGGTTACACGAGCTTCCTCAACAAGTCCTGGATCCTGGAGAGCTCGCTGTTCGGATCGCGCGTCAGTGGAAGTGAGGCGGCGATCGAAGCGACACAGGAGTCGCCGGCGCGCTACTTCCAGCGGCCCGACGCGAAGTCGTTCCACCTCGATCCGTTCCGCACGTCGCTGGAAGGGTGGGGCGGGAAGCTGATGATGTCGAAGGCCGACGGCGTGTGGCGTCCGATTCTCGCCGTGCAGGCGAACTCGCCCGGGCTGGAGACGAACGACATCGGATTCATGCAGCGCACCGACATCGTCGAGACGCAGCTGATCATGCAGTACGTCGATCAGGTGCCGCGCGGCGCGTTCCGCGAGCGGAACATGTGGACAGGCGTGTGGGAGAACCGCAACTTCGACGGCGATGTGTTCGAGCGCGGCGTGTTCGGCCAGTGGTTCGGCACCACACAGAACTACCTCCATCCCAACGTGTCGTTATTTCTCGTTAGCGGAGCTTGGAACGACCGGCTCACGCGCGGCGGACCGGTGGTCCGCAACGCGCCGGGATACTCGTCAGATATGAGCTTCGGCACGGACGACCGCAAGCCGTTGTCCGCGGTTCTCGCGGCGCACGCGGACGGCTCCCGCGATTCGTCGTACAGCCGATTTATCGATCTCACGCTGACGGCTCGGCCGCGGTCGAACCTGCAGCTGAGCATCGAGCCGAACTTGAGCCGCTCGCACGATCCCAGCCAGTACATCACCACGTTCGCCGATCCTGGAGCGACGCGGACGTTCGGCAATCGCTACGTCTTCTCGCACCTCGAGCAGCGGTCGTTTCAGATCGGGACCCGCGCGGACTGGACGCTCACGCCGCGGTTGTCGTTCCAGCTTTACCTGCAGCCGTTCATCGCGTCGGGCGACTTCCACAACTACCGCGAGCTCGTGGCGGCGCGGACGCGCGACTACGCGCCGGTTGCAGCGATCGGATCGAATCCTGATTTCAACTTCCGCAGCGTGCGCGGGTCGGCCGTCGTGCGGTGGGAGTTCCGGCCGGGTTCAGCGCTGTTCCTCGCGTGGAACGAGAACCGCGCGGTCGTCGCGCCGATCGGCGACTTCCGATTCGGCCGCGACTTGCGCGCGAT
>DASWBH010000491.1:0-2742 GCA_036390755.1 Thermoanaerobaculia bacterium
CGGAGCGCAGGCTGTGCGCAGTGCGCTGACGGGGAATCTCTGCCGCTGCACGGGCTACGAGCCGATCATGAAAGCGGCGCTCGAAGTTCGCGATCAGCCGACGATCGAAGATTTGTATCCGTCCGGCGAGATGCTGCGCGATCTCGCGCAGATCGAGCGCGAGCCGCTGCGCGCCGGCAACTTCCTCAAGCCGGTCTCGCTGCAGGATGCGATCGAATTCAAAGCGTCGAACCCGAACTGCGTCATCGTGCAGGGCGCGACGGATTTTGGCGTCTGGTGCAACAAGCGCGGATTCACGCCGGGCGCGGTGCTCAGCCTCGACGCCATCGACGGACTCGACGAGCTGCGCGTCGACGACGGGCACATGCGCGTCGGCGGCCGCGTCACGCTCGCGCAGCTCGAGTCGTTCGTGCAGGACAGACTGCCGGAGCTCGCGCGCGTGCTCGACCGCTTCGGCTCGCCGCAGATCAAGAACGCAGGGACGCTCGCCGGCAACATCGCGAACGCGTCGCCGATCGCCGACACGCTGCCTTTCCTCTACGTCAGCGACGCGCGTCTGGAGCTGACCGGTCGCAACGGCACGCGCACGGTGCCGATCGCGTCGTTCTATCGCGGGTACAAGACGCTCGACCTCGCCCTCGACGAGATCATCACGCGCATCGTCATTCCACTGCCGGCGCGCTCCGAAACGTTACGCCTGTACAAAGTCTCGAAGCGTTCGCACCTCGACATCTCGTCGTTCACCGCGGCGATGCTGATGCGCCGCGCCGGCGATCGCATCGACGCGATCCGCATCGCGTACGGCGGCGTCGGTCCGCTCGTGCTTCGCCTTCCGCGGACCGAGTCGTTCCTCACCGGGAAGGCGCTGTCGCTCGACACGATGGAAGACGCCGGCGCGATCGCGCGCGACGAGATCACGCCGATCTCCGATGTGCGCGGGTCGCGCGACTTCCGCCTCCAGCTCGCCGGGAACGTGCTGAAGAAGTTCTACTTCGACGTGGCTGCCGTGAACCCGGCGTGATCGAGCAGCTCGCTCGCCTGCAGCGAGGCCTCGACGATCATCTTCACCGTCGCCCGCGGCGAGAGGTCGTACGGGCTCTCGAAGAACAGTAGCGGATTCTTGTGCGGATAGAGGTGCACGATCTTCATGTCGATGGACATCTCCAGCGCAGCGGCGATGCGGCGCGACTCGCGCTCGAGCGTCTCCTCGTCGACATGCGGCGCCAGTGCGTCCCGTGCGGCCATGAATCCGGCGAACTTCGCGCGCGCGGTGTTGCGGCTCTGGATGAAGCGGTTGTAGATCGTCAGCGCGATCGCCTGCGACACCTCGAATGGAAGTCCGAGGTGGTGGACGGAGCCGATGGCGGGGTGGAAGCGGTAGGGCGCTTCGAACGCGGAGAAGATCGCCAGATCGCAGCCGTGGTCGGCCTCGATCATCGGCTCGGTCGGGTTGTAGACGTCGCCGTCGATGAAGTAATGCTTGCGGCCCTTCATCTCGATCGTGATCGGATTGAAGACGGACGGAATGGCCATCGATGCGATGGCGGCGCGCGACGGCTTCACGCCCGATGCGTAGCGGTACCAGCCGGCCTCGCGGGTCTCGCGGCTGAAGACGACGGTCTTCGGCTGATCGAGATCGGACGCGAGGATGAACAGGTTCGTGCGCAGGTCCTCGAAGGCATCGTGGTCGCCGAGGAGTTTGCGGAACCATTCCTCCATGCCGGTGAGGACGTAGCGCGAGCGGAGCACGAGGAGGTCGCTGAGACGGAAATTGCGCAGGAACTTGCGCGCGCTCATCGTGAAGTCGGCGTGGATCTCCTGATCGATCTGCTCATCTCCGCGGCCGACGCCGCTTCCGGGGAAGAGTCCTGCCGAGGCGCGAAGAGCGACGACGTTGCGCACGCGCCGGAAGTAGCCGCGCAGCGCCGCGCCGCGCCGGCGGAAGATCGTGGCGTGGTCGATCGGCGGAAGCGGCGACTCGCGATCGATGAACGAGTTGATGATGGAAGGGATGTCGTAGCCCCCGGCGATGAGAAGCGCGAAGATGCTCCCGGCCGACGAACCGACGATCGTGCTGATCTGGCCGGGCCCCGGTTCAGGCCGCGGGCCGAATCCGGTTGTGAACTTGAAGCCGCGATCCTCGAGCGCCGCGGCGACGCCGAGGTGCCAGAAGATCGCTTTGATCTTTCCGCCGGTGGCGCGGAAGGCGACGCTTTGGAAGTCCGATGCCCGCAGCGCTCTCGTGGTCATGAGGCGCGCGCGACAACTCGCCTGATCGCCGCGGCGATGCGATCGGGCGCTTCTTCCTGGATGAAGTGATTCGCGTCGGGAACCCGGTCGACGGCAGCATCGGGGAAATATCGCTTCCACTTCGCGATGACCTCTTCCCGTCCGAACGCCGGGTCCTTCATCGCGAAGACCATCTCGACCGGCTTGCCGCTCAACCGGCTGAGCCCTTGTTGCGTCTCGCCGAGCCAGTCGTTGTTCGTCCGGATCGCACGCGGGAAAACCCAGGTGCCGATGCGCGACTCCTGCGTCGGGAACGGATCCGTGTACGCCTTCAGCACCTCGGGTGTTTTGCGGTCGGCCCGGTTGATCGACCCCGGGACGATCTTCGCCGCGAACACGTTGTAGCGGCGGATGAGAAAGCGGCCGAGCGCGTCGCCCATGATGTGCGAGAACAAAATCATCTTGCCGCGCGAAGGCCACGCCCACGTGTTCAGGATGACCAGACCGGCGATG
>DASWBH010000492.1:0-2918 GCA_036390755.1 Thermoanaerobaculia bacterium
ACGGCGGAGATCGCCGTGATGGGGCCAAAGGGTGCGGTGGAGATTCTGTTCAGGAAGGAGATTTCCGAGAGCCAGGACGAAGCGGCGGCTACCGAGGCGAAAATCGTGGAGTATCGGGAAAAGTTCGCTCACCCCTACATCGCCGCCGGTCGAGGCTACCTGGACGACATCATAGATCCGCGCGATACCAGACCAGCCCTCATCGACGCCCTCGAAACGCTGCAAACCAAGCGCGACAAGAATCCACCGAAGAAGCACGGCAACATTCCGCTCTGATGGAGCGAGAGCGAAGGCTCTGACGGCGGCCGAGTCCTGATGTTCAAGAAAGTTCTGATCGCGAATCGTGGCGAAATTGCCCTGCGCGTCATACGCGCGTGCCAGGAGCTCGGGATAAAGACCGTCGCGGTCTACAGCGAAGCCGATGTCCGCGCCCCGCACGTCTGTGAGGCCGACGAGGCAGTGCTTATCGGACCGCCGCCGTCGAGTCAGAGCTATCTGCTCGGCGACAAGATCATCGAAGCCGCGAAGATGACGAACGCGGAAGCCATTCATCCCGGCTACGGGTTTCTCTCGGAGCGCGAATGGTTCGCGCGCGCCGTTCGCGACGCGGGAATCGTCTGGGTCGGTCCGCCAGCGGAGGCAATCGCGGCGATGGGGAGCAAGACCGCGGCGCGAACCCTCGCGGTCGCGAATGGAGTTCCGGTCGTTCCGGGAACCACCGAGCCGCTCCAGGACGCGAAGGAAGCCGAGAAGATCGCGAAGAAGTTCGGCTATCCGGTTCTGCTCAAGGCGGCCGCGGGCGGTGGAGGGAAGGGAATGCGCGTCGTCTCGGAGCCGAAGGAGCTGTCCGCGGCGCTCGATGCGGCGCGCAGAGAGGCGAAGGCCGCGTTCGGCGACGACGCTGTGTATCTGGAGAAATTCGTCACACGTCCGCGTCACGTCGAGATCCAGGTTCTCGCCGACTCACACGGCAATGTGCTCTCCCTCGGCGAGCGCGAATGCTCGGTACAGCGGCGGCACCAGAAGATGATCGAGGAATCACCGAGCGTCGCTGTCACGCCGGAGATTCGAAAACAGATGGGCGAGACCGCGGCGCGCGCGGCGCGAGCCGCAGGCTACGTGAACGCCGGCACCTGCGAGTTCCTTCTTGCCGATAGCGGGGAGTTTTACTTCCTCGAGATGAACACCCGGCTCCAGGTCGAGCATCCGGTTACCGAGCTCGTGACCGGGATCGACATCGTACAGTGGCAGCTTCGCATCGCAGCTGGTGAGAGGCTCCCATTCAGACAAGAGGAGATTGCGCCGCATGGCTGGGCGATCGAGTGTCGCATCACGAGTGAGGACGCGTCGAACAACTTTCTTCCATCCACCGGACGAATCCACTATTTACACTTGCCGAGTGGCCCTGGTGTGCGTTGGGATGGCGGCGTGGAATCGGGAAGCGAGGTCGGTCTCTATTACGATCCAATGCTCGCCAAGCTCATCGTATGGGGCGCCGACAGAGCGCAGGCTATAACGCGTATGCGACGCGCTCTTGTCGATCTGATCATCCTCGGCGTAGAAACGTCGCGCGACTTTCACATTCGCATGATGGATGACGACGAGTTCCAGCGCGGCGCGATAGACATCCAATGGCTTGAGCGGAAGCTCGCTTCGATTCTCGAGCGTCCCCCGAGCACGGAGTCCGTTCGAGTGGCAGCGATCGCCGCCGCGATGCTTGCGGAGCGTGACAGAGCAACGCGCGCGACCTCGATCGACTCGGGAAACGCAGCGTCTCCGGTCGGGCGGAGGGATGCAGCGCTGGATTCCTGGAAGCAGGCGGCGCGAAGCGAGGCACTGCGGGACTGATGGCTGTGGTCAGCGTTCCAATTGATTCGATCGCCACGGGCGGAGATGGCGTCGGCAGGAGCAATGGCCTCGTCGTATTCGTTCCGCGCACGGCGCCCGGCGATGTCGTGACGGCGCAGATTTCCGGCAAGGGTCATTTCGCGCGTGGCGCGCTGCGGAGCATTGTGTCTCCGTCAGAGGTGCGCATCGAACCGCCATGTCCGCACTACACGAGAGACAACTGCGGCGGCTGCCAGCTGCAGCACATGACGTATGACTCGCAGCTCGCGGCCAAGCAGAAGATCATTCGCGATTCCATACAGCGAATTGGAAAGCGTATCGTCGACGTGCCGGCGATCGAACGAAGTGCGAAGGACTGGCGCTACCGCACGAAGCTTACGCTCGCGATGGAGCGACGCGGCGCGCGCTGGGTCGCCGGTCTTCACCCATATGACGACCCAACGTACATCTTCCCGCTCTCTGATTGCCCCATCACGGACCGGCGTATCGTCGCCGCATGGCGCGAAGTAATGGAGGCCGACGCGTATTTTCCGGATGCGAAAGAGCTGCGGGGCAGCGTCCGCATCACGAGTGGCGGTCCAACATTCGTGATGATGGGCGGCGTGAGCTGGGCGGCGCGCGACCAGTTTGCCGTAAAGGTTCCTTCGATTTCAGCGGTTTGGTGGGAGCCGGCGGACGACAAGCCGAGACGCCTGCTGTTCGACAAACGTCAGGACCGGGATCCGAGCGCGTCGTTCGCGCAGGTGAACGCCGAGATGGCCGAAATCCTTCGGACGTACGTGCTGGATCGCGCGCTCTCCTACGAGCCGAGAACTGTTATCGATGCGTACGCCGGTGCCGGGCATACCGCGATTGCATTGAGTGATCGGGGAATAAGAGTCACGGCGATCGAGCTCGACCCCGATGCTTCGTCCTGGTCCGCGGCTAGGCTCGCGGCGCCCTCACGCGCAATTCGAGCGAAGGTCGAAGACGCGTTGCCAGGATTGCTGCCCGCCGATCTCGTAATACTGAATCCGCCGCGCGCCGGAGTTGATGCGTACGTCACGGCTACTCTCGAGGCAGAGGCAGGT
>DASWBH010000493.1:0-2814 GCA_036390755.1 Thermoanaerobaculia bacterium
TGAACGTCAAACAGCAGCGAGGACAGGAGGCGCATGGTCGACAGCGAGACGATCACGCCGAACACAATTCCGATGACCGCGATGCGTGCCGCTTCGCCGATGATCAGCCGCAGCACGTCGCCCGACCGCGCGCCGAGGGCCATGCGGATCCCGATCTCCTGCGTCCGTCGCGCGACGGAGAACGCGATGACGCCGTAGATGCCGAGGGCGGCGAGTCCAAGAGCGACGACGGCGAATAGCGCAACCAGAGAGAGGACGAAACGCCGCTGCGCCAGCCATCCGCCGAGCTCCGTTTCGAACATCGAGATCTTCACGGGCACATCCGGCGCGACGCTGCGGAAGACGCTGCGGATCGTCGGAATGATTCCTTCGGGCGCGGCTGAGCCGCGGATGATGATCGCCGGCGTCAGGCCCGCTCCGCGCTGGCGGTAATCGGTGTAGATGATCGGGCTCGCCGGCTGGTCGAGACCTCCTGCGCGAATGTCGCCGACGATTCCCACGATCGTCATCGGCTTCAGGTAACCGTCCGTAATCGGGAACGAGATCATCTGCCCGATCGGATCCTCTTTCGCGAAGTGCTGGCGCGCGAGCGTGTCGCTGATGACCGCCACCCACGGCGAATCGGGGGTGTCGCGATCGGAGAAGATACGGCCGCGAATCAGCGGAATTCCCAGCGTGCGGAAGTACGCGCCGCTTGCCGGGCAGTAGGACGCCTCGCCGGTCTGGGACGGGTCCCGGATCATCAGATCGAATTCCTTGTGATCGGCCGGTGGTTTCCGTCCCCTCAGAATGACGAACGAGCCGTCAGGGAGATTGTCACCTGCGGCAACGGGTAGCGCACCGACGACCGCCGCGCTTTCGGCACCGGGAACCGCGCGAAGCCGTTCGGCGATTCGGTCGACGCGCTGAACGTCGCGCTGAACGTCTTCAGCCGTCGCGTTCACTCGCGGCGGTGTGGGCAGCGCGAACTCGACCGTGATCAAGTTCTCGGCCCGGAAGCCGGGACTGGTTTCGATGAGACGCAGGAAGCTGCGTCCGAGGAGGCCGGCGGCCATGAGAATCGTCAGAGTCGTCGCGATCTCGCCGATGACCAGCACGACGCGCATTCGCTGTGTCGATCGCGTAGCCGTGTAGCTGCGCGAGCCGGCGGTCAGCGCCTGCTGCAGGCCCGCGGTCGACGCGCGCCACGATGAGAACAGCGCGAGAGCGATTGCCACTGCGATCGTGACCGCGACTGCGAAGAGCAGGACCGGCACGCTGACCGCGATTCCTTCCTGTCGCGGAAGAGTCGCCGGAAAAATCGCCGGCAGCAACTTCACGGACCAGGCGGCGATCACGAATCCCGCGATTCCGCTCATCGCAGACAGCACGAGCGACTCGGCCAGAAACTGCTTCAGGATCCGCATGCGACTCGCGCCGAGTGCGGTGCGGACTGCAAGCTCCTTCGCGCGCGCGGATGTTCGCGCCAGCATCAGGCCGGCGACATTCGCGCATCCGACGAGGAGCAACAGCGCGACGGCGCCGCAGAGCGTCAGCAACGCTTTCCGCACGTCGCCCACGATCGTATTCAGAAGCGGATCGACGTCGGCAGTCGCCACGTCGGCGTCTTTCCCATACCGTTCTTTGATGCGAGCCGCGATCGCGCTCAGGTTCGCACGCGCTTGTGCGGCCGTCACGCCGCCGCGCAGCCGGCCGATCGTGCGCCAGTTGTGATTTCTGCGGGAGTAAACGGGGTCGTGCTTGCGCACGATCCAGCCCTCGACGCCGCTCGGATAGTCGAAGCTGGAGGGCATCACTCCGATCACCGGGTACACCTCACCGCCGATCGACAGGCGAACGCGCGAAAGATCCTCCGGCCCGCCGAGGTACCGCTTCCAGTAGCCGTGACTCACGATGATCACCCGTGCGCCGCCCTCCCGCAGTTCATCCGGCGCGAAGCCGCGGCCGATCGCCGGTTCGACGCCGAAGGTCCGGAAGAAGTCCTCCGACACCCTGGCGAGCGAGGCGGAAACCGGTTCGCTTCCGCCCGACATCGGTGCGTTCCAGAATCCATAGGCCGCGAGCGTTGCCATCGTGTTGTTCTGGTTTCGAAAATCGTCGAAGTCCGGTTCACCGAGATTCATAAGATGACCGTCGGCTGCCTGTTCCCACACTCGGACGAGTTGTTCGGGATGCGGGTACGGCAGCGGCGCCAGCAGCACGGCGTCGACGACGGAGAAGATGCACGTCGACGCACCGATGCCGGCCGCGAGCGTCAGCACCGCCACGGCCGTGAAGCCGGGCGACTTCAGGAGCGAGCGAAAGGCGTAGCGCAGCGTCGTCATTGGATCTGAAACCCGCTCTCGCGCAGCTCATCCTCGGCTCCGCGGTTGTGCGTCTCTTCCACGATCCGTCCGTCGAACAGATGTACCGTCCGGCCTGCGTAACGCGCGAAACGCGGATCGTGCGTCACCATGCAGATCGTCGCGCCGCCGCTGTGAATCTCGCGCAAGAGGTCCATGACGGCTTCGCCGTTCTTCGAGTCGAGGTTCCCGGTCGGCTCATCGGCCAGGAGGATCGCCGGCTCGCCGACGAGCGCGCGGGCCACGGCAACCCTCTGCTGCTGTCCGCCCGAGAGCTGCGCCGGAAAATGCTTCACGCGATGCGCCATGCCGACGCGCTCCAGCGCGCGCAGCACGCGTTCTTTGCGCTCGCCGCCGCTCATGCCGCGATACGTCAGCGGCAGCTCGACGTTCTCGTAAACGTTGAGATCGCCGATGAGATTGAACGCCTGGAAAATGAATCCGATGTTCTGATTGCGGATTCGCGCGCGGT
>DASWBH010000494.1:0-1948 GCA_036390755.1 Thermoanaerobaculia bacterium
GACCATCGCGCCGGCGAAGAAGAGCAGGTACGCGACCGGCTGATGGCTCATGAAGCCCGATACGAGCGCCTGCATGATCGACGCTTGCGGCGCGGCGAGCACGACACGCGCGTCGCCGGGCGCCGCTTCGCCGAACTGGAATGCCTTCGCCAGCATGATGATCGTCCCGGCCGAGGCGATGCCCGCGGCGATCACGCCGAGGAATTTCACCTTCTCCTGCGCTGAGGGAGTTGAGCCGAGCCAGTAGCCGGTCTTCAGATCGGTGATCGTCTGGCCGGACACCGAAAGCGCGGTGCAGACCATCCCGGCGATCGCCATGACGAAGAACATGCCTGTCGTCCCCGACAGGCCGAACTGCAGCAGCACGACCGACGAGATGATGATCGTCAGCATCGTCATACCGGAAACCGGATTGCGTGCCGTCGTGGCGATCGCGTTCGCGGCGACGGACGTGAAGAAAAAAGAGAAGAGCAGCGTTAGGAGCAGGCCGACGACGAGCACCGTAAACGTCGGCCGCAGAGTTCCGAAGAAGATGGCTATGCCGATCGCGCCCAGAATCACGCCGACGAGGATCGCCATCACGGAGATATCGCGATCGGTCCGCTCGATCGTGTGCATCTCTTCGCCGTGTCGGAACGCCCGCGCCGCGATGCCGAACGATCCGGCGATCACGCGCAGCGATTTGATGATGCCGAAGATGCCCGCAGTCGCGATCGCGCCGACGCCCATGTAGCGAACGTAGCTGCGGAAGATCTCGGAGGCGCCCATCGCGCCGATCGCCTTCGTTCCCGGATAAACGACTCCCGGGAACTTGCTGCCGATCATGAAGATCAGCGGCACGAGCACGAAGTTCGACAGCACGCCGCCGGCGACGAGGATCATCGACGAGCGCAATCCCATCACGTATCCGAGGCCGAGGATGAAGGCGACGGCGTCGAAGCGGACGACGATCTTGGCCTTGTCGGCGAGCGCCTTCATCGCGGGCATGAACTGGAAGTCGACCATCTCCTTCCAGACGTCGAACGTCGTCACGAAGAAGTCGTATACGGCGGAGATCGCGGTGGCCTGCAACAGCAGCTTGGCCTGCGAGCCGCCTTTCTCGCCGGTCACGAGCACTTCCGTGATCGCGGTCGCTTCCGGGTACGGCAGCTTGCCGTGCATCTCGCGGACGAAGTAGCGGCGCAGCGGAATGAGGAACAGAACGCCGAGACATCCGCCGGCGAGGCAGATGAACACCGTCTGCAGCGGATGTGGATTCAGTTTCAGCGTGTAGAGCGCCGGAAGCGTGAAGATCGCGCCGGCCACGACTGAGCCGGCCGCGCCGCCGATCGACGTGATGATCACGTTCTCGAGGACCGACGACCGGCGGCGATACACGCGCGCGAGGCCGATCGCCAGAATCGCAATCGGAATCGCCGCCTCCATCACCTGGCCGACTTTCAATCCCGAATACGCGGATGCAATCGTGAAGATGACGCAGAGGAAGACGCCCCACCCGATCGCGCGTCCGGTGGATTCCGGCGGATGCTCGGATGCGAGCACCATCGGCTCGTACGACTCGCCTTCGTTCAGGGGGAGGTATGCATTCTCCGGGAGCGATTTGGTTTCGGTTTCCATGCGTTCGAATCCTCTGAGGGTCGGCCCTCACCCGGCGCTTCGCGCCACCCTCTCCCGCTCGCGGGAGAGGGCAGAAGGTTATGCGCTCCAGTTCAAGATTCCGTCGATGGTACCGCGAGAGACGGAGTGGTACGTCGGCCGTGCTTTCTTGTAGATGTCGACTGCGCGTTTGCGCCCCTGATCCGTCTCAGCGAGCTTCTGGTACAGCGGCTTGAGAAACTTGCGGCGGCCCTGTTTCGTGAGGAACTGCTCGAGCGCCGGATAGGCGGGCTCGTAGCCGCGGGCGATGGCCTGCATCAGCCACTCGTGCAGGATCTCCGAGTTGCCGCTG
>DASWBH010000495.1:0-16717 GCA_036390755.1 Thermoanaerobaculia bacterium
GGATTCTACGCCCGGCCGTGGCGAAGGGATTGCTTGCACCGGCGTCGTGACCCCTCACGACTCGATGGACCGCGTTTCGCCGACTCTCGAACCCGGCCAGCCGGTGCTGATGCATCAGAACTGGCATCACCTGCTGTTTCTGCACTGGGAGGTGCCGCCGGCGGAGCTGCAGGCGCTCGTACCCTCGCGGCTCACCGTCGACACGTTCGAAGGAAAGGCGTACGTCGGACTGATTCCGTTCACGGTCACCGGCGCGCGTCCGGTGCTCGCGCCGCCGATTCCGCCTGTCTCGAATTTCCACGAGATCAACGTGCGCACGTACGTGCATCTCAACGGACGCGATCCCGGCGTGTGGTTCTTCAGCCTCGATGCGTCGAGCAGCGTTGCGGTCGCGGCTGCGCGCGCCGCCTATCACCTCGCATACTTCCACGCGCAGATGGAGTTCGCCGCGTCATCCGATCCTTTGCCGCGCATCACCTTTCGCTCGCACCGCGACGATTCGCGCGGCGCGATGCCCGCTCACGCGCACATTCGTTACGCGCCGGCCGAGGGTCTGACGACGCAGGCGCGTGTCGGGACGATCGAGCATTTTCTCATCGAGCGATACATCCTCTACGCGGAAGATTCGGAGCACTCGCTGCATCGCGCGCGCGTACACCATCCGCCGTATCCGATCCAGCGCGCCGAGCTGCAGGAGCTCGACGAGACGCTGGTCTGGGCCGCAGGCATCAAGCGGTCGGACGCCATTCCGATGCGGCATTACGCGCGGGAAGTGAACGTCAAGGTCTACCCGCCCCAGAAGTGCTGACCGCCGCAATCTCGCCATAATCTTTCCGCGGCGTTGCCAAAACGCGCACCTACACTTCAACTGTCATGAAGCGCGTCGTCGTCCTCTGCATCGCACTCCTTCTCAACAGTCCGCTCGCCCATGCCGCCAACACGCTGCGAATCATCAGCGCCGGGCCGGTGGGCGAGGTCGCATCACTCGCCGAAGCGAACGAGATCCGCGTCGTCTTCTCCGAGCCGATGGTCGTCCTCGGCAGGATCCCGCCGGTCGTCCACGCGCCGTACTTTCACATCCGGCCGCAGGTGCCCGGCGCGTTCCGGTGGTCGGGAACGACCACGCTGATCTTCACGCCGCAGATGCTGCCGTTCGCGACGAGGTACGACGTCACGATCGACGCGAACACGACGTCCGTCGCCGGCAACACGCTCGATCGCGCATACACCTTCTCCTTCACGACGCCGACCGTCCGCCTGCTGAACACGAACTGGTATCGCAAGCCGGATCGCGCGGTCGTGATCGGCCTGCGGTTCAACCAGCCGGTCGACGGAGCGGCGATCCTGCAGCACTTGCAGCTCCGGACGAGGGCCGTCGCGTTCGTCGCGCCGGTGATCCCGCCGGAAGGAATCGAGCGGCTGAAGAAGTCTGAGCCGCAGTCGCTTCAGGCTTTCGAGGCAAAGAAAGGGAAGGCGCAGCAGGCGTCGTCGTCGAACGGAGCGCCAGTGTTCTCGTTTCTCACAACCAATTGGGATCGCTCGAAGCTGGGAAATCCGTCGGCCGATCTCGTCGTCATCGAGACGAAGCCGGGCATTCCGCCCGAGACGCACATGCAGTTGACGCTCGACCGCGGACTGGCGACAGCGCAAGGCGTCGTGACCGGCATCGAGCAGACGTTCCAGATCGACCTGGAGACCGTCCTGTTCGTCGAGTCCGTCGCATGCGCGACGAACTGCGATCCCGATCGCTACAACGGTCTGCGCTTCCGCTCGGCCGGTCTGTCGCTCGAAGAGGTGCGCAAGGCGGTCTCGCTCGTCGACATCACCGATCCGGCGCACGAAGTGCCGGTGCAGCAGCACACGACGGAGCGCGAGTACGACTATCCGTCGGCGCAGTACAGCTTCGACGACATCGGCTTCAGCGTGCTGCCGGCGCGTCGCTATCTCGTCCGCGTCGACCCTTCGCTCGCCTCCAACGACGGCCAGACCCTCGGCTACACGTGGCTGGGCACCGTCGATTACCTCCACCGCAACGCGTTCATCAGCTTCGGCAACGGGCAGGGCGTTTGGGAGTCGAGCAGCGGCCCGATCCTCCCATTCCACGCGCGCAACTACCGCAGCGTGCAGCAGTGGCTCGCGCCGTTGACGATCGACGAGACGATGCCGGCGCTTCTCGAGCTGCGCGGCAACGGCTTCCGCTCCGCGCCGAAGATCGAACCGCAGAACCGGACGCTGAATCCGACGCCGGACAAGATCCAGTCGTTCGGACTGAACATCGGCAAGACCGTTGGCAGCGACAACAGAGGCCTGCTGTGGGCGGCCGTGAAACCGGGCCAGCCGCTGCCGAAGTCGCCGGTGTACGACCCCGACATCCGCGCCACCATCGTCCAGGTCACGAACCTCGGCATCAGCGTGAAAGACAGCCCGCAGAACGTCGTCATTCTCGTGACGTCGCTCGACACGGCGAAGCCCGTCGCGGGCGCGAACGTCTCGATCCGCAACACGGCCAACAAGGTCGTCTGGAGCGGCGTGACGGACGAGCACGGAATCGCTGTCGCGGACGCGAAGCACCTGCGCGCGACGAAACAGACAGCGAAAAACGACGAGGACGAGTGGGAGCAGTCGTGGCGCGCGATTACGGATCTGCACTTCATCGTCGTCGCGGAGAAGGAAGGAGACATTGCTTACGCGGGCAGCGACTGGAACGAAGGCGTGCAGCCGTGGGAGTTCGACCTCCGCTTCGATTTGAACGAAGCGCATCCGCTGCTGCGCGGCACGATCTTCACCGATCGCGGCGTCTACAAGCTCGGCGAAGAGGTTCACTTCAAAGCGATCGTGCGCAGCGATACGCCGTCGGGCATGCAGCTGCTCGCGGCCGGGACGAAGATCGATGTCGCACTGCGTGATGCGCATGCCAAGGAGATCGACAAGCGGACGCTGTCGCTGAACAACTGGAGCAGTGCAGAGTGGACGTTCCAGTTGCCGGCGGACGCGCCGCTCGGCAGCTACTCCGTCACCGCCACAGTCTCAGGGCAGAAGCTCGGCATCGGCGGCGAGTTCCTCGTCGCGGCTTATCGCCGGCCCGATTTCCGTGTCGACACGACTCTCGGCGCAGCGAGCTCGCTCGCCGGCACGCCGCTCGACGGGAAGATCGTCGGCCGCTATTTGCACGGCGGCGTGATGGCAGGCCGCGATGTCACCTGGACCTACTCGAAGATCGAGGTGCTCGACGTTCCCGCGGCAATTCGCGATCGCTTCCCCGAGGAGCGCTACACGTTCCTCGGCTGGGACTGGGAGAAAGGGAGCCCGTCGCGCATGACGATCTCGACGCAGGAAGAGAAGCTGAACGCGAGCGGCGAGCTTCCGCTGGAGCTCGACACCGACGTGCGAGCGGGCTGGCCGCTCGAGTACCGGCTCGAGGGCGACGTTACCGACGTGACGCGGCAGCACATCGCAGGACGCGCGGCGTTCCGCGTCGATCCGGCGCCGTGGTACATCGGATTGAAGTCGCCCTCGTATTTCGTCGAGGCGGATAGCGGGCTCGATACCGAAGTCGTCGCGGTATCGAATTCCGGTCTGCCCGCGCCTGGCGTCGACGTCCGGCTGCGTCTCACGCGCATTCAGTACAACAGCGTCCGTCGCGCGATCGGCAACGGCTTCTACGAGTGGGACACCGAGCGCAAGGACATCGCAGCAGGCGAGTGGACGGTCGCGACGAAGTCTGAACCGGTGCCGTTCCACATCCCGCTGCGCGCGGGCGGCCAGTACCGGCTCGTGGCCACCGCAGGCGGCAAGGACGGCCGCAGCACGACGACGCGCCTGACGTTCTATGCAATCGGCTCCGGCTACACCGCATGGGCGCGTTACGACCACAACCGCATCGATCTCGTTCCGGAGAAGAAGCTCTATCGGCCCGGCGACACCGCACGGATCATGGTGAAGTCGCCGTGGGAGAAGGCGACCGCACTGCTGACGACGGAACGCGAAGGGGTGCGTACGAGCAAACAGTTCGAACTGACGTCAACTCAGCAGACCATCACCGTCCCGATCACCGAGGACGACATCCCGAATGTCTTTGTCTCCGTCCTGCTGGTCAAAGGCCGGACGAAAACCGAGGACCGAGGACCGAGGACCGAGGACGACGAATCCGACCCAGGCAAGCCCGCGTTCCGCCTCGGCTACGTCGAGCTGAACGTCGAGGATGCTTCGAAGCGGTTGAAAGTCGACGTCAAAGCGAATCGCGACGAGTACCGTCCGGCAACGAAAGCGAGCATCGATGTCGACGTCCGCGACGCGTCGGGCAAACCGGCCGAATCCGAGGTGACGTTGTGGGCCGTCGATTACGGCGTGCTGTCGCTGACGTCGTATCAGACGCCCGACGTGCTCGAGTCGATCTACCTGCACAAAGCGCTGCAGGTCGTGACCGAGGATTCGCGGCAGCGGATCGTCAGCCGCCGCGTGATCACGCCGAAAGGCGCAGGGGAGGGCGGCGGTGGCGGGCGCGAGACCGGCGCCGGAGCCATGCGCAAGGACTTCCGTGTCCTCGCGTTCTGGCTCGGCTCCGTCGTCACGGACGCGAACGGTCACGCGACGACTTCGCTGACCTTGCCGGAGTCGCTCACGACCTATCGCATCATGGCCGTCGCGGGCGATCGCTCGTCGCGTTTCGGCTGGGCGCAGAACGAGATCCGCATCAACAAGCCGCTGATGATCATGGCCGCGTTCCCGCGCTTCATGGCGGTCGGCGACAACGCGTATTTCGGCGGCACGGTGAACAGCCAGAAGATCTCCGGCGATGCCACCGTGACAATCCGCAGCCTCGATCCGTCGATCATCGACTTCAGCGGCGAGAAGAGCGCCAAGGTCGCGGTCAAACCGAACTCGGCATCCGAAGTGCGCTTCGATGCGGTCGCGAAATCGATTGGAACGGCGCGGATTCAGATGCGCGTGCGCCTCGGTCGCGAGAGCGATGCCTTCGAGGACGTGATCCCGGTCCGCGTGCTCGTGTCGCCGGAAACCGTCGCCGCGTACGGCGAAGCGAAGCCGCAGGCGCGGGAAACGATCGAAGTCCCGACGAACGTCGTTCCGGGGTTCGGCGGTCTGCATCTCGAGCTCTCGTCGACGCAGATGGTCGGCCTGGGCGAAGGCGCGAGTTACCTCGTCACGTATCCGTACGGCTGCGCGGAGCAGCGCGCCTCCGCAGCGCTGGCGCTCGTGCTGACTTCGGATCTCGGCGAAGCGTTCCATCTGCCGGGCATCGATGCGGCGAAAGGAAAGTCGACCGCGCAGGCGACGCTGCACGAGCTCGAGAAGTTCCAGTGTGGCGACGGCGGCTTCGCGTACTGGCCGGGCGACTGCGCGATGACGTCGCCGTATCTCACGAGCTACGTGCTGCACGTGTATCAGCGCGGGCAGAAGCTGGGACACCGCGTCGACGGCGACATGATGAACCGCGCGTACGACTACCTCGATCGGAATCTGAACGAGCCGAAGCCTGCAAACGAAGGCTGGTGGCCGGCGTACACGGCGTGGCAGGCGTTCGCCGTGAAGACGCTGGCCGAGGGCGGGCGCAACGTCGACTCGCACGTCAATCGGATCTACGAATACGTCGACCGGATGCCGGTGTTCGGCATGTCGTACCTCGCCGACGCGATGATCGCAAAAGGCGAAAAAGGTGCGCGGCTCGAGAACCTGCATCGCCGCATGCTCAACGCGGTTCTACCCGAAGGCGGGCAGGCGCATGTCGGCGAGCTCGCGGATCCGTATCTGCTCTGGTTCTGGAACTCCAACGTCCGCTCCACCGCCATCGTCCTCGGCACTCTCGTGCGGCAGGGCAACGATGAAGAGATCGCGAAGCGGATGGTGCGCTGGCTGATGGTCGTGCGCAAAGGCGGGCGATGGGGCAACACGCAGGAGAACGCCTGGGCGATGGAGTCGCTCGTCGATTACTACCGCAAGTACGAGTCGGAGGTGCCGGACTTCACGGCGGTCGTTACAGCCGGTGCGCAGCCGATTGCTCGCGAAGAGTTCCGCGGACGATCGACGCTGTCGAAGGCGAAGGATCTGCCGATCGGTCAACTGCACGCCGGCCCGATCGTCTTCGATCGTCAGGGCACGGGCACGCTGTTCTACCTGTTGCGTCTGCGCTACGCGCCGGCTGACGCGCATCTGCAGCCGCTCGACGCCGGATTCGCCGTCGAGCGCACCTATCGCGTACACGGCAACAGCGCGAGCGCGACGTCGTTCAAGGCCGGCGATCTCATCGAGGTCACGCTGCGCATCCGCAACACGAAGGAGCGGAGGTTCGTCGCGGTCTCCGATCCCATCCCGGCTGGAACCGAACCGGTCGAGACGGCGTTCGCGACGACCGCCGACGTCGTTCGCGAAGAGCAGCAAAGCAACGACACGACGTCGTTCTGGGCGTGGTGGCAGCGCGGCGGGTTCGATCACTTCGAGCGTCACGATGACCGCGTCGACGTTTTCGCGACGCGCCTCGACGAAGGTCAGCACGAGTACCGGTATCTGCTTCGCGCGACGACGGCGGGCGTGTTCATCGCCGCACCGACTCACGCCGAGGAGATGTACGAGCCGGAGGTGTTCGGCCGTACGGCGACCGCAGTCATCGAGGTGAAGCGATGAAATGGGTTGTCGGCTGCTCGTTGCTGGTCTGCGGATTGATGGTTTGGATCCGCTGCGGGACGATTGACGAATCGCTGCTCGACCCAACCCGCTTCGCGTCCACAACGATCGTCGATCGTAACGGAGTCGTCCTTTACGAGCCACTCGCGAAAAGCGGGACGCGCGGCGAGCATCTCTCCGCATCCGATCTGCCCGGCAACGTCGTGCGCGCTACGCTCGCAGCCGAGGATCGGAGGTTCTACTCGCATTTCGGAGTGGATCCGCCGGCGATTGTTCGCGCGGCACTGCACGACGTACGGCACGGCGCGATCGTCGAGGGCGGCTCGACGATCACGCAGCAGGTGGCGAAGCTGCTGCTCCAGTCGCGCCAGCGGTCAGCCGCGCAGAAGGTGCGCGAGACCGTCCTCGCGCTGCGGCTCGAGCATCGCTACTCGAAAGCGGACATCCTGGCGATGTACCTGTCGCTCGCGCCGTACGGAAATCGCGTCAGCGGCGTGACGCGTGCGAGCCGGACGTACTTCGGATGCGCGCCGCAGCAGCTGACCGTGGCGCAGGCCGCATATCTCGCGTCGATCCCGCGGCGGCCAAGCTCAGTGAAGGAAGCGAAGGCGCGTCAGCAGCGGATCCTCGCCTCGATGCGCGCAACGCCGCACGAGCGCAACGAGCGACTGCAGTTCGCGCAAGCGCGGGAGCCGGTGCTTGCGCAGCACTTCGTCGAGCGGGTGCTGCGAACCCCGAACCCCGAATCCCGAATCACCACAACGCTCGATGCGACCCTCCAGCGCGACGTCCTCGACATCATCGCCGCGAACCGCGGCCGTCTTCTGAAGCACGGCGCGCACAGCGTGGCGGTCGCAGTCCTCGACAACCGAACCGGCGAGTGGCTGGCGTGGGAGGGCTCGGGCGATTACTTCGGTCAGTCGTTCGGCGGCGCGATCGACGGCGTGATCACGCCGCGGCAGCCGGGTTCGGCGCTCAAGCCGTTCACCTACGGGTTGGCATTCGAGGAGGGCTACTCGCCCGCGAGCGTTCTCCCAGACGTTCCATCGACGTTTCCGACGGCGCAGCCGGGCGTCACCTACGAGCCGCGAAATTATGACGGCCATTATCGCGGACCGCTGCGCGTGCGGTCGGCGCTCGCCGGATCGGAGAATGTGCCGGCAGTGGCGATGCTCTCGCGAGTCGGTCCGGCCGCTTTGCTTCGCGTTCTCCGCCGCGCCGGCTTCACCACTCTCACGAACACTGCCGACTACTACGGCCTCGGCCTCACACTCGGCGACGCTGAAGTGCGGCTCGACGAATTAGTGGCAGCGTACGCGACGTTCGCGCGCGGCGGCGTCACTCTCGATGGCAAGCAACTTTTCACGCGGCGGACCGCGTTCTGGATCTCTGACATCCTCTCCGATCCTGACGCCCGCGAGTTCGTCTTCGGCAGCGGCGGCAGTCTCGATTTCCCGTTCCGCGTCGCGGTGAAGACCGGGACATCGCAGGCGTACCGCGACAACTGGACGGTCGGGTACACCCGCGACATCACGGTCGGCGTGTGGGTGGGCAACTTCGATCGCACGGAGCTGCGCAACTCCAGCGGCGTTACGGGTGCGGCGCCGATCTTTCATTCCGTGATGCTCGCCGCGATGAAACGCTCGCGCGGTGCGATCCCGATCGGCGACGACGAGCCGATCATCGCGCCGCCGGACGACGTCGAGCTGCTGCCGGTCTGCGCGATCTCGGGATTGCGTCCTTCGACGCACTGCGATTCTGTCGAGCGCGAGTGGCTGCCGAAGTCAGCGCCCGCCCGGTTCTGCTCGTGGCATCACGACGGCTACACCGACTGGCCCGCGGCGTATGGGGAATGGGCGAAGAGCAACGCTCCTCACCCTGCGCCCCGCGCCACCCTCTCCCGCACGCGGCAGAGGGAGGAGTTGCGCGTTACAAATCCACCGAACGGAGCGACTTACTACATCGACCCGACGCTCCGCAGCGGGTTCCAGCGCCTGCGTTTCACCGCGAATGCCGACGCGATCTGGCACGTCGACGGCAAGCGTGTTCGGCCGGAATGGCTTCTCGCTCCCGGTGCGCACACGATCGTTGCGCTCGATGAGCGCGGCGGTCGTGACGAAGTCAGAATCTATGTAAAGTGAGCGCATGAAACCCGTCATCGGCATCGGCTCGGATGTGCAGACGAACCCCGGCACCCGGGATCAGGCCTTCGTTTTCACCACCTATATCGACTCCATTCGGCGCGCCGGAGCGATCCCTGTCATCATCCCGCCGCAGCCCGAAAACGCCGCGGCCATCGTCGAAGAGCTCGACGGAATCCTGCTCGCCGGCGGCGATGACTGCGACCCGGCCGCTTATGGCGCAGAGCGGCATCCTTCGGTCGAGCCGATGGATGCGCGCCGCCAGAGCAACGACCTCACGCTCGCCCGCGCCGCCCGCGAGCGCGGCGTTCCCACCCTCGGCATCTGCCTCGGCGTTCAGATGATGAACGTTGCCAGCGGCGGCACGCTCGTGCAGGACATCTCTTCCGAGCTCCAGACCGACATCGAGCACGTGAGCGACCCGGAGTACCGCGTGCGCCACGACGTCATCCTCGAGAATGGCACCCGCCTCGCCTCGATCCTCGGCGGCGGCGTGGAGATCAACGTCAACTCGTCCCATCATCAGGCGATCAAAGAGATCGGCCGCGGGCTCCGCGTCACGGCGCATGCGCCCGACGGCATCGTCGAAGGGATCGAAGACCCCGATCATCCCTTCTACCTGGGCGTGCAGTGGCATCCCGAGGACATGGGCGGCGAGACGTCGGCTTCCGCGCTTTTCGGCGCGTTCGTCGAGGCGGCCCGGAAGTACGCGGAAGCGCGGAGACAGGCGGCGACGGATCTGTCACCAGCCGGAATCAGCAGTTCGGAATAGCTCTTCTCCCCTCAGCGGTTTGTGAGCCAAACGGAGGTCTCTTCTTGCAACGAACCCTTTTGCTAGCGGCGCTGGTCGCCTTGATCGTCTTCCCGCAGACGTCTCAGGCGGCCTGGGTGAAGTCAGTCGCGGCTGCGCAGAAGCAGGCGAAAGACAAGAATCAGATGATCTTCGTCGACATGTTTGCGCAGTGGTGCGGCTGGTGCCATAAGTTCGAACAGGAAGTCTTTCCCTCCGAAGTGTTCCAGAACGCGACCTCCAAGATGGTGCTGCTGAGGCTCGACACCGAGGACGGGGCGGATGGGACGAGCGTGGCGCAGAAGTTTCAGGTGACGACGCTTCCCACGTTCCTGGTCCTGAACCCCGACCTGAGCGTGGTCGGTGCGATCCGCGGTTATGCGCCACCGACCGAGTTCGTGAAGATGCTCAGCGAGACGCTGAAGAAGTACAAGGATTTCCAGTCGCTCGTCGACGCCGAGCCGACCTATCCGAAGGATTACCAGAAGCGGCTCGACGTCGCGCGCGAGTTCCGGTATCGCCAGAACTTTACGCAGAGCGAACCGCGGTTCAAGAAGCTGATCGCCGAGAAGGGCGTGCCGGTCGCCTTCCGCGATCAGGCGTACTACGAGCTCGGCGTCGTCTACCTGCTCCAGGGAAAGTACGGCGACGTGAAGAAGACGATCGACGAGTTCGGCAAAGTGCAATCGAAGGGAGAGTCGTACGAGAAGGCGCGTCTGCTGGCCAGCGACGTCTGCCTCGCGCAGGGTAATCTGCGTTGCGCCGCGACCGAGCTGCGGAGCTTCAAGCAGAAGTTCCCGAACTCGCCGCTGATCGCCAACGTCGATCAGATGCTTCCGAACATCGAGCGGCAGCTCGGGCCCGTCAAGCAGTAGCGATGCGTTTCGCAAGATTTTTCGTCCTCCTTCTCCTGCCTGCTGCGGCGTTCGCGCAGCTCGGATTCGATCCGGGCAGCCGCACGCCGAAAATGACGATCGAAGGCGCGATTCACAACCGCACCGGCGACGTCGTCACCGGCGTGATCACGGCGCACGTTCTGGAGGGATGGCACGTCAACTCGAATCGGCCGACCGAGTCGTACGCGATTCCGACGACGCTGGCGATCGATCCGGCCAGCGGCGAGCTCACGAGCGTCACGTACCCGCAGCATGAGATGCGCGCGTTCCAGTTCACCGACGGCAAGAAGATCGCCGTCTACACGGGCACGGTGCAGATCCCATTCACGGCGAAACTGAAGAACGGCGCGTCATCGCTGCACGCCACGGTGCGCTATCAGTCGTGCAGCGATCGCATCTGCCTGCCGCCGGCCAAAGCGGAGACCGATGTGCCGCTGACAGTCGTCGCGGCCGGAGCGGCGACTGCGCCGGTTGCGCAGGCCACAACGCCCGCCCCGCCCAGCGAACCGCCGGATCGGCTGGCGAGGACGTTCGCTGCCGGCGGACTTCCGCTGACGCTGCTCGTGCTGTTCGTCGGCGGTCTCGCGCTGAACCTCACTCCCTGCGTGTTCCCCCTGATCCCGATCACCCTCGGCTTCTTCGCGATGCAGAGCGACGGACAGCGCTCGCGCCGTTTCGCGCTCTCCGGCATGTACGTCCTCGGCATCGTGATCACGTACTCGACGCTCGGGGTTGTCGCGGCGCTCGGCGGAAAGATGTTCGGCGCGTGGCTGCAGCTTCCGGCGGTGCTGATCGGATTTTCGGTGATGATGCTCGTCCTGGCTGCCTCGATGTTCGGCGCGTACGAGATTCAGCCGCCGCGCTGGATCGCCAATCGCTCCAGCGGCCGCGCCGGAATGGCAGGCGCGCTCACGATGGGCCTTGCGATCGGCATTGTCGCCGCACCTTGCGTCGGCCCCGTGGTCATCTCGCTCCTCGGACTGGTCGCTCAGATCGGCAAACCGCTCATCGGCGGGGTCATGTTCGCCTCGCTGGCATTCGGACTCGGATTTCCGTACCTCGTCGCACTGAACGCGCTTCCCCGTCCCGGCGAGTGGATGGTGCAAGTCAAGAAGGCGATGGGCTTCGTGCTGGTCGCGATGGCGTTCTACTTCCTCCGGCCGCTCACCGGCGACGTCGTGTTCAAGTGGGGCGTCGTCGTCTCGCTGCTCATCGGCGCCGGGTTCCTGTTCATCTCGCGCGGGACTGCCGGCCGTGCGATGCGACTCGCGTGCGCGTCGCTGCTGCTCGTCGCCGGAGTCGCGTTCGCGATTCCGAGCCGCGGCGCGGAAGTGCAGTGGACGCACTATGACGCGAACGCGCTCGACGTCGCGCACGCCACGGGCAAGCCCGTGATCATCGACTTCACCGCCGCGTGGTGCATCCCGTGTAAGGAGCTCGAGTCTCGTACCTTCAGTAACCGCGCAGTGGCGGCCGAGCTCTCGCGCTTCGAACGCATCAAAGCCGACGTGACGCAGGACAGTCCGATGAATCGGCAGCTGATGCAGCGCTTCGGCGTCGTCGGTCCGCCGACGGTGATCTTCGTCGACGCGAACGGCCGCGAGTTGCGGAACCTGCGGCTGGTCGGCTTCGAGTCGCCGGACCAGTTCGTCGAGCGGCTGAAACAAGCGCGGTACTCATTCTGAGCCGGGCGCACCTGTCATTCTGAGCTGCGTAGACAGCGAAGAATCTGGGCGGCGGGCCCGATTCCGCCACCCAGATCCTTCGCGCTCTGCGGCGCTCAGGATGACGTTCGTCATCGCCGGCTTCGATAGACGAAGTTCAGGAACAGGCGGTTGGTGTTCATCCGCACGCCGAAGTCCTTCGTCTCGAAGTGGTCGTACTCGTATCCCGGCTGCACGGCCCACAGACTCTCGCCGAGACGGATGCTGAGGCCGGCTTCGCCGCGGTAGCCGCTGGTGTCGGTGTTGAGGTTTCCTGCGCCGAAGTCGAGCTTCGCCGAGCCGATGAAGCCGCGCGCGACGACGAAGAATCCGACCGGGGCGCCTTCAGTGTGGAGGCGGATGCCGCCGGTCAGGGCCTGGTGATCGATGTTGAGATCGGTCGAGATCGGGTTCCCGAACACGACGATGCCGCCGACGCGCGTCTGATCGAGCCGCACGCCGCCCTGCAGGTCGAGGAACGGTGCGGCCGCGAATCCCACCGTCACTTCGCCGCGATCACGGGAGTAATTGCCCGTGTCCACGATCAGGTCCGTGACGCTGATGCCGTTCTCCGGGTCATGGTCGTACATGAAGTCGAGCACGAATGCGCCGAGGCGGTAGTCGCCGACAACGCCGAACGACGCCTGCCGGCCGGTTCTCACCGGCAGAACCTCCGCGCGAACGTCCGTGGAATAGTTCGAAAGCCGTGGTCCGATCGTGAAGACCCCGGAGTTGCTGTTGCCGGGTGTCGTCCTGATCTCCTGCTCCTGCGCAAACGCCGCAGCGGCGCAGGCGACGGCGATCAACGCTACAAAAGAACTTCGCATAGGTGGCTCCTGCAGCAGGCTCTGCACAGGAATTGCCATACGCTTCGGCTCATGGTGTTGACGCCGAAGCAGCGGCAGTTCCTCAAAGGTCTGGCGCACCCGCTCTCGCCGGTCGTGCGCGTCGGCAAAGGCGGAGTCAGCAGCGCGGTCGTGGATGAAACGAGGAAGTCTCTCGAAGCGCACGAGCTCATCAAGGTGCGCATCGACGCCGACGACTCCGCCGCGCGAACCGAGCTGGCGGACAAGCTCGCCAGCGCGACTGACGCCGACATCGCCGCTCTGATCGGAAAGACGGCGGTTCTGTTTCGTCAGCGAGAGGAGAAACCGGAGATCAAGTTGCCGTAATTACCGCTGCGTGCGACCGGCCACGATCGCCGCTCCCGCGCCGGACATCGGAATCACCGGTGCGGTGACAGCGCGGCGTGATGGCGCGGCCGGCTGCGATGCAGGAACGATTTGCGCCGGAGTAGCGGCCGGCTGCGGCTTGGGCAGCGGCTCCGCGTCGGGCATGCGGAAGATCCACGATGCTTCGACCCGCTTGCCGGTCTTGGCATCTTTCGCCCAGACGACGGCGCGATGGTATTTGCCCTTCAGCGCGGTGATCGCGTCGCGGACGATGAGCGTGATCGAGCCGGTGCGCGCGTCGTACGCGTACGGCATCAGAGATCCGACGCCGAGGAGGGCCATGCCGACGGAGCGCGGGTCGATCGATTTGAAGTTCGGAATGCGCGCGGAAATCACGGTCGCGGCCGGTTCGACGACGTCACCGGGCTTCGGCGTCATCTCCGCGAGCTGCATCGGCGTGGCGCCGAGGTAATGGCGGAACGCGGCAAAGTCCATGGTCTTGTCGATGACGAAGCGCTTCATCCGCATCGGATCGCTGTTTCGGACAACTTTGCCGAAGTCGCACGTCAGCGCGGCCGCGTATCCCGCTCGCTGCACGGAATGCACGAGGTAGTGGTCGTAGTCGCCGTACGGATAGGCGAGGAAGTCGACTGATTTGCCGATATGGGTTTCCAGAAGGCGTTTGCTTTCGACGAGCTCGCGCCGCAGCCACGTTGCGTATGCGCCGTCGTCCATCGACACATGACGGCGGCGCGTGAGGAATGGATGCGAGTACGAGTGGCTCTCGATGTCGCCGCCGTTCCGCGACATCTCCCTGACCTGCTCCCAGGTCAGCGAGATCGTGGTCTTCCCGATGATCTGCGGATAGACGAACAGCGTGAACGGCCATCCCCGCTTCTTCAGCTCCGGATACGCCTCGGTGTACGTGCTGCGCCACCCGTCGTCGATCGTGATCACGACCGCGTTCGGCGGCAGCGACGTTCGTTTTCCGATCGCGTATTCGTAGAGATGCCGGAGCGGGATCACGTTGTAGCCGGTCATCTCGAGGTACTGCATCTGCTGGCGGAACGTGTCGCGGCTGATCTCCATCCTCGGGTCGAGAGGCGACTCGACGATGTGGTAGCAGAGGACGAAAGCGCCCGTCTGACCGCTCCAGTCGACCTGTTTCCGATGCGCAAAAGCAGGGAAGGAGAAGAGGAGGGCGAAAGTCGTCGCCAGAAACGCCCGCGCTGTCATTTGTCTCCCGAACACGAACTTACCGAAACGCGCCAGTGCAAACGCGATGCTAAGTACAACATTGTACCTGCTCGGACGGAATCCGACGCCCGCGTTGACGGTTGACGCGCGGTGAAGTACCTTCCCATCCTTTCAAACTGCTGAGGCAGGTCACCTTATGGATCGTCAACATCGCAGAGAGCTCAAGCACGACAAGTTCGTCGACGAGATCGGCGTTCTTTCGTCGAAAGCGAAGCAGAACCAGCGCATTCTCTACTCGGCAGCGGGAGTCGCCATCGCGGTCGCGGTCATCGCGTATGGCATCTATTTCTACCGCAGCAACCGCGAGAGAAAAGCGCAGGGCATGCTCGCCACGGCCATCGACACGATCGAGTCGCCGCTCGCGAATCCGGCTCAACCGAACCCGAACGCGAAGTTCAAAACGGAGATCGAGCGGAACGCCGCCGCCGAGAAGCAGTTCAAGGATTTGAAGGCGCAGTACAACGGGACGGATGCCGCGGACGTCGCGGATCTGTACCTCGCGCGCATCGGCGCGTCGCGTGGCGACACGGCGAACGCAAGGACGCTGCTCGAGACGTTCATCCGCGATCATCCGAAGAACGTGCTCGTCGGAAGCGCGCGCTACTCGCTGTATCAGTTGCGCATCGACGGCGGCGAGGCGCCGAAGGTCACGAGCGAGCTGACCGCGGAGCTGTCGAAGAAGGACCCGGCTCTCCCGCCCGATTCGCTGCTCGTTCTTCTCGCTCATGCGTACGAAGTGCAGGGCAACGACGCCAAAGTCGTGGAGACGTTCCGCCGGCTGGTGACGGAGTTCCCGGATTCGCCGTACGCGCTCGAGGCGCAGCGGAGAGTCGGCGCGGCGTAAAGTCATTCCGAGCGTGAGCGAGGGATCCGGGCGGCGGCTGCGCGACCGCCGCCGCCCAGATCCCTTGCTGCCGCTCGGGATGACATGAAGATTCTCTCCTACGTCGCATTCGTTGCGTGGGCATTCGCCTTCGCCAACACGATTCTGAATCTGTTGCTGTTGCGCCGACCTCGCGTGGCGCGGCTCGCGGGCGGGCCGTTCGTCTCGATCATCGTTCCGGCGCGCAACGAAGAGCGCGCGATCGAGCGGACCGTGCGCGCGCTGCTCGCCCAGGAGTACTCGCAATTCGAAGTGATCGCCATCGACGACCGTTCGGCTGACGCAACCGGCGCCATCCTCGAGCGCATCGCGTCCGAGGATCCGCGGCTGATCGTGATTCACGGTGAGGAGCCGCCGGCGGGCTGGCTCGGCAAGCCATGGGCGCTGCATCAGGGCAGCCGTCGCGGGCGGGGCGAGATGCTGCTGTTCGTCGACGCCGACGTGCACTACGAGCCGCAGACGCTGCGGACGGCCGTAGAAGACATCGAGGCGACCGGCGACGCGATGGTCTTCCTCTTCACGCATTTCGTGATGCGCGGATTCTGGGAGAACGCGATCATGCCGTCCGTGCCGATGACGCCGTTCGCGTTCCCGATCTGGCTCGGGCAGCACTTGCCGCTCACGTATCTCGGAGTGGGCGGCGGCACCGGCAATCTGATCCGGCGCGCCGTGTACGACGACGTTCGTGGTCACGAAGCGCTGCGCGACGCCGTCATCGACGACGTCGGCCTCGCGCATCATGTCCGCCGCAGCGGCTACCGGACGGGGCTCGTACGGACCGAACGGCTCGTGTCGGTGCGGATGTACCACGGCCTGCGCGAGATCCTGCGCGGCTTCACGAAGAACATGTTCGCCGTGCTCGGGCGCAGTTACTTCGCTGCTGCTGCGACGGTCGTTCTTCTTCTCGCCGTCCATCTGATGCCATACGCGCTCGCGCTTCGAGGCGATCGCATCGCGCTGGCCACGATCGCGCTGATCCTCGCGACGCGCGTCATCTTCTTCGCCGCGCTCCGTTATCCGATCTGGAATGCTCTCCTGCTGCATCCGTTCGGCGCGGCCGCCTGGATCTGGATTACGCTCCGCTCGACCTGGATTACCGGCGTCCGCGGCCGGCTGCCGTGGCGCGGAAGGACTTACGATGCCGCGAGCACACGCTTCGGCGCCCAGCGGTGAATTTCTTGCACGTGCACGGAGCAGAAGGAGAAGTAAATGACGGATAAGCCATTTCTGACCGAT
>DASWBH010000496.1:0-10121 GCA_036390755.1 Thermoanaerobaculia bacterium
TCGCGGTAGCGCGACGACACGCCGAAGACGCGGCCCTTCGTCTTCCCTTCCGGCGAGAGGATCTTGTACGGCTTGACTTCGACGCGCGGCAGCACGCGCTCGACATTCGGCACCGCCTCCACGATCGCCTCGGCATCCCGCAGCGAGACGCCGAGGGATTTCTTGCGCAGCTCGGCGCGGTCGTCGGGCTTGATTTCCTTTGCCCGCACGATGATGTTGCGCAGCCCGAGCTTGCCGATCGTCTCCATCGCCTTCTGCTCGCCGCCCGCGCCGATGGACAGCATCGCGATCACCGCGCCGACGCCGAAGATCATGCCCAGCATCGTCAACGCCGTGCGCAGCTTGTGTCGCGCGAGATTGCGCACCGCGGTGGAGAAGGTCTCGAGATCAGGCACCTTCATCCTTCATCCTTTTTCGAATTCGGGTCCACCAGCGCCAACTCATCGCCCGCGGCAATACCCTTGGTCACGACCACCCGCCCCGCCGTCGACGACGAGATTGTTATCGCCACCGGGTCGAACTTCTCGCCGCGCTTGCGGTACACGATCTTCTTCCCATCCTTCTCGAACATCGCCTGCCGCGGGATCGTGAACGCGTTGGCGAGGTTCTCGAGCTCGAGGACTCCGCGCACGCGCGTGCCCGGCTTCATCACTTTCGGGTCGGTTCGATCGAGAGTCACGGTCACGCCGAAGTACTGCACCGGCACGTTGCGCATCCGCGGCCGCGCGAGCTTGTCGACCTGCGTGACCTTGCCGGAGTACTTCACGCCGGGCCGCGCCTCGAGCGAGACGAGCGCCTTCTGCCCGACGGCCAGGCCGGCAGCATCGGCTTCGAGCACGAACAGCTCCGCCTTCATCGCTTTCAGATCGGGAATCTCCCCGATCGGCGAGCCCTGCCAGAGCGTCGCGCCGACGCGCGGAATCTCGCCGCGCCAGTCGCGCGTCAGCACGAGGATGCCGTCGTGCGGCGCCACGATCTCGAGCGCCTTCAGGCCCTGCTCGGCGGTGCGGATGCGCAGTCCGGCCTTGCGATCTTCGATGGCCAGCAGATCGCGATCCGTCTTCGAGAGCGTCTCGCGGACGCCGAGAACCTCTTGCGCGTGCTGCTTTTTCTCGGCGGCGAGCTGCTGATCCGTCTCCGATTCGATCCGCTCGTATCGCGAAAAGATCTCGGCATCGTCGAACTTGAACCGCCTCGCCGCAGCGAGCTCGCTGTCGGCTTGATGCGCGTCGCGCTGCAGATTCGACCGCGTCGTCGACGCCTCGCTGTCGCTGCGCGTGAGCTTGTTCGCTGCGGTGGCGCGATCCTCGTTGCCGCCAATGAGCTCGGTCTCGAACTGCGTCGGATCAAAGCGGACGACGACTTCGTCTTTCTTCACGACCGCTCCGTCGTCGGCGATCCAGGCGACCTTCATCGCCTGCGGCACGTCGTGCGGCGCGGTGATCGGCGTGGAGTTCACCGCTTTGAGCGTTCCCTCCGCCGTGACCAGCCGCGTGAAGTGCGACGGCGCCACTTTGTACGTGGCGATCGACTCGGACGGACGACGCCACGACGCGGCCACGACCACCGCCAGCAGCAGCGCGGCTCCGACGATCGCGATGGTCATTCCGAGCCGCGAAGACGGCGAGGAATCTGGGCGGTGGCCGCCTTCCACACGCCCAGATTCCTCGCTCACGCTCGGAATGACACTGGTCATGACTTCGGCTGCTCCTTGGCCTCGGTCCTCGCGATGAGGATGCGATCTCTCGCCGAGATGCCGCGGACGACCTGCACCGACTCGTCGTTCTCACGCCCGAGCTTCAGCGAGACTTCGTCGACGGAGAAGAGTCCGCGCCGGTACGCGACCGGGCCTCGCGGCGTGACGAACACGGCGCTGCGCGGGATCAGCAGCGCGTCCTTCGTGCGCGACAGCTCGACGGTGCCCTTGAACCGCATGCCCGGCCGCATCTTCGCGGGGTCGGTGCGATCGAGCGCGATGTCGACGCGCAGGATTTTCAGCGGATCGCGCGTCCCCTGTTTCTGCTGCACGGTCTGCGCGGCAGTGGTGATCGTGCCGCGGAAGATCTCGTCCGGATGTGCGTCGAGGCGGAATGAGACGCGCTGTCCGGGGCCGACGCGGCCGGCGTCGACCTCGTCAACTTCGCCCTTGGCCATCATCTTGTTGAGGTTCGGAATCTCGATCGCGCGCTCCATGCGCCAGCACGTGTCGCCGACTTTCTTCTTGTCGCCGCGGAAATTCGTGACGTACACGATCGTGCCGTCGCGCGGCGCGACGATCGTCATCTGGTTGATCGCGTCTTTCGTCTGCGTCACGATCGCCGCGGCCTGGGCCTGCTTGCTCTGCAGCAGGCGGATCTCCGCGTTCGCGGCGTTCTCGAGCGATGCGATGCGCGAGCGGATCGCCGCCACCTGCCGCTTCGCCAGCGCGAAGTCGAGCTCGACCTGCTTGCGCTCGTTGATCTTCATGATGTCGGCTGGCGCCTCCAGCTTCAGCGACGTCTTCCGCATCGTTGCCTTCGCCTCGGCGAGTCTGAGGCGCTCGTCTTTGGTGCGCAGTGCGAGGTCGGCGCGTTTCTTCTCGATCTCCTTCAGCGCCTCGTCGCTCTCGGCCTGCTTCTCATCGAGGCGCCGGCGCAGCTCGGTCGTGTCGAAGCCGAGGACGGGAGTGCCTTTCTTCACGTCGGCGCCTTCGGCCGACATCATCGAGATCTTGAAGTCCCAGACGTCGGGAAGCTGCGGCGGACCGAACGAATCGGTCTCGACGGAGGCGAGCGTGCCGGTGACGTCGACGCCGCTGACGAGATCGCCGCGCGTCGGATGCACCCATTCGCCCTGACGGTCCGCAGCGAGCTTGTTGCGGAGCGAGAGTCCCGCGCCGAAGAAGATGATCGCGGCGCAGAGCGGGATCGCCACGCGCGCGCGGAGCACCTTAGCCATTGATGTCTCCGTCAGCGCGGCCGAGACGTTGGCCTTCGGCGAGGCCGCCGGTGACGATGCATTCCTGAGCGTTGCAGGCGCCGAGGTTGACGTTCGCGAACGTGCCGTTCGCGAGACGAGCGCGAGCTGTCATTCCGAGCGTGAGCGAGGAATCTGGGCGGGCGATCGGCACCTGCCCCCGCCCGGATTCCTCGCTCCCGCTCGGAATGACCAGGGCCGCTCTCGGGGCGATCAACGCGTTCGGCACGCTCGCGGTCCGCACGATGACTCGCGCGGAAAGGCCGGGCCGCATGCGCTGCTGATCGATCCCGTTGAGCGTGACGAGCACTTTGAACGCGCGGCGCAGCGACTGCCGGTTGGTCTCCTGCGCGACGGCGGAGATGCTGGCGACCTTGCCGGTGAACGTCATCGACGGATAACCGTCGAGGACGATCGAGGCCGGCATGCCGGCGGCGACGCGTCCGTCGTCGACATCGGCGAGCCCCGCGCTGACACGCAGCGACGACATCTCCGGGATCAGCGCGAGCGGAAAGCTGACCCAGACCGTGTCGCCGACCTGAATCTTGCGACCTTCCCACGGATGATCTTTCACGATGACGATGCCGTCGCGCGGCGCTCGCAGCACGACCGACTCGATCGCTGTCTCGGCGAGCTGGATCTCGCGTTGCGCCTTCGTCAGGCGCAGCTGGAGGTTCTTGCGATCCGCTTCGATCTCGCGTTTCGCCGAGGTGAAGATGTCGCGCGTTTTCGCGAACTCGGTGGCGGCGCGCTCGAATTTGATCTGGCGGTCCTGATAGTCGCGGACCGAGAGAATGTCTTTCGGGACCGACGCGTCGATCCGGGCCTTGTCGAGCTCCGACTTGCGCGTCTCGTAGTCGAGCTGCTTCTGCTCGACGTCGGCCTTCCATTCCGCTTCCTTCTGCTGAATCTCCTGGAGGACCTGCAGCTCGGTCTGTTTCTTCGACTCGAGGTCGTTGGTGAACGAGGAGTTGTCGAGCTCCGCGACGCGCTCGCCCTGCTTCACCTGCACGCCGTCGGTGGCGAGCCACTTGATGGAGCTCTGCCACTGCGGAAGCATGGGCACGGTGATCGCCTCGCCGCGGGCGGCTTCGAGCTCGCCGGTGAGGACGAGGTCGCGCGAGAACGTTCCGCGGCGGACGCGCAGCGCGTTGCGCGGAGCCTCGTCCGAGTACCCGGAAAAGCACGAAACGAACAGTAGCGACGCCGCCGCCGCTAAAAGTATGCCGCGCATGATCGTGCGTTTGTCATTGTAAGTTCAATTGTTCTGACGTCTTTTCGACGCTCTGGTTACGTCGCACGTTAGTCCCGTTACAATTCGCGCCCATGTCCGAGCCTACCGCTCAGGCCGGCGGGAGGCGCGCACGCTTCACGCTGCGGCGGGTCGCATCCGGCGACCGCACGTTCCCGGAGGACATCCGGGCCGGTCTGACCGCTGTCCCCAAATCCATTCCGCCCCGCTACTTCTACGACGACCTCGGCTCGGCGCTGTTCGAGGCCATCTGCAATCTGCCGGAGTACTACCCGACGCGCACGGAGAGCGAGCTGCTGCGGCGTTCGTCGCGAGAGATCATCACGAGCGCGGGCGATGTCCGCCGCATCGTGGAGCTCGGGAGCGGAGCGGCGCACAAGACGCGTTTTCTCCTCGATGAGCTGTCGCGCGCCGAGCGCGAGCTCGAGTACGTCCCGGTCGACATCGATCCGCACATCCTCGAGAAGAGCGGACGCGAGCTGCTGACCGATTATCCGCGGCTGCGCGTGAACGCGGTCTTTGCCGACTTCACCCGGCCGGCGCAGGCGCTTGCCGACTCGCTCGGCGAAGGCCGCACGCTCGTGATCTTCCTCGGATCGACGGTCGGCAACTTTCATCCGCCGGAGGCGGCCGTGATGATGCGCGGCCTGCGCGGCCTCCTCCGTCCCGGGGACGGATTTCTCCTCGGCGTCGATCTAAAGAAATCGAAAGAGATTCTCGACGCCGCATACAACGACGCGCTCGGCGTCACCGCGGCGTTCAACCTGAATCTGCTGCAGCGGATCAATCGCGAGCTCGGCGCGAACTTCGACCTGAGCGCGTTCGCACATCGTGCGCATTACGATGTGGCGCGCGGTCGCATCGAGATGCACCTGGCCAGCTTGCGCGAGCAGAGCGTTCTGATCGGCGCGCTGGAGCTCGACATCGCGTTCGGCGAAGGCGAGATGATCCACACCGAGAACTCGTACAAGTACGACGAGTCGGACCTTTTGCGGCTCGCGTCTGACTCAGGGTTCGAGATCGTCGGACAGTGGATCGACTCGCGTCGCTGGTTCGCCGACGTGCTGATGCGCGTGCGGTGAGGCCTGGGGTCAGGTCTGCAGTCTCCAGTTCTTTCTACGGCGCGTAGACGTTCGGCCGGAAGCGCGGGCACGCAGCGTTGGACGTCCACGCAGCGTAGAAAAAACTGGAGACTGCAGACCTGACCCCCAGTCACCGGCGGCGGACGTACAGCACGCGGCCGTCGCGCTCGCCCACCCTGGTGAAGCCGTTGCGGACCGCGACCGCGTGAGAGGCGTTGTTGTCCGGGTCGATCAGCACTTCGATCTCATCGAATGCGAGCTCGTTCAGTGCGATGTCGCACGCCAGGGCGACTGCGCGCGAGGCCACGCCGCGGCGGCGATGCGGCGGATAGGTCCAGTACGACAGGTTCGCCCGCGTCCGGTCCAACTGACGGATCTCGCAGCCGCCCACGAGCTCATTCGTGGCCACATCGCGGACGGCGAACGGAATCCGCGCTCCGATCGCGCGCTCGTGCTGCCACCGCTCGATCACTTCTTCCGAATGTCGGATCGACGGGACGAAGTCATCCGGAAAGTCGAAACGGCGGCGGATTTCGGGATCGCGATCCGCCTCGCACATGACTGGCGCGTCTGACGCGTGGAACGCCGTCAGTTGGACCACTCCATCGCTTCGGTCGCCGACCAGGTCTCGTGACTGCTTCTCCGTGATCGGCGCGTAGCACTCGGGCCGGCGAGCGGCATTCCGGCCGAGCTCGTCGCGGCGGAGCGTCCGAATCTGCCGCACGTCGACATCGGCGATCACGAGCTCTTCGGCCGGCCCGGCGCGGACGATCAGCCGGCCGTCGGGTCCGAACGCGACCGAGTTGCCGTCGTTCTGCGGGGCAGCGTAATTCGTCATCGCCGCGGCGGCGAGATTCTCGAATGCCCGGGTGCGGAACTCGTCGATGCGCGCATCGGTGAATGTGTCATCGAGGCTCGCAAGCTGACACGCGTTCGGCGCCAGGATCAGCTCCGCGCCGCTGAGCGCGAGCGTCCTCGCCGCTTCAGGAAACTCGCGGTCGAAGCAAATCATGAAGCCCACCCGCATCGGACCGTTCGACGTGTCGAGTGTCGCAACGTGAAATCCATCGCCCGCCGTGCAGTACGTGTCCGGTGGTCCCCAGGGCGTCAGATGCATCTTCGCGTACGTCAGCACCTCGGCTCCTTTGCGATCGAACAGGGTGATGGAGTCGCGCGGCTTGCCGGGCCAGCGCTCGAGATACGTAATCGCGATGGCCATCTTCAGATCGCAAGCCAGCTGACGGAAGTGCTCGACGAAGGGGCCATTCCGCGACACAGCCAGCGGATCGTTGGCGTCGCTGACGTGATACCCCACGCTCCACATCTCCGGGAAAAGTGCGATGTCTGCGCCGGCAGCAGCGGCGCGGCGGCAGAAGTCATCGCCCTTCGCGAGGTTCGCATCGAGATCGCGACCGCACGACGATGCCTGAACGAGGCCGATCCGCAGCGTCATCCCTCAGCCGCGTGCGAATCCTGATAACGATCCGGCGCGTACCGCTGCGCGATCAAACCCGTCGCCGCCTCGATATCGATCGTGTCGACGAGCACGCCTTCTTCGCCGTACGGCAGGAACGAATGCATCTCGCCTGAGGGCGCGATGATGGCCGTGGCCGATTCCTGGAATTTCATCGCGTAGTTGACGCTGGCGAACCAGATCGCGTTCTCGATCGAGCGCATCACCATCGCTTTCTCGTAATACGGCGCGGCCGGGGAGCCCCATTCCGTCAGCCGCACTCCCGTCTTGTCGCTGCCGGTCTGGTAGGGTTGAAACACGATCTTCGCGCCGCGCACGGCCGCCCAACGCACCGTCTCCGGATACCGCCACGCTTCATGGCAGATGGCGATGCCGAACTTGACGCCATTCACTTCGAACAGCTGTCTCGTCCGGCCCGGCACGTAGAACGAGTCTTCCTCCGGAGCGATCTGGTTCTTCGTCTGCCAGCCCTGAAGGTTGCCGTCACGGTCGAACACGGCTGCAGCGATGTGATGACCTTCGGGCGCGATCTTTTCGATGCCCACGATCGTGGCGATGGAGTGCTCGCGCGCGAATCGCGACACGGATTCGATCGCGCGCCGCTCATCCGCTTCGTCGAACAGAGGCACTTCGAAATCGACTCCGCGCAATCCGGGCAGATACGCCTCGGGAAAACAGACGATCTGCGCGCCCCGGTCCGACGCTTCTGATATGAGCCGCTCGACTTTCTGCAGTCCCTCGTCGAGCGACGACGCGACCGACGGCGAAGCCAGCGCGATCGTGAGTGGATTCTTCATACGGCAAGCGCCTCCGCGACTGAGGTTGCGTAGACGTCCGGATTCGTGAACGCCGCCGTGTGCCCGACTGAACGCATCGTGATGATCTCCACAGGACGTCCGAACAGCCGTTCGAATGCTTTCTGATTCCGCGCGCGCTTCACGACTTCATTGTCCGCGATCAGCAGGAAAACGCGGCCGTTCCAATGTGCGAACTCTTCAGGGCGCACGATCCGCTGCTGGATGATGTCGGCGATCAGCGCGAAATGCGAGATGGCGTCGGCTCGCGTGAGGTCGTGCTCGAGCGTGTCGCGCACGACGTCGCGCCATTGCCGCCGCTCGTCGTCGGACGTGCTCAAAAGCCGGGCGACGAGCGCCTCGATCATGTTCTTCGCGACGAATGCCGGAAAGATGCGTGCGACGAAGGCCGCCGCGCGGTCGAACGGCGCGACGGCACGCGCGTAGTCAGCAGGTCCGGCGCCCGACACGATCAGGCGGTCGACTCTGTCGCCATGAATCGCCGTCACAGCCTGCGCGATCAGGCCGCCGTACGACTGCCCCGCGACAGCAAAGCGATCGATGCGTTCCGATTGCAGAATCGCGTCGACCCCGCGCGCGAGCTCGCCGGCGGTCATCACCGGCGGGTAGTCGATCGCGATCACTGTCGCCGCAGAGGCGAGGTGCTCGAGGACCGCAAAGCCATGCGCGGCGCGGCGCAGACCGCCCGGGAAGAAAAGCAGCGGCGCGCCTTTCCCGACGCGGTAGTAGCGCCAGGTGGTCCCGTTCGCGACGACGGACTTGCCGTACGTCGTCGCGAACCTCTCGATAAGGTTCGCAATGGAGGTCATCGCGCGAGCGGCGCGATTCTAATGCGCCGCGGCAGTGAGTCGCGGGCGCGTGCCGCGGAGCGCCGCGTGCAGAAACAGCACCGCGGCCGCGAGGAACGGCAGTGCGATCGCGAACACCGTCAGCCGCGCCACCCACGGGCTGATGATGCAGAAGTTGAGGCCCTTGAGGCAGAACGAGCGGCGCGCGTTCCACACCGCGGGCAGACCGCTCAGCATGACGCTCGCCCACAGCGTCGAGTAACCGACGAGCAACGCCGCACCGCGTGTCCGCGCGGATGTGAAGTACAAGGCCATCCCGGCGACGCCGATCGCGACCGGCAACAGCGTCACGAACAGTCCCGCGCGTCCGGTCGTCCGGATCATGCCGAGGTTCAGCGGGAAGCGGGGTTGAATGGCGGCGAGGACGGAGATCACGATCAGCATCACGATCGTTGCCGTCGTCCACAGCATCGCGGCGGCCACCGCCAAACGCATCGGTCGCTTCATGGGTTTGATCGAGAGTACTTGTTCCGTGCGCCGGAAGTTGTGCCGAATTCCTGTCGTCACGTCGATGCGTGAGACCGCTCACGTTTCGCGTCGCGCGATGATCTCGAGGACGGCCGGCGTGATCATCCGCGCACGCGGGCCGGCCTCGCATGCTGCGAAGTCGGGACGGCGAGATCAGGTCGACGACCGTCCGCAGCGACACGACGCGCGGGCCCAGCTCCTCGATCCACGGAGCGATGTCGGGCTCGCCGCCGCTCGCGCGCCAGCTCTTCACGACCGTGAATCCGGCGCGGCGCCAGGCGGCGAGCGCCTGCGCGCGCCACACGCGATGCTGGAGGCCCAGGCGCTGCAGTTCTTCGTCGTGGGTGCCGAGGACGTCATCGCGTTCCGCGGTCGTGTGCGTCATGCGAGGAGAACACCGGCCGCGAGGCGCGCGTTCGCTTAGAAATGAATTCGCGCCGGACGCGGTTTCCACCGGAGCCCTCCGTGTGTATCATTCGCGGGCTTGTGCCGGGGTAGCTCAGTTGGTTAGAGCACCAGATTGTGGATCTGGGGGTCGCAGGTTCGAAGCCTGCCTCCGGTACCAAAGCCGCTCGCGACTCCTCACCAAATGACCGTTGAACCGCGCCTTTCGCGCGGCCTCCGCGACCTGCTCCCCGATCAGATGCTGGCGCGCCAGCAGATGATCGACACGATCCGGCGCGTGTACGAGCTGTACGGGTTCGTTCCGTTGAGCACACCGGCGGTCGAGTACCTCGACGTGCTGTCGGGAAGCGCGGGACAGGAGACGCAGCAGTCGCTCTTCCGCGTGTCGAATCCGGAGAACGAGGCGCTCGGACTCCGCTTCGACCTCACCGTCCCTCTCGCGCGGGTCATCGCTCAATACAAGGACCTTCCGCGGCCGTTCCGCCGCTACCAGGTCTCGCCGGTGTGGCGCGGCGACAAGCCCGACAAGGGCCGCTATCGCGAGTTCACGCAGTTCGATCTCGACTCCGTCGGCACCGAGTCGGAGGTCGCCGACACCGAGATCATGGCCGGCATGTGCGACACGCTCTCGGCGCTCGAAGTCGGCCGCTATCTCGTCCGCTTCTCCAGCCGCGCCGTCCTCAATCTTCTTCTCGACTTCGCCGGCATCACGGCCGAGCAGGGCGCCGACGTCTTCCGCGTCCTCGACAAGCTCGACAAAGTCGGCATCGAGAAGGTCCGCCTCGAGCTGACGGCAGGCTACAAAGACGAGTCGGGCGACAC
>DASWBH010000497.1:0-1973 GCA_036390755.1 Thermoanaerobaculia bacterium
GGCCTGAACTTCATCGGCAACGCCGAAGGGCGCGATGTCTTCAACGGCAACTGCGACGTGGTCGTGTGCGACGGCTTCATCGGCAATGTCGTTCTGAAGGCGTCGGAGTCGCTCGGCGAAATGGTGAAGAAGAACCTGAAGCGCGAGCTGACGAAGAACGTCGTGCGCAAAGCCGGGGCGTTTCTCGTCAGGGGCGCGCTCACCGGCCTGATGCAGCGCATGGACTACACGGAATACGGCGGCGCTCCGCTCCTCGGCGTCAACGGCGGCTGCATCGTTTGCCATGGCCGCTCGAACGCGAAGGCGATCAAGAACGCCATTCGCGTCGCGCACGACTTCGCCGTGAACAAGATGGACGAGAAGATCCGCGACAAGATCGGCGACCTGCACTCGCGCGAGCACGCGGCGGCACTGGTGTAGCCGTGTCATTCCGAGCGTAGCGAGGAATCTGGGGCGAGGGCGCCTCGACGAACGACATTCATTGCGCCGCGCCGTGCTCACGCTCGGGATGACAATGGGGGCGATATGATTCGCCGCCGTGCAGCACAACACGGCCTTCGTCTTTCCCGGCCAGGGCAGCCAGTACGCAGGCATGGGCAAGGACGTCGCGGAGCGCTTCCCCACCGCGCGCCGCGTCTTCGGAGAGATCGATGACGCGCTCGGCTACTCGATCTCGAAAGTCTGCTTCGAAGGTCCGGAAGACCAGCTGAAGCTGACGGAGAACACGCAGCCGGCGATCCTCGCGGTGTCATCGGCGATTCATGCGGTGCTCGAAGAGCAGGGTGCCACGCGTCGCGATCTCGTCGCCGGCCACTCCCTCGGCGAATACAGCGCGATCGTGAGCGTCGGCGGACTCACTGCGCCCGAAGCGGCGAAGATCGTCCACCTGCGCGGCAGATTCATGCAGGAGGCCGTGCCCGTCGGCACCGGAACGATGGCTGCGCTGATCGGGCCGTCGGTCGAGGACGCGCGTGCGATCTGCGAAGAAGCGGCGCAGGGCGAAGTCGTCTCCGTCGCGAATATCAATGCGCCGGGACAAATCGTGATCGCGGGAACGAAGAGCGCTGTCGATCGCGCGATCGACGTGGCGAAGAAACGCGGCGTGCGTCGCGCCCTTCCGCTTCCCGTTTCGGCTCCGTTCCACTCCGAGTTGATGAAGCCGGCGGAGGAGCGGTTGCGACCGGTGCTCGACCAGGCACCGCTGAAGGACCTCTGGTATTCGCTGATCTCGAACGTCGACGCGTCGCCGATCGGGACGGCGCATGCCGTGCGCAACGCGCTGATCCGGCAGGTGGCGTCGCCGGTGCGCTGGGTCGAGTCGGTTCAGAAGATGATTGCAATGGGAGTGCGGCACTTCGTCGAGATCGGGCCCGGCAACGTGCTGACCGGATTGATCAAGCGCATCGACTCGTCGGTCGAGCTCGTGAACGTCTCGGATGCTGCGACGCTCGAAGCGTATGTCGCGAAAGTGAACGCATGAAAGTCGATCTCACCGGGAAGACTGCTCTCGTGACCGGCGCCTCGCGCGGCATCGGCGAATCGATCGCGCGCCGGCTCGGCGAAACGGGCGCTCACATTCTCTGCGCCGCCCGGAGCGTCGATCGTGTGCGCGAAGTGGCGGCGCAGATCGGTAACGCGACAGCCGTGGAGCTCGACATTACAGCTGCCGATGTGCGCGAGCGTGTGAAGAAGCTGCTCGCCGAGCGCGGCATCGACATCCTCGTCAACAACGCCGGCATCACCGAGGACGATCTCTTCATCCGGATGAAAGCGGATGCGTGGGCGAACGTGCTGCGTACGAACCTCGACTCCGCATTTCACATCACCCAGGAAGTGGTGAAGAAGATGATCCGCGCCCGTTGGGGCCGCATCATCAACATCTCGTCTGTGGTGGGGCTGATGGGCAACGCCGGCCAGGTGAACTACGCGTCGTCCAAAGCGGCGCTGATCGGGTTCACGAAGGCGCTCGCGCT
>DASWBH010000498.1:0-2123 GCA_036390755.1 Thermoanaerobaculia bacterium
CCGATCGCCACACGCCGGTTCGCGTCGCCGCATAGATCCGTTTCGAGTCGTGCGCGCTGATCGCAAGATCGTTCACCCACTGGAAATCGGCATTCACCGTCGACGGGAGTTGCTGCCAGGTTGCCGCAGCGTCGCGCGTCACGAAGATGCCGTTCCCGCGCAGCGGCAAACCCGTGCCCCGCACTTCTTCGCGGAAGTACCCTTCACCGGTGCCGGCGTACAGCACGTCGTGATCGTGCGGATCCATCACCATCGAGTTGACGGCGAGGTTCACCAGCTCGTCGCCGACCGGCTGCCATAACGCGCCGTTCGTCACCGTTTTCCACACGCCTCCCGAGACACCGCCGGCGTACATGACGTCGGGCTGCGTCGAATCGATGACCAGCGTGCGCGTGCGGCCGCCGATGTTCCCGGGGCCGAGGAATGTCCAGGCGAGGTGGTCGCTGGTCGACTGCGGCACCGCGCTTTCCGCGGCGGTCGAGATCCGGCGCATGTGGCGCATCTGCGCGCGTGCGATCGCGTACGCGCGCTGCGGATCGGCGGTGCCGGCGCGCTTGGCGGCGTAGTACGCGTTCGCGGCGTCAGCGTCGTCTTCGAACGCCGGAACGTGGTGTGCGGCACATGCGGTGGCGAGGAGAAGGATCGCGGCGAGGGATCGTGGACGCATCGGGATATCCTTCATAGTCCCCGAGAGGAGGGATCGCATGCAACTGGCAAAGGACTCCTGCGCCTGCGGACATCCGATGGAACATCACGACGGAGGCCGCGGCGGCCCGTGCAACGACTGCGCATGCTCCGGAGGTGAGGCACCTTCGGCATTCGAAGTGGGAATGATCCACGCGCTGCACGAAGTGACCGTGACGCTCATGCGTTTGACGAAGGAAGTTCAGGCGTACAGGGCGGGACCGGGACAACAACAGTGACACTGTGTCATTCCGAGCGCCGCAGAGCGCGAGGAATCTGGGCGGCGGAATTGCGCCCCCTCCCAGATTCCTCGCCGTCTCCGCGGCTCGGAATGACACGCGGTGCTATGACGCCGGCTTCTCCCACACCTTCGGATCCACGGCCGGATTGATCTCGACCGTGGTCAGCTTGCCGGCGCCGACCTGCTCGCCGTTCACGGTCGTCGTAAACGACGTCGGCACGGTGATCCCGCCGAACGTTCCCCACGCGGTGTAGTCGGTGATCTGGTCGCCCTGCGCCATCGCGCCGCGGCCGCGCGAGACCTTGCGCAGCACTTTGCCGGTCGCAGGATCGACGTACCACTTCATCGTGTCGCTTCCGCTCGTCACCGTGAGAACCTGCGCGTTCGTGCCGTTGACGTTCTCGCTCCCGGTGACGGCGAACTGGTAGTTCTCCGGATTCTTCAGGACCGTGAGCAAGTCCTGACGCGCGTCGGCGCGCGCCGCGTCGCGCTGCGATCCCGGGATGTCCCGCGTGCCCGCGCCGGGGAGCACCATGAACGACGCCTCCGGAGTCACGACCATCGTCACTTCGCCCATCGGCATCTTCATCAGCGCACGCTGGCGGTCGGGGAAGACGGTGATCGAGTCGACTTCCATGTCCATCGCCCCCTGCGGCGTTTTGCGATTGGCCGTGGCCACTTCGCGGATCGACTTGACGGCGTCGAGCTTCGCCTTTCCGCCGACGAAGTCCTGAATCTTCTTCACCAGCGCAGCGCCTTCGGCATTGCTGGCGGGCGCAGCGGGCGCGGTGGCTGGCGCGGTTGCGGACGGCGCGGAGCCCGGCTCCGGAATCGTGATGTCGATCGGAGTGACCGTTCCGAGCGACGAGAGCGGCTTCTCGAAGTCTTTCTCGTTGCCGACGACGAGCACGGCGACCTGGTTCGGGTTGATGTACTTGTTTGCGACGCGTGCGACGTCTTCGGCCGTCACCTTCTCGATGTTCGCCGTGTAGTTGCGGAAGTAGTCGGCAGGGAAGCCGTAGAACTCGAGGATGGCGGCCTGGTTGAGGACCTTCTGCCGCGTGTCCATCGTGAAGATGAACTTGTTGAGGATCGCTTCCTTGGCCTGCCGCAGCTCGGGCGCGGTGAACGGCTGTGTCTTCAGCGCGCTGACTTCGTTGCGCAGCGCTTCGATCGACTCGAGCGTCGTGCCGCTCTT
>DASWBH010000499.1:0-9535 GCA_036390755.1 Thermoanaerobaculia bacterium
GCGTCGTCGGCGCGGTCGCTTGCGAGCGATTCCAGCGATTCCCACCGGAACGTCTTCGCGAAGTCGTCCACGAACGCGACGCGGTTCGCATTGAGGTCGAACAGCCGCCACGTTCCGACCTCCTGCACCCCGCGCGCTAAATCCGTGGTGATCGCAATCGTGCTCGTGACGGTCTTGTTGCCCGGCTGTATCGTCGTGCGGATCGTGACGACCGTCGCCGGCACTTGCGGCGCGCCCGCAGCTTTCCTGAGCTGCTGAACGGGCTGTTTGCATGCGAGGGCCAACAGCACAATCGCCACCCTCCACCACAACTTCGTCCGCGGCACTCCGTCCTCAGTCCTTTGCGTCGTACCAGCTCCGTCCCCACCTTGCGTCCACTGCAAGGGGAACGGCGAGCGGGTAGATGTTCTCCATCGTTCCTTTCACGATCTTGGCCACGTCGCCGGCGCTCTTCTCCGGCGCTTCGATGACGATTTCGTCGTGCACCGTCAGCAACATCCGCGACTCCGGCGCCTCGGCATCGAGCCGCTGGTCGAGCGCGATCATCGCCAGCTTCAGCAGGTCGGCCGCCGTCCCCTGGATCGGCGCGTTGATGGCCATCCGCTCCGCGTTGCCGCGCACCGTGAACGAGCGGTTGTGGATCTCGGGGATGTATCGCACGCGCCCGAACAGCGTCGTCACCTTGCCGCTGGAACGCGCTTCGACCAGTGTGCGGTCGAGGTACTCCTGAATTTTCGGATAGCGCGCGAAATACGCTTCGATGAACTCCTTGGCCTGGCTCGTGGGAATGTTCAACTCGTTCGAAAGCCGGAACGCCGACATTCCGTAGAGGACGCCGAAGTTGATCGTCTTCATCGCGCGTCGCTGGTCGGCCGTGACCTTCTCCTCGGGGATGTTGAAGATGCGTGACGCAGTGGCGCGATGGATGTCTGCCCCGCGCCGGAACGTCTCGATCAGCAACTCGTCGTGCGTGATGTGCGCGAGGATCCGCAGCTCGACCTGCGAGTAGTCCGCCGAGATCAGCACGTAGCCTTCATCGGCGGTGAACGCTTTGCGGATGATGCGTCCCTGCTCGGTGCGGATCGGAATGTTCTGCAGGTTCGGATCGGATGACGATAGCCGTCCGGTCGCCGCGACCGCCTGATTGAACGACGTGTGCACGCGACCGTCGGCACGGACGAGCTGCGGCAGCGCGTCGACATAGGTCGACTTGAGCTTGTGCAGCTCGCGATGCTCGAGGATCAGCTGCGGAATCGGGAAGCCGTGGCTCGCCAGCTCCTCGAGGACTTCCATGCTCGTCGAGTACTGCTTCGTCTTCGTCTTCTTGAGAACGGGGTATTGCAGTTTCTCGAAGAGGATGTGCCCGAGCTGCGTCGGAGAGTTGATGTTGAAGTCGGTGCCCGCCTCGGCGTAGATGCGCTTCTCGAGATCGGCGATCTGCGCGCCCATCGTCGCCGACATCTCGCGCAGCAGTGAGACGTCGATACGGATCCCGCGCTCTTCCATTCGCGCAAGGACGGGCGAGAGCGGCAGCTCGATGCGCTGGTAGATGTCGGCGAGCGCGGGATCGCGGCGGAGCTCGGGCTCGAGGACGTCGCGCAGCGCCATCGTCACATCCGATTTTTCGCCGAGGTATTGCTGGTAAGCACCGAGCGCGGAGGAGCCGATCTCGTGCTCGACCGCGAACAGCGGCGCGGTCTTCTGCACGTCTTTGCGCGAGAGCACATCCTGCTTGAGTCGATCCCGCGCGACGTTGCCGAGGGCGTGACTCGGCAGGCCGGGGTTGATGACGTACGACATGAGCATCGTGTCGTCCCAGCGTCGCGGCACCGGCCAGCCCGCCGCGTGCAGTCTGCGGATCTGCAACTTTGCATCGTGCGCAACAAAGAGCCGGTCCGACGCCAGGAGCTCGCGCGTCGCGGACACAATCTCGCCGGTTGCGCCGAGCTGCGCGGAAAGCGGCACGACGAGCGACTGGCCCGGCTTGCGTGAGATCGACACCGCGATCGGCTCGTCGAAACCGTCGGGCGTCTGCGACTCGAGCCACACCGCGACCGGACCATCGCCCGGCGCGAACTCGCCGATGTCGGAGCCGGACGTCGCCAGTCGAAACTCCTTCTGCTGCGGCGGCGCCTGCGGCAGATACTCCTGCATGAGCGACGCGAACTCGAGCCGCGAGAAGACGTCGTGCAGCTTCGCGCGATCGGGCGGGTCGAGCTTGAGCGAGTCGAAATCGATGTCGATGTCCAGGTCGCACTTGATCTTCGCGAGCTCGCGCGAGAGGAAGGCCTTGTCGCGGGCCTCCTCGAGTTTCTTGCGCTGCGCCGGTTTGAGCTTGTCGAGATTCTCGTAAACCGCTTCGAGCGAGCCGTACTCCGTGATGAGCGCCTTCGCCCCTTTCTCGCCGATGCCCGGAACGCCGGGGATGTTGTCGATGGCATCGCCCCAGATCGCCATGACGTCGAGGACTTTCTCCGGCGGCAGGCCGAATGCTTCCGTCACGCCGTTCGCGTCGTACATGACCTCGCGGCCCGTGTGGTAGAAAGAGATCCCGTCGCCGACGAGCTGGAAGAAGTCCTTGTCGCTGGTCGCGATCACGACCTTGTAGCCGCGATCGCGCGCGGTGCACGCGAGCGAGCCGATGAAGTCGTCGGCCTCCCACTCGGTCGCGTGGATGATCGGAATGCGGAATCCGTCGAGCACCTCATAGACAAACGGGATCTGCACCGACAGGTCGTCCGGCATCGGGCGGCGGTCTTTTTTGTAGTCCTCGAACTGCGCGCTGCGGACCGTCGATGGACCTTCGTCGAAGGCGACGGCGACGCAGTCGGGCTCGAAATCCTTCAGCATCTTCCGGAGCGTTTGCGTGAAACCGTAGACGGCGTTCGTCGCGAAACCGGCCGAGTTCGTCAGGCCGCGGATGGCGAAGTAGGATCGGTAAACATTGTTGGAGCCGTCGACGAGGAAGAGAGTCGGCTTCTTGGCCATGGGCGGGCGCGGATTATAGGCGCGCAAAAACCCCTGAAAACACCAACGGAGCCTGTCGGCTCCGTTCGTGTTACTTCGTCAAAGGACTGGACTGCTGCGGCCAGTTGGTAGGGTTCAAGGAAGCTAAGTGATTAATCGTCCAAAATCGGTCCAATAGTCAAGGAGGGAGCCCGCAGCAGCCACTAAGCGCGAACGAAGGCTGGATCCGCGCACGTGGTTCCGAACTATCGCTAGTCGAAACCTCCTTTCGTCGTGCCTCGCTTTGTTGCTACATTCGGGCCAACCCGCTCCGCTTGCTCGACGGATAGGAGTCCAAGCGGACCTGGACCGAGCGCAACCGCTGAAGTGTCAGGCAACAAGCCACTTCTACGCGTCTCGCTTGTGAAAATTCGCGCATGGTCGCGCTCGGTAACTTTTTCCGTGGCTGGCCCTGCCGTTGCAAAACTGACCGACCAGAATGAAGAAATCACTGCTCGTCCTTCTCGTCTCCGCTCTCGCGATTCCACCGGCCCAGGCGCAGGACTGGAGCCTCGGCGTCGCGACCGGCCCGTTCGTCTTCGGCGATTTCATCCGGCGCACACTGCAGACGGGCAATGAAGGGACCTCCGGCCCTCAGACCACGCATCTGTCGGCGAAAACGCGTCCCGGCTTCGGCGTGGACATCGAGCGGAACCTGAACAACTACTTCGCTGTGCGTCTCGAAGGAACGTTCACACGCGCGCCACTCGCGATCAAAGGAAATCGAGGCGGAGGGGTGGCGCTGGAGTCGGGGAAGATCAATGTCGGCACCTTCACGGTGCCGCTCGTCGTTCGTTTCAATCCGCACGGAACGTTCCGCATCCACGTGATGGGCGGACCTGCCTACGCGATCTACGACATCACGAAAGACACGAACGCACAACAAACGATCTCCACGTTTGCCGGCAGCCGCGGGCGTTGGGGCGCCGCACTGGGCGGCGGCGTCGCATGGCAGTGGACGCGCAGCTTCGCCGTCGAAGGGCAGTTCAGCGACGTCAACACGGAATCCCCGTTCCGGCGCAGCGACCTGCCGAGCGGATTGGGCCGCTTCACCACTCCGCGGCCGCACAACGTACACACGACCGTCGGGCTGCGCTACCGGTTCTGACCGACTTCGGCGAGCAGCGCACGCGCACGCGTACAACCCGGGTCTTCGGCGAGCTTTCGCTGCAGCTGCGCGACGACGCCTGATCGATCGAGCGTGCCGCTGGCGACGAGCTCGCGCTCGTAGCCGCGTCCTTCAGGGAAGATCGCGTCGTACTCGCCGGCAACGGAATTTGGACCGCCACGCCTGACGAACACCATTCCCTGGTCGTCCCAGTCGACGAGCGCCCACCGCGCGCGCGGAAATCGCGTCGTGGTGATCGGAGCGAAGCCGGTCGTCGCGCGCCCTGCGCGATCGAACGTCGTCACGCGGTCGAGATCGTCGATGTATTCGACGAGCGCGTACTCGATCTGCTCGTCGCGAAGCAGCGCGGTCCATGCGCGGCTGTCGCTTCGCGCCGCGCGGAGCTGGATGAGCAAGGGCAGATAGACCTCGTTCCGTCCGTCGATAAAGACGCGGCGCTCTGGAAAGAGAGTCCAGATCAGATATCCGCCGAAACCATAGCTGTTGAACATGTGCCCGCGGAGATCGCGCTCGCGGACGAAGCGCGCGATGCGCTCCGGGAAGTACGACGCGACGCCGACGCCGCGCTGGAACGGGAAATACACCGTCAGCGCGACTGCGGCGCAAACCGCACCGATCGCCGCCACGACGACGCGCCACGTTCGCGAAAGCCGCGCCGCCTGCTCTGCAACGAGCAGCGGAACGAAGACGCTGAACAGCGCGATGTTGCGGATGTACCTCAGCGAAATGAACGCGAGAAAAACCGCCACGCCGATCACCGCGAGGCGGCGCGACCGAACGAGCAGAACGAGCGTGACGACGAGCGCGACGAAGTAGAACGGCGCCTTCGCCAGCGTGGGATTCCGCCACTCGTCGTTGTTGACCACGCCCGAGTTGATGATGCCGGTCAGCTCGAACGGCACGGTGAGCACGCGATACGCGAACGGGTTGAGGCCGGAGGTCGCGATCGATGCAACGAGCGCCGTCACTTGCGGAGCCGAGCGCACGAACATCAGCTGAATCACGAGGCCCACGATCACCGCGGCGTGCACGTTCGACCACACCGCGCAGAGGATCGGCAGCGGAACGAGCAGCCGCCAATCGCGCGAGCGCGAATACGCGTCGCACAGGATGAACGTCAGCACGGCGAACAGTGTGCTGAAAAGCTCCGGCCTCTCGATGAAGCGCGTGATGCCGCCGGCGAGCGACAGCAATGCCAGGCCGCCGGCCACGACTGGATCAACACCGCGCGCGAGTGCGTACATCGCGACGACGATCAGCGTCAGCGCGACGATCAGACATTTGAGCAGCGCGGTCCCGGCCGGTCCCGCCGCCGCATACGTCGCGTACTGGATCAGCTGAAACAGCCACTCGTGATCGACGTACTCGCGGCCGAACGCCGTGTAACTGAAGACATCCGTGCGGGGCACGGAATGCGTGGCGGCGATCAGCTGACCGGTCTTGAGCTGCCACCAGAAGTCGAGGTCCGCGATTTTCGTCAGACCGGCAGCGAGCACCGCCGCCGAGATGACTGCCGCCAGCGCGAGTCTCGTCAAGACACGAGGAGCGAGTTGAGGTCGCGGAGCAGCTTGTCCAGCGGCAATTCGTAGCCGGCGGCAACCTGCTCGAGCGTCTCCTCTTCCGACATCGCGCAATGCGAACAGCCGCCGATGTGATACGACGCGAACACCCATTTCGTGGCGGGGTGCAACGCGAGCGCTGCGCCGACGGTCATGTCCGGCACGAACTGCCGAGTGCGCTCCGCCGCGCTCTGTTTCCGTGCCGGAATATCGGTCATCGTGTGGGCTCCCCGCCGGCGATTATAAAATCGCGGGCATGAATGTCCGCCTTCTCTACTTCGCTGTCCTGCGCGACATCACCGGCAAAAGCGAAACCGACGTGTTGCTGCGCGACGGAACGAAGGCCGTCGAAGTCTGGGAGTCGCTCCGCAAGCAGTACGCGCAGCTCGCCGATTACCGGACGCCGCCGATGATCGCCGTCAACGAATCCTACGCCGCTCCCGACACCGTCCTGCGCGAAGGCGACGAGCTCGCGTTCATCCCACCAGTGGCGGGCGGATGAGCTATCTGACGGACGAGCCGATCAACACTGCGGCTCTCGTCCAGCGAACCATGCGTCCCTCTGACGGCGCGTGCGTCGTCTTCGAAGGCGTTGTCCGCGATCACCACGAAGGAAAACGCGTCGAGTCGATCTTCTACGACGCGTACCGCCCGATGGCGGAGAAGGAAATCGCCACGATCGTTCGCGACGTGCAGAAAACGCTGAGCATGGTGGCCGTCGGCGTCGTTCATCGCCTCGGCAATCTCATCGTCGGCGACGCCTCGATCGTGATCGTCTGCACTTCGCCGCATCGCGCCGAATCATTCGAGGCCTGCCGCTTGCTGATCGACCGGATCAAGGAGACGGTGCCGATCTGGAAGAAAGAGCGCGGCCCGGGCGGCGAAGAGTGGGTCGGCTGGCAGGGCGCGAAATGACTCCGGTCCGGCCGATCCCGGCAGCGAGCGTGATCGTGCTCCGCGACGATCCTCTCGAAGTGCTCATGATCCAGCGACATGAGAACAGCTCGTTCGTGCCGAGCGCGTGGGTCTTCCCCGGCGGCGCGATCGATCCCGAAGACGGCGAGCCGGGAACGCTCGCCGCCGCGCGCGCAGCAGCGCTTCGGGAGGTGTTCGAGGAGACGGCGGTCCGCATCGACGGCGAGCTCGTTCTCACGTCGCGCTGGGTCACTCCCGCACATCTGCCGAAGCGCTTCGACACATTCTTCTTTCTCGCGAGCGTTCCGCGCGACGTTCCCGTCACGCTCCAGGAAGCCGAGGCCGTCGACTACAGGTGGATCGCCCCCGGCGAGGCGTTGCGGCAGCAGCGCGCCGGCACCTTCGCGATGGTGTTCCCCACGATCATGAACCTCGAGGCGATCGCCGGTGGGAAGTCCGCCGCCGAGTTGCTCGCATCGCGGCGCAACGCGCAGGTCGAACCGATCGAGCCGATCGTCGTCAACAACAGGTTCGTCGTTCCGTGAACATCCGCAGCATCACCGCGCCGAACCCCGGGCCCTTCACGCTCGACGGCACGAACACCTGGCTTCTCGGCGAAACGGCAGTCATCGATCCCGGCCCGGCCATCGACTCGCACGTGCGCGCGATCATCGAGTCGGTGCCGACCGTCGATCTCATCCTCATCACGCATCGGCACGGCGATCACGCTCCTGCGGCTCTGCCGCTGAAAGAAGCGACCGGCGCGAGGATTTTCGCGCCGGCTGACGTGCTCGACGATCGCGACGTCGATCGCAGACTCGCCGGCGGGGAACGCATCGATGTCGACGGAACGCAGATCGAGGTGATCGCCACGCCCGGCCACACGCGCGAGCACGTCTGCTTTCTCACCTCCGACGGCGATCTCTTCACCGGCGACACGATCCTCGGCTTCGGTACGACGGCGATTTTTCCCCCGGACGGCAACATGCGCGAGTACATCGATTCACTGCGCCTGCTGCGCTCGCGAAATCCGAAGCGCATCTTTCCGGCGCACGGTCCGGTTCGCGATGACGCGGTCGCGCTGATCGACGAGTACATCGCGCACCGCCTCGAACGCGAGCAGCAGGTTCTCGACGCACTCGCTGCCGGCGCGCGAACTCCGCAGGAGATCCGGCGTCACATTTACGACGATCTGGACGAACGGCTCCATGGCGCCGCGGAAATTCAGGTCGAAGCGCACCTGATAAAGTTGCGCGAAGAGGGCCGTCTGCATTGAGACACAAAGACTTCATCGAGGTCCACGACTACACCGCGTCAGAGGTAATGGAGATTTTCGAGCTGGCGAAGGAGATCAAGGCGAAGCCGAAGAAGTTCCGCGACGCGCTCGAGGGCCAGACGCTGGCGATGATCTTCGAGAAGTCGTCGACACGCACGCGCGTGTCGTTCGAAGCGGGCATGTTCCAGCTCGGCGGGCATGCGCTGTTTCTCTCGGCGCGCGACATCCAACTCGGGCGAGGGGAGCCGATCGTGGATACGGCGAAGGTGTTGTCGCGGTACGTCGACGGAATCATGGCCCGCACGTTCGCGCACAAGACGGTGACCGATCTCGCGCAGTACGCGAGCGTGCCGGTGATCAACGGGCTGACCGACCTGTCACATCCATGTCAGTCGATGACCGATTACTTCACTGCCTGGGAGAAATTCGGCGGCGAGCTGCGCGGACGCAAGCTCGCGTACATCGGAGACGGCAACAACATGGCCCACTCGCTGATGTTCGCCGCGCCGAAAGTCGGGATGGACATCGCCGTAGCGACGCCGGCCGGCTACGCGCCCGATCCGGCGATCGTCGCCGCGGCCGGCGACGACGCGCGAGCGGCAGGAACGAAGATCCTCGTCACCGTTTCGATCGACGAGGCGGTTGCCGGAGCGGACGTCGTCGAAACCGACGTCTGGGCGTCGATGGGACAGGAAGACGAAGCGGAGAAGCGGCGGAAAGACTTCAAAGGCTGGATCGTCGACGATCGCGTGATGTCGCGGGCGAAGCGCGATGCGATTTTCATGCACTGCCTTCCCGCCCATCGAGGGGAAGAAGTCGCGGCCTCGGTCATCGATTCGCCGCGATCGGTGATCTACGACGAAGCGGAGAACCGTCTGCACGTTCAGAAGGCGATCTTGGTCGCGCTGATGAAACGTTAGCGCGAGCGCGATGACCGATCCTCAGACGCGCCACTCGCGCGGCCTTCTCGTCGTCGTCCTCCTCGGCATCATCTTCTTCGCTCTTCTCGGACTCATCGTCCTCAAGACGGGCGGACAGAAGCCGCAGCAGGCTGCAGCGTCAGAAACCGTCACGGTCCTGCCGCAAAAGATCCGCATTCGATCCGAGGCGAACGCGCGCGCGGGGGTTGTAGCGACGGCGACGTCGGGCGAACAGCTGCAGATGCTCGAGGATCAGGGCGTGTGGGTTCGCGTGCAAACGAGCGATGGGCTGACCGGCTGGGCGGAGCGCGCGAATCTCGAGCGTACGGTCGAGCGCGAGCGGCGCCTGGCGCGTTACGCGGCGATCCGCCGGCTTCCCGCGCTCGCGGGCGTGACGACCGATCGCGCGCAGCTCTACGCCGGCCCCGGCATCTTCTATCCGGTCGTCGGCGACTTGCGGGGTGGAACCAGCGTTCGCGTGTACACGCGCGACCACGATTTCTACGCTGTCGACTTCAACAACCAGATCGCGTACGCCGACATCGATCGAGTGGACGTCACCGCATCGGGCTCGCCGGAGCTGAACGTCGCGACGACCCAAACCGCGCCGTCGACTGCGACCGACGCCGCGTCGACAGCACCGACGACGACCGAGCAGCCGCCGGCGCAAACCGCATCGGCCACACCACCTCCGCCACGGCCCACTGAAACCGCCGAGCCGATCGATCGC
>DASWBH010000500.1:0-3174 GCA_036390755.1 Thermoanaerobaculia bacterium
ACGCGAACGCCGAAGACGATCCGCGCGAAGCCGACGACGACAACGATCTCGATGACGAGAAACACGAGGCGGGCGAGGAACTGCGCGATCAGGTAGTCGCTCTTCCGCATGGGCGTGGCGATCAGCCGCTTGAGCAGCTTCTTGGTTCGGGCGTTCACGATCGTGAAGCCCATGCCCCACATTCCGGTCCCCATCAGGTTCATGCCGAGGAGGCCGGGCACGAGGAAGTCGATGTAGCGGGAGCCTTGCTCTTCGACGCGCTGATCGCGCGGCGTGAACACGTTGCGGCGACCCGCCGCCGCCTGCAGCGCGTCGTCGGATTCGACCCGCGCCGTTCGTGCGTCGGGCCGCGTCGGATCGAGCACGTACACCGGCGGCTGGCCGCCGCTGATGAGCAGCGAGATCTTGCCGCGGCGCAACTCCTCGCGACCGGCGGGTTCCGGGTAAATCTTCGGCTGCAACGCCGGCGAGGCCTGCAACGCTCGCAGTTGTGCCTGCGCGGACGGTCCGTCGATCACGCCGACAGGAATCCGGTCGGGCGGCTTCTCCCGAAACGCAAAGCCGAGGAGCAGCGTGAGAAGGAGCGGGAAGCCGAAGACCCAGAAGAGCGCTTCCGTCTCGCGGATGAATTCTTTCAGCCGCGCGCTGGTGAGCTCGACGAGCGCGGGTCGCACTCCGTTCTGATCTGCGCTAAGCATCGCGCAACTCCCTGCCGGTCAGCGACACGAACAGATCCTCGAGCGTCGCTTCGTGCGTGGTGAGCGTCTTCAGTTTCGCGCCGCTCCGCTCGACGGCCGCGATGAGCTGCGGAACCGCGTCGGCGAGCGAGTCGACGCGAAGCTGCCAACTTTCGCCGCGCCGTGTGCAGCCGTGAAATCCGGCCAGATTGCAGAACCCGTCCGATTCGATCTGCGGGTCGCTCGTGAACTCGATGATGTTCGCCGCTTCGAGCCGCGCAATCAGCTCCGCCGGCGTGCCGAGCGCGATCAGGTGACCGTGGTCGACGATGGCGATGCGATCGCAGAGCCTCTGCGCTTCCTCCATGTAATGCGTCGTGAGCAGAACGGTCCCGCCTTTCACCCGGAAGCGCCCGACCACTTCCCACAGCTGCAACCGGCTCTGCGGGTCGAGACCGGTCGTCGGCTCGTCGAGAAAGAGGATGTCGGGATCGCCGACGAGCGCGCATGCGACGGCGAGCCGCTGCTTCTGTCCGCCCGACAGCTTGCCGACGCGTGCGTTGCGCTTCTCATCGAGGGAAAGGTCGCGCAGCAGCTGATCGGGATGCGGTCCGCTCTTGTAGAACGAGCGGAACAGGCGCAGCGTCTCGTACACCGTCAGCTTCTCGTTGAGCTGCGTCTCCTGCAGAGAGATGCCGATGCGCTCGCGCAACTCGCGATCGTTCTTCCGCCAGGTGAGGCCGAGGATCTGCACGTCGCCGCCGTCGGCCGGAGTGAGACCTTCGAGAATCTCGATCGTGGTCGTCTTCCCGGCACCGTTGGGGCCGAGGAGGCCGAAGCACTCGCCGCGGTCGACGAAGAGGTCGAGACCGTCGACCGCTTTCACGTCGGCGTAGTACTTCCGGAGGTCGCGGCACGAGACCGCGAGTCCGTCGGCATTGCCTGAAGTCATCGCGGCGCACATACTAGCGCGCCGATGCGCGCCGTCGTGCTGAACGGATTTGGTGATGAATCCGTCATGACTCTCGCCGAGGTCGAGCGCCCGATCCTCGGCGAACACGATTTGCGAATCGCCGTGAGCGCGACCGCTGTGAATCGCGCCGACCTGCTGCAGCGGCAGGGTCTCTACCCTCCGCCGCCCGGCGCCTCCGAGATCCTCGGACTCGAGTGCGCCGGCGTCGTCACAGAGGTCGGCAAAGAGGTCTACGGCTGGAGCTACGGCGATCGCGCCATGGCACTGCTGCCGGGCGGCGGGTATGCCGAGGAGGTGGTGGTCGATGCCGGGTCGGCGATGCATGTGCCGGGCGACCTCCGCGACGAAGAAGCGGCGGCGATCCCCGAAGCGTTCCTCACGGCGTTTCTGAACATCTTTCTGCTTGGCGTTGCGCGCCGCGGCGAAACCATTCTGATCCACGGCGGCGGCAGCGGCGTCGGCACCTCGGCGATCATTCTGGCGAGGCTGGCCGGACTCCGCATCATCGTGACGGCCGGCTCTGCCGCGAAGTGCGCGCAGTGCATCCGGCTCGGGGCTGACGAAGCAATTGATTACCACCTGGATGACTTCGCGCTGCGCGCACGCGACGTCGATGTTGTGCTCGATCACGTCGGCGCGGCGTATCTCACGAAGGATCTCCATGTCCTGCGCACCGGCGGCCGCGTCGTCATCATTGGATCGATGGGCCGCGTGCGGAAGGCCGAGATCGACATTACGGCACTGCTGTCCAAACGGCAGCAGATCATCGGATCGACGCTCCGCACGCGGTCAACGGAAGAGAAGGCACGGATCGTCGAGGCATTCATGGCGCGTTTCGGCGACGACATGCGCAAAGAGCGCATCACGCCGGTGATCGATTCACTCTTCTCGATCGAAGAGGTTGCGCACGCGCACCGGCGGATGAAACAGGATCACTTCGGCAAGATCGTGCTGCGCGTGTCGGAGCGGTGATGTCATTCTGAGCCGCGGAGATGGCGAAGAATCTGGGCGGGGGCGCGTTTCCACCGCCCAGATCCTTCGCGCTCTGCGGCGCTCAGGATGACGATGTGCAGCGCTTCACGGCTGCGAACGCCCGCGCCGACGATGTCTCGGAGCCGCGGAGATCGGGATAGCGGCGGAGCAGAAGCGATACGGTCGAGTCCTGACATCGGAAGAGCGTGAACTTGTCGATGTCGGAGATGCCGGTAAGCGCAAAGTCGAGCGCGGTCGATCCGTCCTTCGCCTTCACGTGCGGATCGGCCTGGTAGCGAAGAAGAAGATTGACCATCTCGTCGTTGCCATATGCGGCAGCCATCATCAGGGGAGTCATGCCGTCGGGCGCGCCGCGGTTCACGTCGGCGCCGCCGTCAATGAGTGCGGCGGCGGTGCCGAGCTCGTTCTTGTGCACGGCGTGAATGAGCGGCGTCCACGAGTTCACGCCTGTCGGCCGATTCGGATCAGCGCCATGCGCGAGAACCGCGCGGACATGGACGACGTCGCCGTCGCGTACGGCGCCCGTGAGCT
>DASWBH010000501.1:0-1895 GCA_036390755.1 Thermoanaerobaculia bacterium
TGAAGTCTGAACTCGGGTTGTCGGTAGTCAGTTCTCAGTTGTCGACAACTGACAACCGATAACTGACAACAGGTTTACCATACTCCCGTGCCCGAGGAAGACTTTCTACAAACGACGGTGCGCACGCTGCTTTCGGCGGAGCTCGAGGAGCTGGCGCTGAAGCTGGTGACGGGCGACGACGGCCTGGATCGCACGATCCTCCGGCCGCGCGTGCAGAAGCCCGGCCTCGCATTCGCCGGCTACTACGAATACATCAAGCCGTGGCGCGTGCAGATCATCGGCGAGTCGGAGACGAAATACCTGCAGTCGCTGCCGGCGCGCCTTCGCGAGAAGCGCGTTCGCGACGTCGCCGCGCTCGACGTCTCGTGCTTCATCGTGACCAAGGGCATCACGCCGCTCGAGGAGTTCAAGCAAGAGTGCGAGAAGCGGTCGGTGCCGCTCTTTTCGACGACGGCGATGTCGTCCACGGCGATCACGCGCACGACGTACTTCCTCGAAGAGACGATGGCGCCGAAGATCACGATGCACTCCGGCCTCCTCGACGTCTACGGCATCGGCGTCCTGCTCCTCGGCGACAGCGGAATCGGCAAGAGCGAGTGCGCGCTCGACCTGGTGTATCGCGGCCACCGGCTGATCGCCGATGACATGGTGGTGATCCGCCGCCATCCAAACGACGTCCTGCTCGGCTACTCGAACGACCTGCTGCGCCACCATATGGAGCTGCGCGGCATCGGCATCATCGACATCAAGGACCTCTTCGGCGTGGCCTCGACGCGCGACGTGAAGCCGATCGACCTCGTCGTCAGACTGGAGAAGTGGATCGAAGGCACCGAGTACGACCGCCTCGGCATCGCCGGCGAGACCTACGAGCTCCTCGGCGTCTCCAAGCCGTACGTGCGGCTGCCGGTCGCGTCCGGCCGCAACCTCGCGCTGCTGGTCGAGATCGCCGCGCGCAACCACCTCATGAAGCTTCAGGGTTACGATTCCGCGCGCGAGTTCACGCGACGGATCGACGAGCAGATCGCCCGACAGGGATCGCCCTCCGATGTCATGCCTCCCGTCCCGCCGGAGTCGACCGTCAGCTCCGAGATGCGCAGCGCGAACACGCGAATGAGATTCGCGCCGGACGTGCTCGACCGGACGCGCCGGCAACGCTGAAAAATCAGACGGAGGTTTCCTATGGTGAAGCGATCGATGCTGCTGATCGCCGCGCTCGCGATCGTCGCGTGCACGAAAGAGACGACCCAGAACACGTCCACATCCACCACCGCCGTTACTGCATCAGCCGCGGCGACGACTTCGAGTACGGCGACGACCTCGAGCGCGGCCGCTGCGCAACCCACCGAGTTGAAGCAGGGACTCGACACGCCGGAATCGGTTCTTCACGACAAGGACCAGGACGTCTACTTCATCAGCAACATCAACGGACAGCCGCTCGCGGCCGACAACAACGGCTACATCTCGCGCGTGACCCCCGATTCGCTCGCCATCGAGGCGAAGTGGATCGAGGCGGGCAAGAACAACGTGACCCTGAACGCACCGAAGGGCATGGCCATCGTCGGCGACACGCTCTACGTCAGCGATCTCACGACGGTTCGCAAATTCGACAGGAAGACCGGCGCGCCGAAAGGGGAGATCCCGATTCCGGGTTCCACGTTCCTCAACGATCTCGCCACCGACGGCAAGGACGTCTACGTCTCCGACAGCGGGATGAAGGCAGGCGCGGGCGGCAACTTCGATCCGACCGGCACCGACGCCGTCTGGCAGATCTCCGGCGACAAGCCGAAGAAGATCGCATCGGGGAAGGATCTGAATCGCCCGAACGGACTGGAAGTCGTCGACGGCAAAATCTGGGTCGTGACCTTCGGCGCGAACGAGCTCTATCGCCTCGACAA
>DASWBH010000502.1:0-5098 GCA_036390755.1 Thermoanaerobaculia bacterium
TAACGGCGTCCGAGCTCCGTCACGCACGTCGGCTGGCCGAGGTTCGGGTTGCCTTCGGGCGGGATGAAGTTCTGCAGACAGCCGAGGTTCGTCCAGTTGAAGAGGTTGAACGCGTCGGCCTGAAGACCGATCGACGCGCCGTGCGTGATCCCGAAGTCCTTCTTCAGGCTGAGATCGATGTTGCGCTGCGAGAACGGTCCGAAGGTCTTGGCCGGATAGATCGAGCGGCTGAACGGATGCGTCTGCTCGCGCGCTGCGAGATCGAACCCCTTCGAGAAGTCGAGCACGTTGAACGCCGGGCCGGAGCTGAAGTTGCCCAGGGCGCTGAACTGGATCGCCCACGGCAGACCGACGATGCCGGTCAGCACGAGGTGCTCCTTCTCCGATCCCGGAACGTCGTGGAAGCCGTACGCCGCAGCGCTCGGGAAATCGAGGCTGAAGAGATCGTTGCCGGTCTGCTGCGCCTTCGCGTGCGTGTACGCGACAGTGGCGCCCCACCCGTTGGCACGGACGAACGGACGCTCGAGGCTGAGATGGATGCCGTCGTACTTCGTCTTCTTGCCTTCCGGATCGTTGAGGATCACGCTGCCGAATCCCGGAACGAGCGATGCGCAGCAGAGTCCCGACGCGGAGACGAACGTCAGTCCGCGATAGCCGCGCACGTAGTTGTAGCTGACCGAGCCGATCCACGTTGCGATCGCCTGACGGAAACCGAGGTTGGCCTGGTTCGCGTAAGGCGGCTTGAGGTTGCTGTTCAGCAGGAAGATCTGGGGCGGATTACCGCCCGTCGCGATCTGGGCGTTGAGATTCGCCGGATCGAGGAACTTCGGATTCCACTCCACGGTGTTCGGGAACTTCGCGGGATCGCTTCCTGGCGGGCGGAAATTGATGTTGAACAGCGGGAACTGCTGCCGGTACCGTTCGTCGAACGTCGAGTTGAAGAAGATGCGGTCGTAATAACGGCCCGCGCCGCCGTAGATGACCGACTTGCCGGCGCCGGACAGGTCATAGGAGAAGCCGAGACGCGGCTGAATCGCGCCTTTGAACTGGTGGCGGTTGCTGCCGGTCGAGAAATATGCCGGATCGACCTTGCCGGTCAGGCCCTGCACGATGGCAGCAGGCGTGACGTAGCCCGTGTCGATCTGGTTCGACTCGTAGTCCCAGCGAAGGCCGAGGTTCAGAGTGAGATTCGGGTTCACGGTCCAGTTGTCCTGGCCGTAGATACCCTGCTCGCGGTTGGTCGCGCCGATCTTCGGATTGCCGAAGCCATACTCGACCTGGAACGGCACGCCGATGGGATCGGTAGCAGTCGGGAACGTGAAGCCGTTCGCCGGATCCTGCCGGAAGTGGAAGACCGGATTCCCGTTCTGGAACTTCGTGACGTCGTACTTCATGAAGTCGACGTTGGCGCCGACCTGGATGTTGTGATCGCCGGCGCCCTTGAGCGTGGCGACGTTGTAGTCATCGCGAAGCTCGAGGCGGCGCTGCTTGAAGTCCTGCGTCGTGGAATTGCCGCCGATGCGGATCGCACCCTGGTAATCGAGACCGACCTGCGTCGGGTTCGCCGCAATCGGATTCCAGCGATACCACTGCCAGCTCAGCGAGAGCTGATTGAGCGTGTCGTTCGTGTTGAACTGGTGCCGGGCCGTCACGTCATACACGCTGTTGTTGAGTCTCGTTTCGGCCGCCTGGGCAATCTGCTGCCCGAAGTCGCGGATCTCGTCTTCGTGGCGGTACTGGCCGGAGAAGTCGACGAACTGATTGCGCGCCGGCTCCCACGTCAACTTTCCGAATCCGAGGTTCGACTTGAACGGCGCGGGGAAGACACCGTTGAACTTGCCGAAGATGCTGTTGAACTGCGAGGGCACAGTGACGGTCTGCGTGGCGTGCTGGTTGTCGCCCTCGTACGAGAGGAAGTAGTGCAGCAGGTCCTTGACGATCGGGCCGCCGACGTTGATGCCGCCCTGTGTGCGGTGATAGTCGGGATTCGACGACAGCGATTCGAATTCGAAGCGCTGCGTCGTCTGCGTCACGAAGCTCTTCGGCTGCAGGAGCACGAACGCACGGCCGTCGAGCTGGTTCGTTCCCGACTTCGTGACCGCGGTGATGATCGCGCTGGAGGCGTGGTCGTACTGCGCGCTGTAGTTCTGCGTGATGACGCGGAACTCCTGCACGGCGTTCTGCGGGAACGGATTGCCGCCGCTGGAGTCCTGTCCGACGACGCCGCCCTGCAGCACGTCGTTCTTGAAGCTGATGCCGTCGATGAAGACGTTCGTCTGCTCGGCAGGCAGAGCGTCGGCATTGATCGTCTTCCGCTGCGGATCGCGCGAGATGGAGATGCCCGGCGAGAGCTGCGCGAAGTTCAGGAAGTTGCGCTCGGCCTGCGGCAGCGCTTCCATCTGCGCCGGCGTCACATTCGTGGCCTGTTCGTGAGTGCGCGTTTCCACGGCCTGATTGCCGACGACCGTGATCGACTCCGACAGCACCGCCGTCGGCGTCAGTTTCAGATCGAGGTCGAGGTTCTGGCCGACGAGCACCTGCACGTCCTGGCTCTTCGGCTCGTAGCCGCTCGACGCGACGACGATCTGGTACAGGCCCGGCGTGAGGCCGCCGAGCGTGTACGCGCCGTCGCTCCTGGCATGAACCGTCTGCACGAAGCCGGTCGTCGTCGAGACTGCGTTGATCTCGGCGTCGGGGATCGAAGCTCCCTTCTCGTTCGTGACTTTGCCGCGGATCGTGGCGGTGGTCGACTGTGCGGCCACCGACGCGGCGATCAGCGTCACGAGAACGAGAGCGATCAGCGGAAGCGTAAAGCGTCTGCGTGTACCTCTCATGTCTCCTCCTGTGGTTTCGTTCGCGTCCGCGTGAGGCCTGCGCCACACGATTGGCGGACGATCAGATTGGGTTTGAGCGTTTCTGAGTGCACTTTCGAGGAATCGAGAAGAAGGGCCAGACCGCGCCGGCCGAGGTCGGCGATGGGGACTTTGACGGTGGTGAGAGGCGGCGAAAGGAAGCGAGCGATCGGAATGTCGTCGAACCCGACCAGCGCGAGGTCGGCGGGCACATGCACACCCGCTTCGTTGAAGGCGCTCAGCGCGCCGATGGCCATGGCATCGTTCGCGGCGAACACCGCGGTCGGACGATTCGACATCTCCACGATGCGCTTGCCGGCTTCGTAGCCCGACTCTTCGGTGAAGCTGCCCGGCGCTTCGAGCGCAGCGTCGGCATCGAGACCGGCGGCGCGAAGTCCGGCGCGATAGCCGCGGCGGCGCTGCGAGGCATCGCCGTTGTTCGCCGGACCGCAGATGAATGCGATGCGCCGATGGCCGAGCGCCACCAGATGCTCCACGACCGCGCGCGCTCCGCCGGCGTTGTCGATCGTGATCGACGAACGGCCGTCCGCGGTGGCATTGAGCAGAACGACCGGCACGCCGCGAGGCAGATCGTGGAGCAGCGTCGAGGCGTCGAGGTCGGGCGACATCACGATCAGACCGTCGACGCGGCCACGCACCGCCTGCAGCACCGCTTTCATCGCGGCGCCGTCGGAGTGCGAGCCGGAGACGATGAGGTGCAGCCCCCGCTCTCTCGCGAACAGATCGATCCCTCGAATCACCTCGGAGAAGAACTCGCCGTGGAGCTCGGGAAGGACCACGCCGATCGCGCTCGTGCTCCGCGTGGAAAGGCTGCGCGCCGCGGCGTGCGGCGTGTAGCGCATGCGCCCGGCCACCGCAAGAACGCGCTGGTACGTCGCTTCGCGCACGGGACCTTTGTGGTTGAACACGCGGGAGACGGTGGCTACAGAAACGCCTGCGCGAGCCGCGACATCGCGGATCGTCACATCGTCATGGGCGGTTGCGAACCGGCTCGACGCTCGTCGCATGCGTCATGTAACCGTTTACAGCGGCCGAGACTACTGCCGCTTCCGCGGCGGTGTCAATCGGCAGCTGCGGGCGGGCGGCGGGCGGCGCTGGCCGTTAACGGCCGCTTGCCGCGGTTGCCGGCGCCGGCGGCGCGGCCGCGATCCCGAATTCCGCAAACACATTCCGCGCAATCGCGGGAATCATCTTCGTGTCCGCGGCCTGCCCGCGCGTGTAGATCGCGAGCACGATCTTTCGTTTGTCGGGAAACTCGAGATAGGCGACGTCGTGGCGGACCTCGCTCGTCCACCCCGCTTTCGACCACTCTTTCGCGCCGGCGGGCAGCGCTTCGCCGATGAACTCCTTCACCTGGTCTTCTTCCGGGCGCGTCGGATTCAGCGGCCGAAAAAGAAAATCGAGCATCACCTCCGAGTCGGGCGCGTGGCGGCGCGCGATCCACGTGATCAGCGACGCCGTCGCATTCGACGTCAGCCGGTTGCGGTTCTCGCGGTTGGGTCCGAGGACCTGGAGGTCGCGGCCGTAGGGACCGAAGCTCCACGGTTTGCACATCGCGCTGATGTCGTATCCGAGACGCGCGAAGTCTTGGTTGATCGAGCGGCGTTTCTCGATGAAGCGCTGCAGGTCTTTGCCCTGCAGATCGGGACCGGGCTCGGTGCCGGCGAGGATGTCGAGGATGTACGCGGTCGCATCGTTGTCCGAGACGCCGATCATCTCCCGCATCGCGCGCGGCACGTCAGGCACATCGAACTTCTTGCGGAGAAAGATGTCCGACATGAAGAAGATCTTGATCACCGACGCCGGATAGAACGGCGCGTCGCCGTGATAGTCGCCGCGCGCGAGGATCGGCTGCGTGAGGTCGACGAGCGTGATCGCCAGATCGTCCGCTTTCAGGTTCGGGAACTGCTTGAGCGAAGCTTCCGCGGCGCGGCGGAGCTTCGCCTGGATCGAGGGATCGACGGAGATCCGCAGGAATTCGCGAAAGTCGGCGTGCGCGGCCGTGGCGACGAGCAGAAGAACGAGTGTGAGTTTGCGTCGCATCGCGCGCATTGTATGAGCTTGCAACCGGTCATCTGGATCATCGACGCCGACCAGTGGCCGCGCGCGATGCTGCGCGCGGAACTGATCGAGCGCGGCTTCGATGCCGTGGGCTACATCACCGTGCGCGACGCGATCGACTCGCTCCCGTGGCGGCGGCCCGACGCCATCGTGGTCGACCTGCG
>DASWBH010000503.1:0-21085 GCA_036390755.1 Thermoanaerobaculia bacterium
ATGGCCATGCACCCGGACATGATCGTCATCCGGCACAAACATCCCGGCGCGCCGAAGATGCTCGCGGAGCGTTTGCCGGCCTCGGTGATCAATGCCGGCGACGGCTCACACGAACATCCCACGCAGGGACTGCTCGACGCCTTCACGATCCGCGAGCGGCTCGGACGGCTGCACGGCGTGAACGTGTCGATCGTCGGCGACATCGCGCACTCGCGCGTCGTCCGCTCGAACATTCACCTGCTGACGAAAATGGGCGCGAAGGTCACGCTCGCCGCGCCGCCGACACTGATGCCGGTGGAGATCGAGAAGATGGGCGTGCGCGTCGTGAGCTCACTCGACGAGGCGCTCGAAGGAGCCGACGTGGTAATGATGCTGCGCATCCAACTCGAGCGGCAGGGGAAGCTCAGCTTCCCGTCCCTGCGCGAGTACTACAACACCTTCGGCCTCACGCCCGAGCGCCTCCGCCGTGCCAGGGAAGGCGTGATCGTGATGCATCCCGGGCCGATGAACCGCGGAGTGGAGATCGCCTCCGATGTCGCGGACGGGCCGTACTCGGTGATTCTCGATCAGGTCACGAACGGCGTGGCCGTGCGCATGGCCGTCCTGTACCTGCTGGCGGGAGGCCACCTTGCGGAGTAGTGAAATTCGACGTTCGACATTCCAATGGATCTCCTGATCACAAACGGCCGGGTGATCGATCCCTCCCGGGACCTCGACGCCAAGCTCGACGTCCTGATCGAGAACGGCTCGATTGCCCGCGTCGACAAGCGCATCCGCGCGGACGTCGAGACGATCGACGCGGCGGGTCTCATCGTCACGGCCGGCTTCATCGACCTGCACACGCATCTCCGCGAGCCGGGGCAGGAGCACAAGGAGACGATCGCGACAGGCACGCGGGCGGCGGTGGCGGGCGGCTACACCGCCGTGTGTGCGATGGCGAACACGATTCCTCCAAACGACGAGCGCGCCGTCAGCGAGATGGTGCTGGCCGAAGCGAGGAGGAACGGCGCGTGCCGCGTGTACCCGATCGGCGCCGTCAGCAAAGGGTTGAAAGGCGAGGAGCTCGCGGAGCTGGCCGATCTTCGCGCGGCCGGCTGCGTCGCCGCGAGCGATGACGGCAGGCCGGTGTTCAACGCACAGCTCATGCGCCGCGCGCTCGAGTACTCGACGATGCTGCGGATGCCGATCGTCGCGCACGAGGAAGACGCGCACCTCAACGAAGGCGGCGTCATGCACGAGGGCTACTTCTCCACCCTCCTGGGCATGTCGGGAATCCCGGCCGCATCGGAAGAGACGATGGTCGCGCGCGACGTCATCCTCGCGCAGATGACCGGCGGCCATCTGCACGTTGCGCATCTCTCGACGCGCGGCGCGATCGAAGCGATCCGCGCCGCGCGCACCAAGGGCGTGAAGGTCACGTGCGAAGTGACGCCGCACCACATCGCGCTCACAGACGAGTCGGTGCAGTCGTTCTCGACGAATCTGAAGATGAATCCGCCGCTGCGCTCCGCCGAACATCGTCAGGCCGTGCTCGAGGCGATCGCCGACGGTACGGTCGACGCAATCGCCACGGACCACGCGCCGCACCATTTCGACGAGAAGAATGTCGAGTTCGATCTCGCGCCGTTCGGCATCATCGGACTGGAGACCGCATTCGCCGTCTGCTACGAGCAGCTCGTCCGCAAGAAAATCATCGGTTTGCCGCGTCTCATCGATCTTCTGACGTCGGGTCCTGCGCGGGCGTTCAATCTGCCCGGCGGCACGCTCGCCGAGGGGACTCTGGGCGATGTGACGATCGTCGACGTCGACCAGCGGTATCAAGTCACGAACACGTTCCGCTCGAAGGCGTCGAACTCGCCCTTCATCGGCGAGACGCTGCACGGGCGCGTCGTCGCCACGATCGTCGGCGGAACGCTGCGATACGACGAGCGGGAGAGCGTGGCGGCGGCGCCGGCGCCGGCGCAGAAGAAGAAGAAGTCGAGGCGATGAAGCGCATCGTCGTCGTCGACGACTCCCCCGCGTATTGCGATCTCTGGTCGAACTTCATCGCCGACCGCTATGCCGATCGCGCCGACGTCGAGACTTACTCGCACCCGTACGACGCGCTGCCGAAGATCGACGGCGACATCGACCTCCTGATCGTCGATCTGGAGATGCCCGGCATGGACGGCAAGAAATTCGTCGACTACGCCCGCCAGAAAGGGCTCTCCGCGCGCCGGATCGTCGTCACCTCATCGCATCCCTCCGACGAGCTGCACCAGCGCTTCCGGATCGGCGAAACCATCGCCGTGATCAACAAGACCGATCCGAAGCAGCAGGAGGCGTTTCTCATGATTCTGGATTCGGTGATGAGACGGTGAGATGAAGGATGAAGGATGAAGGATGAAGGATGAAGTGTGAAGTGTGAAGTGTGACGCGCGTCTCATCCTTCAGCCTTCATCCTTCATCCTTCGTATAATCGCTCCGTGACGGTTCAACCAGTACAAGAGGTGAGACAGCTCACCCTCACCGACCTGCTCGTCTATGTGTCCAAGCAGCAGGCCTCCGACCTTCATCTGAAACCGATGCGGCCGCCGCTCATCCGTCTGCGCGGGAAGCTGCTGCCGATCGCCGGAACCGAGCCGCTCAAGCCGTCCGATCTCGAGAAGATGCTGCTGCCGCTGCTGAACCGTACACAGCGCGAGAAGTTCGATCACGTGCAGTCGGTCGACTTCGGCTACGGCGTGCCGGGCGTGGCGCGTTTCCGCGGCAACATGTACATGCAGCGCGGTACGGTGGGAGCGGTCTTCCGCCGCATCCCGATCCAGATCCTCAACATCGATCAGCTCGAATTGCCCTCGTCGATCCGCGACATGACGCAGATCCCCGACGGGCTCGTGCTCGTCACCGGGCCGACCGGATCGGGCAAGTCGACGACGCTCGCGGCGATGGTGCTGGAGATCGCCGAGAAAGAGCCGCTGCACATCGTCACGATCGAAGATCCGATCGAATTCCTGTTCATGGATCGCGTGGCGGCGATCTCGCAGCGCGAGGTCGGCACCGACACGCCGGGCTTCAAGGAAGCGTTGCGCAACTCGATGCGCCAGGATCCCGACGTGATCATGGTCGGCGAGATGCGCGACGTCGAGACGATGCAGACCGTCATGACCGCCGCCGAAACCGGCCACCTCGTCTTCTCGACGCTGCACACGAACAACGCCGCGCAGACGATCGACCGCATCATCGACGCCTTTCCCGTCGACCAGCACAAGCAGATCCGCTCGCAGCTGGCGCTGGTGCTGCGCGGCATCATCTCGCTCAAGCTGATCAAGACCATCGAAGGTCAGATGACCGCTGCCGTCGAGATCCTGAAGAACTCACCGCGAATCGCCAAGCTCATCGAGGATGGCCACACGAAGGACATCCTCGAGGAGATGGAAAGCTCGGTCGGCCTTTACCGCATGCAGTCGATGAACCAGTCGCTCATCGCGCTGCTGGTCCATCAGAAGATCACGTACAAAGACGCCATGCTGCTGGCGAGCGATCCCGACGATCTTTCGCTCAAGCTCCGCAAGCTCTTCCCGCAGATCGAAGAGCGCGTCCGCCAGGGAGGAGAGATGGCCCCGACGTATTCGGATTTCTCGCAGATCACAGAGCTCATGGACATCAAGCGCCTCTATGAGGAGCAGGAAGTGCAGTGGCGGCAGCGCCTGACGGACAAGGAGGAGGAGATCGAGCACGTCAAGCACGATCTCGAATCCCTCCGCGAGGCGGCCGCGCAGCAGCAGGGCGGCGTGAAGGAAAAGGACGACGAGATCGCGCGCATGAAAGCCGAGACCGAGCGGCTGCGCGCCGACGCGCAGTCGAAGATCGCGCAGCTCCAGGAGCGCATCAAGGAGCTCAACCAGAAGCTGATGGGTGCGGCGGGCGGCGGTACCGGAATCAAACGCTAGGTCGATGCCCACGCGCCCCTCCAGAGAGCTCGAGACGTTCCCGAACCCGAATCCCGAGCGCGATTACGAGATCTCGTTCGAAGCCCCCGAGTTCACGTGCCTCTGCCCCATGACCGGGCAGCCTGACTTCGCCACGATCCGCATCCGCTACACGCCCGACGAGAAGTGCGTCGAGCTCAAGTCGCTGAAGCTCTATCTCTGGTCCTTCCGCGACGAAGGCACGTTCCACGAGGCGGTCACCAACCGCATCGCCAACGACCTGATCGCGGCGATCGATCCGCGCTTCATCGAAGTCGAAGGCGACTTCTACGTGCGAGGCGGGATCAAGACGCGCGTGAAAGTCGAACACCGGAAATCGGAGCGCGGAGCGCGGAGCGCCGAGCGCCGGTAATTACATCTGCGCTCTTAACGAACATCTCGCCGAAGCCTCCACCGCTCGTTGATGCGCCTGACGAAGGTGGGCTCTTTTCCGTCGAGCCACTCCGACAACACGTCCACGCTCACATCATCGAGCGCTCCGACGATCGACAGGCTCGCCGCCTCGGCGATCCGCGTCAGCGGTTTGTCGAGCTCCGCCACCGCGCGCGCCGAGCGCGCCAGCAGCGCGGCCAGATCGATCTCGTGCTCCATCGCCAGCATGCGCGTCGCGGTCATCGTCAGCATGATCGCCGCGTTCCAGTTCGTCTCCTCGTCCGACCGCGGCACCACCACGTGGTCGGCGAGACCCGCTTCGGCTGCGAGCGCCGCGATGTGCCGCTCGGTGGCGACGTGCACCGGATCGAGATTCGAATGAAACAGGGCCGCGTACGTCTCGTGATCGCCGTCAAGCGAGAGCGACTGCGCAATGGCCTGCTTCGCCGTCGCGTCGATCTCGACCGGAATCGATGCCAGAAACTGCGCGCCTTTCGTTTTCGCGAGCGCAGCGATTTCCTGCAGCGCAACGAGATCCGTCGTGACGGGGAACAGCACCGGAACGGCAATGCCCCACGATCCGTGCGCGCCGCCGCATAGTTCTTCGAAACGATCGAAGTCCAGCGGCCATGCGGCGATGACGAGCGTCATGTCTGCGTGCTGCTTCTCGGGAAGCGCTCCTCGCGTCGAGACGAGGTGCACGGCGGCGAGATTCTGCCCGGTGCAGAAATCGAGCACTTCCTCACCCCTCCTGAAAATCGCCTCGGCGAATTCGCTCGCTTCGACGAGCACGGGCTGCGCGAGCCGCGCGCTGGTTCGTTCGAGCTCGTCCCGCGTACGGTCGCAGACGTTCACCTCGAGCCGCTCGGTCGAGCTCGCGCGCAGCTCGAGATAGTCGATGGCAATCGGAGCGGCGCGGCGCGCGCTGTACGGCGCAACCGAGGTTGCGCACCAGAACGGCGGCTCGGGCGCAGCGGAGCGTTTGATGCGCAGCTGCGATGACTTGCGATAGACGATCAACCGCTGTTCCGCGCCAGGTAAGGCGCCACGAGATTGCGCACGTACTTCGCGACCATGTCGAACTCGAGGTTCACGCCGTCGCCTCTGCGGGCGCCGCCGAGGTTCGTGCGGCGAAGCGTCTCCGGGATGAGCGCGGCGCCGAACGAGGAGTCGTCGGGCTCGACGATCGTGAGCGAGACGCCGTCGACCGCGATCGATCCTTTGCTCACCACGAGCTCCGCGTACTGGCGCGGAAAGCTCCACCGGTACACCGCGAAGTCGCCTTCGGGATTGATCGACTGCAGCGTGCCGACGGTGTCGACGTGTCCTTGCACCATGTGGCCGCCGAGGCGGTCGCCGAGCGCGAGGGGCCGCTCGACGTTGACGACTGAGGCGGTTGCGAGCGATCCCAGCGTCGTGCGCGAGAGCGTCTCGTCCGAGAGATCGGCGACGAGCGAGCCGCCGTCCGGCATCACCGTCAGGCAGACACCGTTGACCGCAAGGCTCTCGCCGCGCGAGAACGGTTCGGAGTCCGTCGTGCGAAGGCGCAGCCGCGCGCCGTGCGGAAGGCGGTCGAACGATTCGATCGTGGCGGTGTGCAGGATGATGCCGGTGAACATGGATTCGAGATTCGCTGTTCGGGATTCGGGATTCGGAGACCTCGTCGCGAATCCCGAATCCCGAATCTCTACGTCGGATACGCAGTAATCATGAGATCGCGTCCGACGAGCTCCGCGCGATCAAAACGAAAGCGGTACGCGTCTGTCAACCGGATGACGCCATCGCCGCTCAGAATCGACGGCGCGCTGCCGCCGCCGACGAGCGCGGGCGCGACGAACAGGACCATCTTCTGCCACAGGCCGGCGCGGATGAATTCCGAGACGACGACTGCTCCTCCTTCCACGATCACCGACTGAATCCCGCGGCCGTACAACTCGCCTAGCACGGTGGCCAGATCGGCGCGACCCGCGGTGCGAATGAGCTCGACGTTGTCGCGCGGCTCCGCATTGGAGGACGTGAACACGATCGCACGTCCGCCGTCGCCGAGGAGCTGGGCGTGCGCGGGCATGTCGCCGTCGCCGTCGAGGACGACGCGCGTCCACGGCGTGATCGAGCCGTTCAGTCCGAGGCGGCGCGTGAGGCGTGGATTGTCCGCGCGCACGGTGCCGCTGCCGACGAGAATCGCGTCGTACTCCTCGCGCAACGCCAGGCTGCGCTCGCGCGCGGCATCTGACGTGATCCACTGGCTCTCGCCAGAGATCGTGGCGAGCTTGCCGTCGAGCGTCATCGCCGCCTTGATCAGGACGAACGGAAGATTCTGCGAAACGGCCCAGACGAACTTCTCGTTCAGCCGCCGCGTTTCCGCTTCGCACACGCCGGCGACGACTTCGATGCCCGCGGCGCGGAGCTTCTCGATGCCGCGGCCGTTCACGACGTCGTGCGGGTCGGCCATCGCGATCACGACGCGCCGGACGCCGGCGGCGACGATGCTGTCGACACACGGCGGCGTGCGCCCGTGATGCGCGCACGGCTCGAGCGAGACGTACATCGTCGCGCCGCGCGCGTCGCCGGTCTTCCGCAGCGCATCGACTTCGGCGTGCGCCTCGCCGGCGCGCCGATGCCACCCTTCGGCGATGACTTCGCCGTCGCGCACGAGGACGCAGCCGACCATCGGATTCGGGCTGACCGAGTACCGCCCCTGCTCGGCGAGCTGCAGCGCGCGCCGCATGTACGTCTCGTCATTCACGCGCAGGATTCTACAAATGAAAAAGGGCAGGTCTGGATCGACCTGCCCTCTGCGCTCCGCGCTCTGCGCTCGGCGTTACGGGATCGTCACGTAGCGGTAGCTCGAGAAAGCCGCTCCGCCGCGTGCCGCAGTGGTCACGTACATCCGCGCCTTCTGGCCGCTCTTCAGCCGGTCGAGCGCGGTGCGGAAGTCGTTCGCGTTATTGATCCGCTGTCCCTGCACCTCGGACACCACGTCGCCTTCGCTGATCGCGGCGTCCGCGGCGGCCGAGACAGCCTTGACGCTGCTGACGACCACGCCGTGGACGTCCTCGCTCAGGCCGTACATCTGCCGCACCTGCGGCGTCAGGTCCTGCACGGACATGCCGAGCTTGTTGCGAGCCGGCTCGACCGGATTGGTCTGCGGCTCGTCCGCGGCTGCCACGTCGAGCGGGCGCTCGGCGGTATGCGCCGTGACCGTCTCGTGCTGGCCGTTGCGAAGCAGCGTGATGCGGACGGCGCTGCCGACCGGCAGGTACGAGATGTAGTCGATCAGGTCGCGGTTGCTGCGGATCGGGCGACCGTCGATCTCGGTGATCACGTCGCCGTGCTGGATGCCGGCCTTCTCGGCGGGCTTTCCGGGCGTGACGCTCTGGACCACGGCGCCCGTCGTTCCCGGCGCGAGGCCGAACGCGTCGCGCGCGTCTTCGGTGACTTCACCGATCGTCATGCCGAGATAGCCACGCGTGACCTTGCCCTGCTTGAGTTGCGGCAGGAGGCGCTTGGCGGTGTTGATCGGCGTCGCGAAGCCGAGGCCCTGCGCGCCGCCGCCGCGGATCGCGGTGTTGATGCCGACGACTTCGCCGTTGATGTTGAGCAGCGGGCCGCCGGAGTTGCCGAAGTTGATTGCGGCGTCGGTCTGGATGAAGTTCTCGAACGAGCGAGTCTCTTCGCTGAATCCGAGCGCGCGGCCCTTGGCGGAGATGACGCCGACCGTCAGGGTGTTCTCGAGCTGGAACGGATTGCCGATCGCGATCGCCCAGTCACCCTTGCGGATGCGATCGGAATCGCCCAGAGGAACGAACGGAAGATTGTTGGCGACGTCGATCTTCACGAGCGCGATGTCGGTGGCCGGGTCGCGGCCGACGATATGCGCGGCGATCGTGCGGCCGCCGTTGCCGTTCTCGTCGGCGCCGAAGTGCACCTCGACCTTCGTGGCTCCTTCGACGACGTGGTTGTTCGTCAGGATGTAGCCGTCGGGCGAAATGATGAAGCCGGAGCCGCCGCTGCGCTGCGGACGGGCGTCTTCGTCGTCATCGTTCTGCTGCCCGCGCGGGCTGCGGCGATGCGGATTCTGCGGGTTCTGGGGATCGGGGAAGAAGAAGTCGAACGGATCGATGCCGCCGAAACGGCGAGCGTCGCTCTGCTTGACGATTTCGGTCGTGGTGATCGACACAACCGATGGCATGACGCGCGAAGCGACGTCAGCGAACGATGGGATGGTGACGGTAGTGACAGGGCCTTGCGTCGTTGCGACAGACGTCGTCTGGGCGTTCGAGCGGCGCATCAGCCCGAGGTCGGCGGTGATGAGAACGCCGAAAGCGACGGAGGCGATGATGATCGCGATCGTCGACAACGCTCTTTTCGTGGACTGACTCATAACTCTATGGCTCCTCCTGGGCAGCCTCTATGGATTGGAGATTCGCGGTGGCGGTGACGCTTCAGAGGGCTGACGACCGCCTTCTATGCTCTATCCGCGCACAGTGCAAGTGCGTGTGCAGGTGTAGGTATTCCGCTTCTGGATGATGAGACGAGCAGCCGTGTCAGGAGTTTCGCATCCAATTCGTTTTGCACATTCCGTAACGGCTTGTTCAAACGGGCGCAAAACAAAGGCCCCGCCGCGATAAGCGGCGAGGCCACGGGTCGATCACCAGGGAAAAGGGCGGTTAAACGACTGTTCGGCGGCCGACGATCAGGCGATAGATGAACAGCAGAATAATCGCGCCGACGATCGAGCCGATCCAGCCGGCGGTGTTGTCCTGACGGCCGAGCAGGGCCGAGGCGAGGAATCCGCCGACGAACGAACCGGCGATGCCGAGGAGAATCGTTACGATCCAGCCACCCGGGTCACGGCCCGGCATGAGGAACTTGGCGATCGCTCCCACGATCAAACCAAACAGAAGCCATCCAAGAATGTTGCCCATGCAATCTCCTCCAGCGTCATGCGGCCCAAGTGAGCCTGCGACGTGTTGATTGAGCAACAGGGGTGCCAGACGGATCAGGCCGAAGCTCGCAGGTCACAGGGAGGAGAGGGCGCGCAATCTGCTGGTAGATTGCGCGCCGCATGAAGAGACACAAACGGTTAGGCATCCTCACCGGCGGCGGCGACTGTCCCGGCCTCAACGCTGTGATCCGCGCCGCCGCGCGGACAGCCCTCCGCGACCACGACTTCCACGTCCTCGGCATCCAGCTCGGGTTCGAGGGGCTGCTGACGGGCTCGACGATTCCGCTGACGAACGAGTCGATCCGCGGCATCCTCCCCAAAGGCGGGACGCTGCTGCGCACGACGAACCGCGGGAACCCGTTCGAATACCCGGCGGAGGACGGCACCTGCGAGGATCGCTCCGCCGAGGTGCTGAAGACTGCCGAGAAACTGGGGCTCGACGGAATCATCGCCATCGGCGGCGACGGTACGCTCAGGATCGCGCAGCGGCTCTGCGACATGGGTCTGCCGATGGTCGCGGTGCCGAAGACGATCGACAACGACCTCGCCGCGACCGATGTCACGTTCGGCTTCATGACGGCCGTCACGGTCGCGACCGAAGCGGTCGATCGCCTGCACACCACGGCTGAGAGCCACGACCGCGTGATGCTGCTGGAAGTCATGGGCCGCCACTGCGGCTGGATCGCGCTCTACTCCGGGCTCGGCGGCGGCGCCGACATCATCCTGATTCCGGAGATCCCGTACCAGCCGGAGGAGATCGTGAGGTCGATCCGCGAGCGCGAGCGCGAGGGATCGATGTTCGACATCATCGTCGTCGCCGAGGGAGCGAAGCGGCTGGGCGGAGAAGAGAGTTACCTCGATAAGGCCTCGCGCCGGCTCGGCGGAATCGCGTACCAGGTCGCGGCCGACATCGCGCAGCACATCGACCTCGAGATCCGCGTGACGGTCCTCGGCCACATCCAGCGGGGCGGGTCACCGATCGCCTTCGATCGCATCTTATCGACGCGGTTCGGAAAAGCGGCGGCGGATCTCGTGGCCCGCGGCGAGTTCGGCAAGATGGTCGCGCTGCGCGGCGAGCGCATCATGGCCGTTCCCATCCGCGATGCCATCTCGAACCCGAAGAATGTCGACCCGAACGGCGAGATGGTTGCAACAGCGCTGAGCGTCGGGATCTCTTTCGGGGACGGACGGTGAGAAAGGATGAAGGATGAAGGATGAAGGATGAAGGGACCGGAGCGATTCATCCTTCATCCCTCATCCTTCATCCTTCTGTACAATCCGCGACCGTCAAAAACAGGAGCGCGTAATGTCAGGAAACCTTATCGACTATCGAGTGGAAAAAGGCGTCGCGATCTTCGAGCTGAACGATCCGCCCGCGAACACCTACACGTACGAGATGAACAAAGAGCTCGACACGTGCATCCTCAATGCGCGCATGGATGACGCGGTGCACGTGATCGTGATGCGCGGCGCGGGCGACAAGTTCTTCTCCGCCGGCGCGAACATCAAGATGCTCTCCGAAGTGACGCCGGGGTTCAAATACTTCTTCTGTCTGCATGCGAACGAGACGCTGCTCCGGTTCGAGCACACGCCGAAGCTCGTCATCGCAGCGCTGAACGGACACACCGTCGGCGGCGGACTGGAGATCGCGATGGCCGCGGACATCCGGATCGCGAAGAAGGGCGCCGGCAAAGTCGGACTGCCGGAAGTCTCGCTCGGCGTGCTTCCGGGCACGGGCGGCACGCAGCGGCTGGCCCGGCTGGTCGGGAAGTCCAAAGCAATCGAGAAGATGATCGAGGGCGGTCTGTTCGAGTTCGAAGAAGCGCGAGACCTCGGCATCATCAACTATGTCTGGCCCGCAGAGGAGAACGGGAAGAAGTGGTGGGACCGCGTGATGGAGTACGCGTGGAGCTTCTGCCCGCCGAACAAGGCCGCCAAAGCGGTCGGCAGGATCAAGCGTGCCGTTCAGACCGGCTGGGAGATTCCGCTCGAGTCGGCGCTTGCCGTCGAGCGTGAACTGCAGCAGCAGCTGTTCCAGAGCGACGACGCAAAGGAAGGGCTCGGCGCATACAACCAGAAGAGGAAACCGGCGTTTGCCGGGAAGTAGAATCACGCGATGCGCTACCGGAAACTTCACGGCACCGATCTCTCCCTCTCCGAGCTCGGCTTCGGCACCTGGACGGTGACGACCGGCTGGTGGGGGAACTACAGCGATGCAGACGCGCAGCGGATGATCCGCAGCGCGCTCGATCGCGGCATCAACTACATCGATACTGCCGACGCCTACGGCAACGGTCGCGGGGAATCGGTGCTCGCGCCCATCATCAAAGAGCATCCGGACGTGATCGTCGGAACGAAGTTCGGCTACGACTTCTATAACAATCCGGAGCGGCCGCGCGGCCAGCGCGAGCTGCCGCAGGACATGTCGCCGAAGTTCATCCGCTTCGCGCTCGAGCAATCGCTCAAACGCCTCGGCACCGACCACGTGGCGATCTATCAGCCGCACAACCCCCGCGTCGACGTGCTGATGCAGGACGAGCATTGGGACACGCTCGAGTCGCTGCGGCGCGAAGGGAAGATCCTCGCCTACGGTCCGTCGCTCGGACCCGCGATCGGATGGCGCGACGAAGGGATCTACGCGAATGCCGTGCGTCACGCCCCGGTCACGCAGATGATCTACAACATGCTCGAGCAGGACCCGGGCCGCGAGTTCATCCTCGCCGCCGAGCGTGGTTCCTCGTATCCCGCCGTTGAAGAGGCCACGCAGGCGAAGACGAACAAGAAAGTCTGCGCGCCGACGAGCGCGTTCGATCCGTCGTTCCGGGCGTGGAAGGCGAACACGAAGTCACAGTTCCTCATCCGCGTCACGCATTCCTCGGGCATGCTCGAAGGGAAGTACACGCTCGAGACGAAATTCGACGAGAGCGACCACCGCTCGCATCGTCCGCGGGCGTGGCTCGTCGAAGGACTGCAGAAGATCGAACGCCTCGAGCCGCTCTGCCAGAAGCGCGGAGTCACCATCGGAGAGCTGGCGATGATGTGGCTATACGCCCATCCGTCCGTCCTCTCCGCGCTGCCGAACATCTACGAAGAGGCGCAGCTCGAAGAGTTCGCCTCAGCGTCCGATCATCCGCCTCTGACCGACGCGGAGATGGAGCAGGTACACTCGATGTACGTCCGCAACTTCGACATCACCCGATACGTCGAGGAGCCTGCCGCGGCGCGTGCCTGACCGCCGCACCGGCGCCGCTGTTCTCTCCGGAATCATCCTCGTCGTCGTTGCGCTGTCGATCGCGAGCGTTTGGCTCGACAGCGCGACTTCCGACGAGCCGTCCTACATCGCCGCCGGCACGATCAAGCTGATGTCCGGCCGGCTCGATTACTTCCGCGACGAGCCGCCGCTGTGGATTTCAGTCAGCGCCGCGCCGCTCGCCATCGCCGGTTACCGGCTGCCGCCGATCTGGAACGCGAACAGCGATCACTGGTCGATCGGAAAGCGATTCCTCTGGCGATCAGGATTCGACGGCCATCGCATGCTTTTCCTGGCCCGGCTGCCGACGATTGCGCTTTTCGCCGCGCTCATCGTCGCGATGTACGCATTCGTGCTTCACGAAACGAAGAGCGTTGCGTGCGCGCTGATCGCGGCCGTGCTCACAGGCTTCTGTCCGAGTCTCATGGCGCACGGGCGTCTGGCCACGGTCGATCTTGCGCTCAGCTTCTTCACGTTCGTCGCGGCGGCGCTCTTCCTCTTGATGATCGAGAGCGGATCGGCCGCGGCCGCAATCGGGTGCGGCGTGGCCTCTGCCGCCGCGATCATGTCCAAGACCTCCGGCAACATCCTCGGACCGTACTTTCTGATTCTCCTGATCGCCGCGCTCGCGATGCGCGCCGATCGCAGGCGTCTCGTGGCGATGTTCGCCGTGGCCGTCCTCTCCGCAATCGCATTCGCGGAGCTCTTCATCCTCGCGGAAGCGCGGTCGTTCAACGTGCTGCTGCCGTTCCGCGAGTACGTCGAGAACATCCGCGCCATCAGCGGCTGGTACACGCACGGGCACGTCCTACCGCAATTTCTCCTCGGGCGGTTTTCGACGAGCGGCTTCTACGCCTATTACGAGATCGCGTTCCTGCTGAAGACGACGGTTGCGGCGCTGGCGCTGATTTTCGCGGCGCTGCTGCGCGTCCTGGCGCGTTTTCGGTTCTCGGTTCCCGGTGCTCGGTTTGCCTGGTTCGCGCTCCTCGGTTTCCCCGTCCTCTTCCTGATCATCGCTGCGTTCGGGCATCTCACCCTGGGCATTCGCTACGTGCTGCCGATCTACCCGTTTCTCTACGCGGCGACCGCAATCGGCTTTCAACCGAGGACCGGGGATCGGGCAGGGAGGACGCCAAGCGCTGCCGGCACGCTCCTCGCGGCGGTCCTCGTCTGGCACGCCGCCGAAAACCTGATGGCGTTTCCGAACTACATCAGCTACTTCAACGAATTCATCAGCAGCCCGCGTCGCGCGGACGAGTACCTCATCGACTCGAATCTCGACTGGGGCCAGGACCTGCGGCGGCTCGACGCGTGGTGCCGCGACAACCACGTCGCGCAGATCACGGTCCACTACTTCGGCGGCGCCGATGTCGCCTACGACGTTCGGTCGGCGCGCCCGGTCCTGCTGCGCGGCCCGGGCTTCGGACCGCTGCCGAAGGGTTACTTTGCGCTGAGCCGGCATCTCTACCGCGTCAGCTTCGCGCCCGGAGTCTGGCCGATGAATTACGACCGCTATCTGGCGGCGAATCACGCGCACTACGTCACTACCGTCGGCGGCTCGATCAACGTTTATCGCGTGGAGTAGACTCGCCCGCCATGACGACCGCCGAAGCAGCGACAGCAACGATTCGCAACCAGCTCTTCATCAACGGCAGTTTCGTCGACGCGCGAAGCGGCGAGACGTTCGCCACGATCAACCCGGCGACCGAAGAGAAAATCACCGACGTCGCTTCGGCGGGAGCGGACGATGTCGACGCCGCAGTGAAAGCGGCGCGCGCGCAGATGGAGCCGGGGAGCGAGTGGCAGAAGATGAAGCCGCGCGACCGCGCCAGGATCATGTGGCGCCTCGCCGACATGCTGGCCGCGCGCGCGGAGGAGATCGGCCGCATCGAGACGATCGACAACGGCAAGCCGATCTTCGAGTCGCAGTTCGTCGACACGCCCGCCGCGGCCGAGTGCCTCTACTACTTCGCAGGATGGTCGGGGAAAGTCACCGGCGACACGATTCCGGTGCAGGACAACGCGTTCACGTACACGCTGCGCGAGCCGGTCGGCGTCGTCGGCGCGATCACGCCGTGGAACTTCCCGCTGATGCTCGCGGTGTGGAAGATCGCGCCGGCCCTCGCATGCGGCAACACGGTCGTCATCAAGCCGGCGTCGAACACGCCGCTGTCGCTGCTGAAGTTCGCGGAGTACGCGAAGGAAGCGGGACTTCCCGCGGGCGTGCTCAACGTCATTCCGGGCCGCGGCAGCGTCGTCGGCAACGCCATCGTCGATCATCCCGGCGTCGACGCGATCGCCTTCACCGGCTCGACCGACGTGGGCAAGCAGCTGATGGCGCGCGCGGCGAAGACGCTGAAGAAGGTCTCGCTCGAGCTCGGCGGCAAGTCGCCGAACATCGTCTTCGCCGATGCCGATCTCGACGCGGCCGCGCGCGGTGCGCTCAACGCGATCTTCTACGGCAAAGGCGAAGTGTGTGCGGCCGGATCGCGGCTGCTCGTCGAAGAATCGGTCCACGACGAGCTGATGACGAAAGTCGCCGAGCGCGCCGGCAAGATGGTCGCCGCCGATCCGCTCCACCCGAAGACGCGCCTCGGCGCGATCGTGTCGAAGGAACAGATGGACACCGTGATGAAGTACATCGACGCCGGCAAGCGCGAGGGCGCCAGGCTCCTCGCCGGCGGCGAGCGCGCCGACATCGGAACCGGCAAAGGCTACTTCGTGAAGCCGACGATCTTCACCGACGTCGATCCGAACATGCGCATTGCCCGCGAGGAGATCTTCGGTCCGGTACTGGCCACGATCCGCTTCAAGGACGCCGACGACGCGGTCGCGAAAGGCAACGCGACGGTGTACGGACTGGCCGCCGCGGTCTGGACGCGGGACATCTCGAAGGCGCATCGGATCGCGCGCGCCATCAAGGCCGGCACCGTGTGGATCAACACGTACAACCTCTACGATCCGGCGCTCCCGTTCGGCGGATTCAAGGAGTCAGGCTTCGGCCGCGACCAGGGACGCGACGCGCTCGAGAAATACACTCAGACCAAGAGCGTCTGGGTGAACCTGTAGACGTGCGCCGGCGCGCCCCGCGCTCCGCGATCGGCAGTAAAGGCACGCCGAATGCTTGGGTTGCAGACAAGTCCTATGTAAAGATGCGCCCGCTTACAAAACCCAGCGGATGCGGAGAACCGCCCTGAACACCGCTTCCACCACTGCAGCGACGACGACATTGCCTGACACTGAAAGCGGATTCGTCCGCGAGCTCGGGCTTCTCGACTCGACGATGATCGTCGCCGGCTCGATGATCGGCTCGGGCATCTTCATCGTCCCGGCGGAGATCGCGCGCGAAGTCGGCTCGGCCGGCTGGCTGATCGGCGTCTGGGTCGTTACCGGGTTTCTGACGATCGCCGCCGCGCTGTCTTACGGCGAGCTCGCGTCGATGATGCCCCAGGCCGGCGGCCAGTACGTCTACCTGCGCGAGTCGTACACGCCTCTGTGGGGCTTCCTCTACGGCTGGACGCTCTTTCTGGTCATCCAGACCGGCACGATCGCCGCCGTCGCCGTCGCCTTCGCCCGCTATCTCGGCGTGATGGTTCCGTGGATCTCGCCGACGAAGTGGATCGTGCCGCCGGTCGACCTGTCGACGAGCTACGCGATCAGCTTCTCGACCCAGCAGCTCGTCGCGGTGATCATGCTTCTGTTCCTGACCTGGTCGAACACCCGCGGCGTCCGCCTCGGCAAGTGGATCCAGAACACGTTCACGTCGGCGAAGACGCTCTCGCTCCTCGCGCTGATCATCCTGGGAGTGTTCATCGGACGGAACGCGCAGGCGATCTCTGCGAACTTCGGCTCGCATTTCTGGGCGCCGCGCAACGTGGTCACGATTCATCCGGAGTTCTCGTCCATTCCGGCGGTCGCCGCGACGATGGGCGGCTTCGGGCTCCTGATCGCCTTCTGCGTCGCCCAGGTCGGATCGCTCTTCTCCGCCGACGCCTGGAACAACATCACCTTCACGGCCGGCGAGGTGAAGGAGCCGCGCCGCAACGTGCCGCTGTCGCTCGCGCTCGGCGTGGGCGGCGTGATCACGCTCTACGTCCTCGCAAACGTCGCGTACTTGTGCGTGCTGACGATCGAGCAGATTCAGGGTGCCCCCGACGACCGCGTCGCCACCGCCGCGCTGCAGAGCATGTGGGGCCCGGCCGCGGCGACGATCATGGCCATCGCCATCGTCATCTCGACGTTCGGCTGCAACAACGGCCTGATTCTGGCCGGCGCGCGCGTCTACTACGCGATGGCGCGCGACGGGCTCTTCTTCCGCGCGACGGGACGGCTGAACCACGCGCGCGTTCCGGCGGTCGGACTGATCCTGCAATGCGTCTGGTCGGTGCTGCTCGTGCTGCCGCGCACGCGCCTGCGCGAGCCGAATGGCGCGCCGCAGCTCGATCCGTCCACGCATCAGCCGATGTACGGGAACCTCTACAGCAACCTGCTCGACTACGTCGTCTTCTCGGTCCTGATCTTCTACATCCTGACGATTGCCGGCGTGTTCGTGCTGCGCCGCAAACGTCCGGAGGTTCCGAGGCCGTACCGGGCGTTCGGATATCCGATCGTGCCGGCGGCGTACATCGTCATCGCGCTCGTCATCCTGCTCGCTCTGCTCTTCTACCGCACCTCGACCACGTGGCCGGGGCTGCTCATTGTGCTCACAGGCATTCCCGTTTACGTGCTGTGGAGAAGAAAGGAGGCCGGCCCGATCGCGGCCGCGCCGAATAGCGAATGAGAAACCTCATGCAGAGAAAGCCGCTCGAGATTCTCCTGGAAGAGATGAAGGGCGAGCATCGGCTTCGCCGCGTTCTCGGCCCCGTGCAGCTGACCAGTCTCGGCGTCGGCGCGATCATCGGCGCCGGCATCTTCGTCGCCACGGGCGCCGCCGCGCACAACGTCGGCGGACCGGCCCTGATGATCTCGTATACCGTCGCCGGCATCACCTGCGTGTTTGCGGCGCTCTGTTACGCGGAGTTCGCGTCGATGGTGCCCGTGGCCGGTTCCGCATACACGTACGCCTACGCGACGCTCGGCGAGCTGTTCGCGTGGATCATCGGATGGGACCTCGTGCTCGAATATGCGGTCGGCAGCGCGACTGTGGCGACAGGATGGTCCGGCTACTTCCAGAACGTGCTGGCGAAATTAGGAATCATCCTGCCGGCGACGATGCGAAGCAGTCCCTGGCGGTTCGATCAGGGTGTGTTCGTGACCACCGGCTCGCTCGTCAATCTCCCTGCGGTCGTGATCGTCACCATCCTGACGCTCGTTCTGGTGAAGGGCATTCAGGAGAGCGCGAACTTCAACGCCACGATGGTCTTCATCAAGGTGGCGGCGGTCATCTTCGTCATCGTGGTCGGCGTGTTCTACATCGATACGCGGAACTGGCATCCCTTTGCGCCGTACGGATGGACCGGTCTCAACTTCTTCGGCCTCCACATCGCCGGGCAGAAAAACGCCGGCGGCCAACCAGTGGGCATGCTGGCCGGAGCGGCGATCATCTTCTTCGCGTACATCGGATTCGATTCGGTGTCGACGCACACCGAGGAAGCGAAGAACCCGCAGCGCGATGTGCCCATCGGCATCGTGACGTCGCTCATCGTCTGCACGGTCCTCTACATCCTCGTGGTGGCCGTGCTGACCGGAATGGTGAAGTACGACCAGCTCGACATCGCCGCACCGGTCAGCCTCGCGTTCAAGCAGAAGGGAATTGGCTGGGCCGAGGGCCTGATCGCGCTCGCCGGCGTGGCCGGAATCACTTCGGTGATGCTCGTGATGATGCTCTCCGCGCCTCGCGTCATGCTGGCGATGGCTCGCGACGGACTCGTTTCGAAGTCGTTCTTCGCCGACGTGCATCCGAAGTTCCGGACGCCCTGGAAGTCGACGATTCTCGTGGGAAGCGGCGTCCTCATCATGGCCGGCCTCCTTCCGATCGATTACCTGCTGCTGCTGACGAACATCGGCACGCTGTTCGCGTTCGTGATCGTCTGCGCTGCAGTGCTGATCATGCGCAAGCTCTACCCGGAGGCGCACCGGCCGTTCCGCTGCCCGTGGGTTCCGTTCATTCCGGTGATGGGCGTGCTGAGCTGTCTGATGCTCATGTTCTCGCTGCCTTGGGAGAACTGGACGCGGTTGTTCGCATGGATGGCCATCGGTCTGATCATCTACTTCGTCTACGGCCGGAAGCACAGCATCATGGCCGTTCACACCGCGCAGGAGCTCGCGGCGCACGGCACCGGCGGCGCGTTCACGAGCGTCGAAGGTGGCGAGGAACCGGCATCGCGGGTGAGATAACAGATCAGGAGGAGATATGTGGCGGTATCTCGGTACGTTTCTTCTTTCGGCTCTGATCGTTGCGCTGCCAGCGGCCGCACAGACTCCGAGTCAGGCGGTCGCGCAGGGTGAGCTGAATCTGCAGACGCAGGCGCTGCAGGTGCTCGCTGCGGCGGAGAACGCCGGAGCGCCGACGCTGGCGAAGAGTCTGTACGACGATGCGCAGTGGCGGATCCGCTTCGCGACGGAGAACTGGAATGCGCCGCGCGCGGAGACGCGCGACCAGGCCCGGCTCCGTGCCGAGGAATCGCTGTGGGCAGGACGCGCGGCGCTGGCCAAGGCGCAGTGGCTGAGCACGAACCTCGCGATCCGGCAGCTGCAATCGGATATCACGAAATTCGGCGGCAGGTCCGATCTGGCGCTGCAGGACGAGCCTCCGGCCATCGACTACGGCCGCGGCTCGACGACCAAGGAGCACGTCGCCGCGGCACAGGCGGCGATCGATCAGGCCAAGGCCGCCGGCGCGGACCAGATCGCCGGCAACGATCTCAAGACGGCGCAGGACAACGTGAATACGGCGCGGAAGATCGCGAGCTCGAACAGGCAGAACGAGAACGCGGATCATCTCGCGTACGTTGCCGAGATGATCGCGCGGCGCGCGTACTACCTCGCGCGCGGCACCGAGGCGAGCAGGAACATGCCGGCGCTGCAGCTCCAGCGGACGCAGCTCGCCCAGGCGGCGAGCGAAAAGCAGGCCGCCGCCGACCGCGCCCAACGCGAACAATCTGAACGGGACCGCGCCGCTCTGCAGCAGCAGCTCGCGAGCGAGCAGGCCAACCGCGCCACGGTGCAGCAGCAGCTCCAGGCGGCACAGCAAGCCGCTGAACAGCGCTCCGACGCCGACCGCGCCGCGCGCGTGCAGGCCGAGCAGCAGCTCGACGAGCTGACGCGCAAATACCAGACTGCGATCACCACCGGAAACGCGTCGGACGTCGAGACGATGCGCCGTCAGGTCGAGGACCAGCAGATCGCTTTACGCGCGATTCAGGAACGCGAGCGCCTCAACGAGCAGGCCCTGAACTCCGAAATCGAGAGCCTGCGCACCGAGCTGCAGAAGTCGCAGCAGCAGGGAACCGCGGACTCGCAGGCGCTGGCCGAGCGTCAGGCTGCAGTGGAGCGGCGCGAACAGGAGCTCGCCGCGCTTCGCAAAGAACGCGAAGCCGACCTCGCCCATCGTCAGGAAGTGGAGAAGCAGAACCAGGCCACGATCTCTGACGCGCAGCGGCAGCGGCAGGAAGCGGAAGCGCAGGCGCAGCAGCTCCGAGCCCAACTGCAGCAGGCGCAGCAGGCCGCGCAGCAGCAGGCGCAGCAGAGTCAGGCCGAGCTCGAGAAGTCGCGCCAGCAGGCCCTGACCGCGCAGGCGGAACTGGAGCGCACGCGCCAGGAGCTCGCCCGCCGCGACGCCGAAGCGCGCCGCCTGAAACTGCAACAGGAGCTCTCGCGCGTCGCCACGACGAAATCGAGCGATCGCGGCCTGATCGTCACGCTCTCTTCGGGCATCCTCTTCGACAGCGGCAAGAGCACGCTCAAGCCGGGCGCGAAGAAGACGCTCGCGCGCATCGCCGATCAGCTCAAGAACGACACGAGCATTCGCGTCGCGATCGAGGGCCACACCGACAACGTCGGCAGCTCCGACAAGAATCAGACGTTGTCGGAGAAGCGCGCGAACGCGGTCCGCGAGTTCCTCGCCGGCACCGGCGTCCCCGCCGACCGCATCACCGCGACCGGCCTCGGCGAAAAGGACCCGATCGCCACGAACAAGACGCAGGCCGGCAGGCAGCAGAATCGGCGCGTGGAACTGATCATCACCAACGGTTAACTAGTTGCTGGTTGCTAGTCGTTTCAAACCCGCGACTAGCAACTAGCAACCAGCAACTAACCTTTGGCTCTCCGCTGCGTCTATCACGTGCGATGGAGGAATTCCGCATGCGACGATTCCAGGCACTGGTTCCCGTTTTCCTGCTCCTCTTCGGCGCCACGGCGCTTGCCCATGACCACTCGCATCATCGGGATCGCAGCGTCTCGTTCGACGACGGCGATGACATGAGAGCCACCGACTGCAGCGCTCTGCGCGTTCGCTTCGACGGCGACCGGGTTCCGGTCGTCTCCGAGAACGTCGCCGTCGGAAACGTCAGCTCGCTGCGCGTGCGCAGCGGGAACAACGGAGGC